>CAZJWF010000130.1:0-7983 GCA_964549375.1 uncultured Neomegalonema sp.
GGCATGACCTACGAAAGCGATTGCACCGCCGGTTTGACGCGTTTCTATGATGTGGGCTATGGCGAGTTCGCGCTGCACAACCTCGAAAACGTCGGCGAGACGACAATGTTCTTCTGTGCAGTCGAGATGAAAAATGAAAGTCCGAATGCGCCATTGCCAGTTTGATCCCTGGGCCTGGAAGCCAATCGACGAAGGTGCAGCATGAAACCGCTTCTGATCGGGGGGCAGTGGATCCAGACATCGGCTGTCATTGAAAATATCAATCCCTCTAATACTAATGATCGAATTGATCGTTATGCACAGGGGGGCCGTTCCGAAGTGCAGGCGGCGGTTGATGCAGCATCGACAGCAACACTGACTTGGGGTCTATCAACGCCTGAACAACGCCATGATGTTTTGGCTCGCGCGTCTCAAGAAGTCATGGCCCGCAGCGACGAACTTGGCGAGATGCTCAGCCGTGAAGAAGGAAAAGTTCTCGCGGATGGCATTGCCGAAGCGAAGCGCTCAGCTCGAATTCTCGATTTCTATGCTGGTGAAACTCTGCGTACAGGCGGCGAGCTTCACCCTTCGACTCGGCCCGATGTAAGCATCGAGATTTCTCGTGAGCCGTTGGGCGTTGTCGGCGTCATCACCCCTTGGAACTTTCCGCTCGCTATTCCAGCGTGGAAAATTGCTCCGGCATTGGCTTTCGGAAACACGGTCGTCTTTAAGCCTTCGGAGCTGGTGCTCGCAAGCGCGTGGGCGTTGGTTGACATCCTGCACCGGGCCGGGACGCCGCCCGGCGTGCTCAACCTGGTGATCGGGCCTGGTTCAGACGTCGGTGGTGCCATCGTCGAAGACCCACGTGTTCACGGGCTGACTTTTACAGGTTCGACCGAGACGGGTGGGCGGATCGCTGAAGGATCGTTTGGCAAGAACCGCCGACTGCAATTGGAGATGGGGGGCAAGAACCCGCTCGTCGTTCTTGACGATGCTGATTTGGACATGGCGGTGGCCTGTGCTCTTGATGGTGCCTACTACCAATCAGGACAGCGTTGTACCGCTTCTTCACGCTTGATCGTGACAGAGGGGATCTACTCGCGATTTGTTGAGAAACTCGTCGACGCGCTTAGATCTTTGCGGGTTGGACACGCTCTGGATCCCGATACAGATATCGGTCCGGTCGTGAGCCAAGCTGCACTGGAAAGCCTGACAGCCGAGATTTTTCGGGCGCGCAGCGATGGTGCAACCTTGCGTTTTGGTGGCGAAATTCTATCGAAATCCACGCCGGGACATTATCTTTCGCCAGCCCTGTTCACAGACAGCGACCCAAGCATCCGGCTCAACCGCGAAGAAATTTTTGGGCCCGTTGCCTCGGTCTTGAGAGTTCGCGATTACGATGAAGCGCTGGCGTTGGCAAACGATACCGCGTTTGGTCTTTCCGCCGGTATCTGTACCACCAGTCTCAAGCATTCGGCTCACTTCAAACGGAACGCGCAAGCGGGCATGGTGATGGTAAATCTGCCGACGGCCGGGGTGGATTACCATGTACCGTTTGGCGGGCGAAAGGCGTCCAGTCAGGGGCCACGCGAACAAGGCCAGATCGCACGAGAGTTCTACACAACCGTCAAAACAAGCTACACACAAACAGGCGCTTAATGCCGCGATTCTGCAACTTTTCCTTGCGGAATCGCTGATTTCGTAACTCAATGCTTTTTTTCAACAGTAACCACGGTTCTCGTATGCGGAGGTTTTCGTGGGTCACGCGATTTCGGTTCAGCATGGTGTCTATGGACGAGCGTCGCTTCTGCGGCTTGATCGACCCTTTGTGACGCATGCCCACCGGGAAGCGCATTTGATCTTTCGCGTGGGTGGTAGTGGTAGTCTTGTGACGGTGGATGGCGTCCCGGTTGTCGCGGACGAAATCATGGCCGTCGCCGTCAATCCGTGGGAACCGCATGGGTTCGAAGTTTTGCCTGGGGGCGCTCCCAGTACCTGTTTAGTTCTCTACATCCGACCTGAGTGGTTTGCGGAAGAGTTCTGCCGCGGGAAACCGATGTTGCAATATGGTCAGCCTCAGTTTCAGGTGACGCCCGACCTTGCCCATTGGGTTTATCGTTTAAGTGATATGCTGGGTTCGCAACAGCGAAATGCTTCGGCTGCCGAATGTCTGTCTGAGATCGCAGCCCGTTCTCATGCATTGACTTGGAAACAGGCTGCCGCGAGTCCGACTGACAGGTATTCGCAAACCTCTCTCGATAGGCGCGTTTCGCGCGCAGTTGGTCTGATGGACGAGCGCTTTGCAGAAGATATCGAGATGAATTGGCTCGCGCGGGAATCGGGATTATCCCGCCCGCACTTCTTCAAGCTGTTCAAATGTAATATGGGCGTGACGCCGAATATCTATCTGAACACGCTCCGGTCGGAGCGGGCGATTGATGATCTCCTCGATCCGACAAAGTCTGTCACCGAAATTGGATATGATCTTGGGTTCTCGTCACAGGCGAGTTTCACCCGGTTTTTCTCCGCCAATCTCGGCATGCCTCCGAGTGACTATCGACGGGCGGCGCTCGTCAGTTAGAAGGAAAAGACTTTCGGGTATTGCCGGATTCACTGATCTCTTCGAACCTAACGGAAAAGGCGAAAACGTCTGACCGGGAGGACCAGTGAGAAAGTTCGCGGAAAGACATCCGTTTTGGAGCGTCGTCATCGTGTTGGTGGCGGCTATCCTGCTCTGGATGATTTTTGCCGTGTGGCCTGATTGGCTTAAAGACTCCATCGGGCGGAAGAAAGTGTTCCTCAACGCTCTATTCAACGGCATTACGCTGGGTGGATTGTACTTCCTTGTCGCGAGTGGCTTCACGTTGATCTTTGGCCTGATGCGCAACGTCAATCTGGCGCATGGTTCGCTATATCTGTTGGGCGGTTACATCGGATATTTTGTTGCAGAGTCGACGGGTTATTGGCTGTTGGCCTTTCCGATTGCGTTCATCGGGGTAGGTATCGTCGGAATCTTGCTCCAGATTTTGGTCTTTCAACGGATGCAAGGGCAGGATCTGCGCCAGACTCTCGTGACCATCGGTATTTCGATCGTTGCTGCGGACCTGATGCTATGGGGCTTTGGTGGAGATTTTTACAACATCTCCCCCCCCTCGTGGCTTAGCGGACCGATGGAGACGTTCTTCGTCACGGGTGTAAAGCGCAACAGCGCTGAGCTGATCTACATGAAGTATCCGGTTGTGCGGATCGTCATTTTTGCTGCCGCAGTGGCCATCGGGATTGGCATGTGGCTGCTGTTGAACCGCACGCGTATCGGTATGATGATCCGTGCGGGGGTTGACGATCAGGAAATGCTCTCGGCGACGGGCGCTCGCATTCAGATTGTTTTCATCGGCGTTTTTGCTTTCGGAGCTGGCTTGGCGGGAATAGCTGGAGTGGTCGGTGGGACATTCCAATCTGTGGCGCCCGGTGAAGACACGCGCTTTCTTTTGGCATCGCTTGTCGTCGTGATTGTTGGCGGAATGGGATCGATTCCCGGTGCCGCCATCGGTGCTTTGTTGATCGGATTGGCAGAGCAGTTTGGGTCCGTCTATTTTCCAACGTATGCCGTCGTTCTGACGTTTCTGATTATGGTCATTGTTCTTGCGTTCCGGCCTCATGGCCTGATGGGGAGAGCGTAAGCGATGGCGATGGCTGACACAACTCGACCTCCCGCGCAGAGCTTGGTGTTGCAGGTACCTGGCGCATTTTGGGTTCTGGCGTTCATCCTACTTTTTATGCCTTCCGTGGCGAATGACTTCGTTCTCTACCAAATTTTTGGCTGGACGTTCATTCTCGGGATGATCGCTTTGAGTCTGATGTTTCTTGCCGGCTATGGCGGGATGGTCAGCCTCTTGCAAATGACGGTCGCTGGAGTAGGCGGTTATATGGTCGCGATCTTCGGTGAAAGTGCGATCACAACGATATCGCTGGGTTGGCCTTGGTATCTTTCGATACCTGCCGCATTGATCATTGCGGCGTTGTTCTCGGCGATCTGTGGATGGCTCGCGGTGCGCACCGAAGGCATTTACACGATCATGATTACCCTCGCGATCGCGTCTGCATTTTTCTATTTCGCGCGACAGAATTACGTGATTTTCAACGGGTTTTCAGGTTTCAATGGCGTGTTACCGCCGGAACTGTTCGGTGTGAATTGGCGAGGACCGATCGCGTTTTATTACCTCACGCTATTTTGGGCGACGCTTAGCTTTATCGTCGTAACCTATGTGTCGCGCGCTCCCTTTGGTCTTGCATTGCAGGGTATTCGGGATAACCCTCGGCGCATGGCAGCGCTCGGTTACAACGTGACCGCCCACCGCGTTGCAGCTTACACTTTTGCAGGCGTGATCGCAGCGCTTGGCGGTATTTTGCTGACGTGGCAATCGACACAGATATCGCCCGGAACGGCCGGTGTCGGTCCCGTCATCGATATTCTAATCATCGCGGTCATCGGAGGATTGCGGCGACCGATTGGGCCGTTCATCGGAGCATTCATTTACGTGCTGCTGAAGACATTCGCGGTCGATGTATTGATTTCCTTCGGTCTGGCAGGTGAGCGGTTCCAGCT
The DNA here is from genome assembly GCA_964549375.1 of uncultured Neomegalonema sp. GTDB lineage: Bacteria > Pseudomonadota > Alphaproteobacteria > Rhodobacterales > Rhodobacteraceae > JAHDDY01. The sequence goes on from CAZJWF010000130.1 coordinate 4,586, forward strand.
TTTGATAGGTCTCGGTTTCCTCGTGATCGTGTTCTGGTCGCCCGATGGCATTCTTGGTCTTTGGGATCGTTGGAAAGAAGGTAGAGGCCGCGATCCGCTGACTGGCGAGCGGAGATCAGACCCGTGACTGATACGTCTGTCATCGCCGAACGTCTTACCGCAGCGGGTACCGCAAACGCGTTGGAGCTACGCAACGTGTCCAAGATGTTTGGCGCTTTGGCGGCACTCAGCGAGATCACGATGACCGTTCGACCCGGTGAGCGGCGCGCGGTGCTCGGCTCGAACGGAGCTGGAAAGACGACGTTGTTCAACTGCGTCATCGGTGACTTCCTGCCGACGACCGGATCAATCCGTTTCTTCGGTGAAGATGTCAGCACGTTTCCAGCCCATGAGCGCATACGACGGGGCTTGCGCCGCACCTATCAAATCTCGTTGTTGTTCGCAGGGCTGAGCGTGCTGGATAACGTGTACTTAGCCTGTGCTGGTGTATCGCGTCGTCGGTTCTCCATTGTGCGACCGCGTCGGGATGATGCCTTGATGGCGAGTGCCGAAAATCTTGTGCACCTAGTTCATCTGGATGACGTGCAGCATTCGATGGTTTCGGAACTATCCTATGGCCAACAGCGCCAGCTAGAGATTGCCATGGCCCTGTCTGGGGCACCGCGCTTTATCCTTTTCGATGAACCCGCAGCCGGGCTGTCACCGGCCGAGCGCCTCGAATTGGTGGAGATTCTGACCGGCCTTCCCGGGCACATGGGTTTCATCGTTATCGAACACGATATGGATGTCGCTCTGCGCGTCGCGGAGAGCGTGACGATGATGCATAACGGGAGAATTTTCAAAGAGGGCAAGCCGGCCGAAATCGAACAGGACGAAGAGGTTCAGGCGCTGTATCTGGGGAGTGGTCATGACTGAACCGGCTTTGGATATTCGCGGCCTCAACGTGTTTTATGGTCAGTCCCATGCGCTTCAAGGGGTTGACTTGACGCTGACCAAAGGCGTGCTTTCGGTCGTTGGTCGCAATGGCATGGGCAAAACGACCCTGTGCAAGGCCATCATGGGGTTGGAACCGGCAGCCGGCGGGTCGATCACCTTTCAGGGGCGTTCGCTGGTCGGGTTGCCCACCGCTGAGGTCGCGCGACTGGGAGTTGGCTACGTTCCGCAGGGACGGCGCCTTTGGCGATCACTCACTGTTGACGAACATCTGCGCCTTGTCGCGACCAAAGGCGGAGCGTGGACACCGGAGCGGATCTACTCAACGTTCCCTCGTCTAGCCGAACGGCGTACCAATGGTGGAGCGCAGCTTTCGGGCGGAGAACAGCAGATGCTCGCGATCGGCCGGGCGCTGCTTTTGAACCCACGTCTCCTCGTCATGGATGAACCGACCGAGGGCCTTGCCCCCGTAATTGTCAGTCAGGTCGAAGAGATGTTGGCCCGGCTGGGCGAGGAAGGGGACATAGACGTTCTCGTTATCGAGCAGAATATTGGTGTGGCGTGCGCTGTTTCCGAAGACGTCGCGATCATGGTGAACGGAAAGATTGATCGGATCATCTCTTCCGCCGCTCTCGCGGCTGACCGGGATTTGCAACAGGCGATGTTGGGCGTTGGACGCCATGCCCACGACGAAGTGCCGGAGGTGTCGTCATCAAAAAAACCGGTAGAGGCGGTCGCACGAGAGGCGCCCCGGTTGGTCTACATCTCCAACCCGGTTGCGCCGACACGGTGGTCGCGTCCCGTGTCCGTTCGTGAGATTGAGGGTGCCGCAAGAACTCTGACGCTCGTTCACAGCAATGATCTCTTTCGTCCGGTTGCTCCCCAGACGCGCAGCGGGCGTGGAACCATCTACGTTGTCGGAACGCTCGATACCAAGCGCGCTGAACTCACTTATATGCGCGACCTGATTAAAGATCAGGGGCTACCCGTATCCATGATCGATCTATCGACGACGGGCGGGAATTCAGGTGCTGAGGTCCCAGCGCATGTTGTTGCCGCCTGTCATCCGCGCGGCACTTCCGGAGTCTTTACCGGTGACAGAGGAAGTGCTGTGGCTGGAATGACCGAGGCGTTCACGCGTTGGATGTCGATGCAATCGAATGTCGGCGGAGTTATTGCCGCTGGGGGAAGCGGAGGTACAGCCCTTGTCGCGCCAGCATTCCGGGCTCTCCCGGTCGGGGTTCCGAAAGTGATTGTTTCGACAGTCGCGAGTGGCAATACCGAACAGTATGTAGGACCAGCGGACATTCTGATGCTTCATTCCGTTGCTGATGTGCAAGGCATTAATTCGATCACACGCGAGGTTCTGCGGAATGGCGCGGCGGCTCTGGCGGGAATGGCGATGAGCAGAGCAGCGGCTGTCGAGGTTCACGACGACAAACCGGCAGTTGGCCTGACGATGTTTGGCGTGACGACGCCGTGCGTTCAAGCGGTTGTGGCGGCGCTTGAGGATGCCTACGATTGTCTTGTCTTCCATGCCACCGGCACAGGCGGTCGGGCGATGGAAAAACTTCTGGATGATGGACTAATCAGCGGCCTGATTGATCTCACAACCACGGAGATCTGCGATATGATTGCGGGCGGTGTGTTCGCCGCGACAGATGACCGTTTCGGTGCAGTCATCCGAAGGGGCGTGCCCTACATTGGTGCTTGCGGCGCGCTGGACATGGTCAACTTCAATGCGCTCGAAACTGTGCCGGAACGCTACAGAGACAGATTGCTCTACGAACATAACCCTCAGATCACGCTGATGCGAACGACGGTTGAAGAAAACGACCGGATGGGCCGTTGGATCGGCACGCGCCTGAACGAAATGACCGGTCCTGTGCGGTTCTTACTTCCCGAAGGCGGGGTATCGTTGCTCGACGCGCCCGACATGCCGTTCTGGAATCCGGAGGCCGACGCCGCCTTATTCAATGCTTTGGAGGAAACGGTGAGACAGACTTCTTCTCGTCGCTTGATCCGAACGCCGCACAACATCAACGATCCTGAATTCTCCGCACTTGTGGTTCAGACCTTTCGGTCGCTCCATGGTGCACCGGCCAAACGCGCTATGGGAGCCTAACCGATATGTTCGAACGCTCAGAACTCATGAATAAGTTTCGCGCAATGCGTGATCGCGGCGAGCCAATCATCGGCGGTGGCGCGGGAACCGGTCTATCCGCAAAATGTGAGGAAGCAGGCGGAATCGACCTGATCGTTATTTACAATTCGGGCCGCTATCGGATGGCGGGACGCGGCAGCCTTGCAGGGCTGATGCCTTACGGCGATGCGAATGCCGTTGTGATGGAGATGGCAGGTGAGGTTCTGCCGGTCGTCAGAAATACGCCAGTTTTGGCCGGCGTATGCGCATCGGACCCGTTTCGCCTGATGCCGAAGTTTCTGGATGACATCAAAGCAGCCGG
>CAZJWF010000131.1:0-7936 GCA_964549375.1 uncultured Neomegalonema sp.
CACGCCCACCAAAAATTCAACCGCGCCAAATCTCATCGTTGATAGAGGTGCTCAGGTGTCCCACGCTCGTTTTGTTCACGTTTGGCGTGGGACACCTACCTGCATAATATTTTGAATTATAATGATTATTTAGAACGTTCTAAATCTTTGGTAGGCCCGGAGGCTCTGACGAAAACGAGCCGCAATAAGGTCTTAGAGCGTCTAACCGTCGTCAAACCCGTCGTTGTGTATCTTATCTTTTCAGCTTGAAATGTCGAACCCGGTCAGGTTCTCGCGCACGACCGACGCGCTAGGAATTGGAGCAATCGCACCATATCCTTCAACCGAAATCGAAGCAGCCGTTACCGCGTAATGCGCAGCCGCCTCAGCGGTATCTCCAGCGAGCAAGCGGGCCAGAAATGAGCCGTCAAAGCAATCTCCTGCGCCGCTCGCATCTACGGCTTCGGTCTGGCGAGCGGGAATGGTGACAAGCCCCGATGAATCACCAAGTAGCGCGCCTTCCGGCCCAAGGGTCAACGCGACGAGGCCAGCTCCAAGATCAAGGTAATAAGAAACGACATCTTCGGGGGTTTTTAGCCCCGTTAACAGGCGAGCATCATCCAAACCTGGTAGGAAAAAATCACAGCGCGCCGCCGAGCGATTGATAACTTCGCGGGCTCTTTCCAGCGACCATAACCCCAGTCGAAGATTTGGATCATAGGACACCAGGCATCCGCACTCGCGCGCCACATCAACTGATGTTTCGCATGCGGTAAGTGCAGTTGCGCTGATCGCCTGAGAGATACCTGAGTAGTGCAAACACCGGGCGGAGCTGATTGTACGTCGCGACACTGTATGCGCAGCCATTAGGCTTGCTGCGGAACCAGCGCGCCGGTATTCAAAGCTGTGACCGTCGGCACCGTGGCGAACGAAATAAACGCCCGTCGGTGCTTCGTTGTCACGTTCGACATACCCCGTTTCGATACCTTCTCGAGTCCACAACTCCATCAAGTCGTCGCCGAAACTATCTACACCGATCCGTGTAAAAATCCCGACCTTTGCACTTTGGCGTGCCGCCGAGATTGCGACGTTGGAAACATCTCCGCCAAACCCATAGACCCAGCGCCCATATTTCTGCGCATTGAACTCGACCATTGGTTCGCCAAGGCAAAGAAGGTCAAGTTTCTGGCTCTCACTCATTATGCTCTATCCGGCCGCGCTTTGCACTCTACAAAATTCTTTGATGAACTGGATTCACTCGTAAGGTCATTTCTGCAATTTCAAGAAATAGTCGAATATTTCAGGGACATTGCCGTCACCCATACCCGCATCCAACGCAGCCTGGAGGTTAGATGCTGTGCCTTCAGCGATCTGCGCGCGCGTGCCCATGTCTTCGACCATTTGGACGAAATAGCTAATGTCTTTGTTCGCGTTGGCGATGGAGAACCCGAGGTCACTGACACCGTCCACAGCGTATTTTTTGCAAAACTGCATGAACGGTGAATTGGATGGACCAGCGGACATAATGTCGAAGAGTTGTTGGCGGTCAATGCCTGCACGAGCCGCAACAGCAAAAGCTTGGCTCATGGTGCATACGGTTGTCATGCCCATAAAATTATTGATCAACTTTGTGACATGCCCGGACCCAAGAGCGCCGAGGTAGAACACATTCTCACCTTGCACATCGAGAACCGGTATTACCTTTTCGAAGGTTTCTTTGTCACCTGCCGCCATTATGTTGAGCAAACCATCCTTGGCGTGTGTTGGCGTGCGACCGAGCGGGGCGTCTATCATGCCCGCACCTTTAGCTGCGAGATCCGCACCAATTTTCTGCGTTGAAGTTGGGATCGAGGTGCCAAAGTCGATTACGACAGCACCTTCTTTGATGCCGGCCAAAATACCGTCATCGCCGTAGATCAGACTTTCGACTACATCAGACGTCGTCACGCAAAGCATCACGATATCACTCTTTTGAGCGATTTCTTTCGGTGTGCCTAGCTCGTTCGCACCGAGCGCAGTAGCAGCCGCAACGGCTTCCTTGTTCCTACCCATGACGTTTAGCTCAAAGCCATTCTTTAGCAGGCACTCAGCCATATTGCCGCCCATCAGGCCGAGGCCAATGAAACCGATGACAGGTTTCTCCATTTCCGACTCCTAGATTTATCGTTCTATTTCTGAATTTTTGAAAACGCCTGAACACCAGCTTCCGCGACTTCAAGGTCTTGCGTTGGCGATCCCCCGCTGACGCCTATGCCGCCAACCACCTCTCCCCCAGACAGTGCTGGAAGACCGCCTGCGATAACCACCATGCGCCCGCCCAATGTGGAGGAGAGCCCATATGCTGGTTGGCCCGGTTGACTAACCTCTCCTAAGACATGGGTTCCTTTTCGGACGCCCACAGCAGTATAGCTTTTGTCTATGGCGAGGTTGATGCTGGTGATCTTGACATCGTTCATGCGCTCGAAGGCGATAAGGTTACCGCTTTCGTCAGTAACGGCAATGCACATCGGCACGCCGATTTCTTCTGCCTTGGTTCTCGCGCCAGCAATCAATGCATAAGCGTCGTCAATATCTAGACGTCTAATAGTCAGCACTTTGTATTTCCAACTCTTACATGAAGTCTGGAACAGGCGAAGATGTTTCGTAACGCGAACGACAGTTCGACTATTCGAAATACTCCGAATGGTCGCGGCGAATTTCGGCGATGGTATTGTCGAGCCGTCCCATATGCTGACGGACGATCGCTGTGGCGTCGTTAATTGATCTCTTCTTGAGCGCTCGTGCGAGTTTGCGATGGTCCTTGAGCAAGGTGGCCGCCTCTTTACCTCGACCGAGACTGAGCATGCACAGCCGGTCAACTTTCCGTTTGCAGTCTTCGATGGTCTTCGCGGCCAATGGACAGCCGCCGAGGTCACAGATCAGCTTGTGGAACTCCTGATCGAGCGTGTGAAACGTCTCAAACTGGTCGGTTTCAATCGCCTGTTTCTGTTCTTCCAAGCTGCGCTCGAGAATTTCGGCTCGGCGATCATCCCATACGGCGCATGCGCTCCAGATCACTTCCAACTCAATCGCCAAACGAACAAATCGTGCGTGCGCGATCCGCTCCATGGAAAAGCCGCGCACTTCCGAGGCTTTTTGCGGGCGAATCAACATCAGGTCCAAATTGGCAAGGCGATTGAAAGCGTCGCGAACAGGCTGGCGCGATACGCCGAAGCGTCGAGAGACGTCAGCCTCCGATAGCTTCGAGCCCGGCAGCAATTTTAACGTCACGATTTCATCATGCAACGTGTCGAAAACCACGTCTGTCGTGGTTCGGCGCTCTAGTAATTCAATGGCTTCAGACATCTTACGCCTTCATTGCTTCGGTCAGCTTCTTGGCTTCGATGGTTGGCTTATCAAAGCGGACGCCTTCCTGCGCTAGAAATTTAAGCACCGAATGTACAGTTGACAATACTAACATACTAGTCTTCTTTTCAAGATGAATGAAGTGAACGAGTTCTCGCGGCGTGCTGGCGACCAAGGCTTTCAATTGCTGAGGGCAAAGAGGAATTGCGATGAGTGAAGCAAATGCTAGTGCAGTTGGCAGGGCATTGACCGGAAAAGTGGCGATTGTAACCGGCGGCGGGCGTGACATCGGCCGGGCTTGTGCAATGCGATTGGCTGCTTCTGGTGCTTCCGTTGCAATCAATTATTATCGTTCGGCAACGGGTGCTGACAGTGCGGCAGCTGAGATTACGGCTGCGGGTGGTCAGGCTCTCGCCCTGCAAGGTGACATGACAACTGCCGAAGACGCTTCTGCGCTCGTTGATGCCGCGCTCGCCAAATTAGGAAGTAAAATCGACATCCTCGTCCATGTCACGGGTGGCTTGGTCGCGCGCAAGACCATTGCAGAAATGGACATCGAGCACTGGCACACGGTGATGAATCTAAATGCCACCTCGTTTGTTCACGTGATTAAGGCCGCCCTTCCACACATGGGAACTGGCGGTTCAATCGTGGGGCTGGCCAGCCAAGCCGGACGTGACGGCGGCGGAGCCGGATCACTCGCCTACGCCGCCTCGAAAGGGGCGGTTATGACGATGACACGCGGGCTGGCCAAGGAACTAGGCCCGGACATTCGTGTCAATTCAGTATGCCCCGGCATGATTGACACCGATTTTCATAACACGTTTTCCAAGCCTGAAGTGCGAGCGCACGTCGCGAACATCACGCCGCTCAAACGTGAGGGAAGCTCAGAGGATGTGGCAAACCTTGTCACCTATCTGGCGTCAGATGAGGCAGCGTTTATTACGGGCGCAAACATCGACATCAACGGTGGCCTACTTTTCTCATAGCCACCGATCAAGAAACAACACGTTGGGCAACCTAGGGAGAGAACTATGAAACGGACTTTGAAGACCTCACTTATCGCTGCCATTGCAGCCACAACGATGATGGCAAGTGCTGCTTCCGCCGACACTTGGCGCGCATGGAACATCCACTCGGATGGCCATCCCAACACAGCCGCGATGGATCTCTTTGCAGAGATGGTCGATGCGACAACCAACGGCGAAGTGAAAGTAGATGTGTTCCATGGCGGCGTACTTGGCTCGCAGCCCGACGCCCTCGAGCAGGTCAGCATTGGTGCCATTGAACTCGGCAACTTCAATCTCGGTCCAATTGGCCCGATGGTGAAAGAAGCCAATCTTGTATCCCTGCCATTCATCTTCAAAAGCGTCCCGCACATGTTCCGCGTGCTCGACGGCGAGGCTGGAGAGATTATGGCCAAGGGAATGGCCGATGCTGGCGTGATGCCAATTGCATGGTTTGATGCGGGGGCTCGTTCCTTCTACAGCCAAAAGCCAATCGAAACGCCAGATGATGTCAAAGGCCTGAAAATTCGGGTCATGAACAACGACCTTTATACCGCCATGATCGATGCTATGGGCGGGAACCCGTCGCCAATGGCGTTTGCCGAAGTTCAACAAGCACTGAAAACGGGCGTCGTTGATGGTGCAGAAAATAACTTCCCGTCCTTCAAAAACGTGGGCCATTACGAAGTGACCACGCACTATTCGCTCAGCGAACACCTCATCATTCCAGAGTGTATCTGCGTGAACACGAAGAAGTTCGAAGCTCTCTCGCCGGAACTCCAAAGCCAAGTCCGTGCCGCGGCCAAAGGCGCAGCGCTATACCAACGCGCACTGTGGGATGTTCAATCGGGTCAAGCGCGTAGCGAGGTTGAGGCTGCCGGGATCAAGGTCAATGAAATCGCTGACAAGAGCCCATTCCAAGACGCGATGGACTCAGTCTACGCTGATTACCTCAAAGCCAACCCAGATATGAAGAAGCTCGTAGATCTCGCGAAGTCTACGAAATAGATCTTCAATCACTAAGCACCTATGAGCGCCCGGCTCCACAAGTGAGGCCGGGCGTTTCTTCACGGGGACCCCGATGAAAGATCCTGAGACGCGGCCTGATTTTCTAAAGCGCATAGATACCGCATACGATGTGATTTCTAAGGTCTGCCTTTTCTTGGCTGGCTTGTCTCTGGTCGTGATGACGGTGATTTTTGCGTGGTTGGTTTACGGACGCTACGTGTTGAATGATACGCCGACTTGGGTTGAGCAGGTTTCGTTGTTGCTCATAATGGTCATTACATTTCTCGGGGCATCGGTCGGCGTGCATCAGCACACTCATCTGTCAGTCGTCGTATTCCGCAATATCATTCCGTCTTGGCTGCGCACGTTCTTTGTGATTGTGACAGACGTTGCCATGGCTGCTTTCGGTGCATTGATGTGTTGGTATGGAGCTGAATTGACGATCATTAAGTGGGGGAGGATGATTCCGCTAATTGATGTGACAGAAGGCCTGAGATCGCTGCCGCTTACGATTGCTGGTGGATTGATATTTCTATTCTCGACTGGCCACCTTATTCGCGTCTTTCTCGGGCATGACAGACGCCTAGACAATATCGACCAAGGATAAAATGGGACTCATGCTTCTCTTGGGGGTTTTTGCCCTCTGTGTCGTTGTCGGAATGCCTGTCGCATTCGCGCTGGGGATCGCTGCTTTTTCGGCGGTCTTCTACGAGGGTTTGCCACTGCTGCTTCCGTTTCAGCGCATCATCGCGGGCGTAAACGTCTTTCCGTTGATGGCGATTCCGTTCTTCATTTTTGCTGGCGATTTGATGTTCCACGGCGGCATAGCCATGAGGTTAGTCCGCTTCGCACAATCCGCAGTAGGTGCTGTACGCGGCGGTCTTGGCGTCGTGAATGTTTTCTCGTCGATGCTGTTTGGGGGGATATCCGGTTCGGCTATTGCAGATATTTCCGCGCTGGGGTCGATCCTTGTCCCGGTTATGAAGGAAAAGGGATACGATGCCGACTATGCGGTGAACGTGACTGTGACGTCTTCCATCGCCGGTATCATCATCCCGCCCAGTCACAACATGATCATTTACTCCCTCGCGGCAGGCGCGGGGGTCGCGGGCACAGTTTCAATTTCCAAACTGTTTTTGGCGGGCGTCGTGCCGGGCGTGCTGATGTGTCTTTGCCTCGCCATCACGGCATATATTATCGCGGTGAAGCGCGGTTATCAGGCCGAGAAGTTTCCGGGTTGGACCGTGCTAGCGATCCATTTCGCAAGCGCCATTCCCGGTCTGCTGACAGCAGTGATCATTGTCGGTGGCGTTCTATCGGGTATCTTCACGGTTACTGAGTCTGGGGCGTTTGGTGCCGCATACGCCTTCGTGGTGACCTGTTTGGTTTATCGCAGCATTACGTGGACGAACTTTAAGTCCGCCGTCGTGAGTTCGGTACGGACGACTTCGATGGTGATGATCTTGATCGCCTGCGCGGGTGCCTTTGCCTACATGCTGACCTTTTATCGCGTCCCGAGCAAAACAATCGAGTTGCTGACAGGGATTACAGATAATCCGATTCTAATCTTTTTGATGATCAATGCTGTGCTGTTGCTGCTCGGCATGATTATGGATATGGCGGCGCTGATCCTGATCTGTACGCCGATCTTTCTGCCTGTGGCATATAGTTTGGGTATGGATCCGCTTCAGTTTGGCATCATGATGTTGGTCAATCTAGGATTGGGGCTTTGTACTCCGCCGGTGGGCACCTGCCTCTTTGTGGGGTGCGCCGTCGGGAAGTTACCTATCGAAAAAGCAGTGCGGACGATTTGGCCATTTTATCTAGCGATCTTCGTCGCGCTGATGTTGATTACATTCATTCCGGCGATCTCGCTGACACTTCCCGCGCTGCTTGCCGGGTGATCTGATGTTGGGCTGACATGTACGAAATGAATATCGAGGAAATTTGTCAGCTTACCCCGGTGATGCCGGTCCTAGTGATCGACGATATCGCTACAGCGGTGCCGTTGGCCGAGGCCTTAGTCGCGGACGGCTTAAAAACGCTGGAGGTTACCTTGCGAACGCCGGCTGCTCTCGGTGCGATCCGCGCGATTGCGGATGCGGTTCCCGATGCCGTGGTCGGTGTCGGCACTCTCCGCAGCGCCGATGATGTGACGGCCTCGGTGGACGCGGGCGCGAGGTTCGGTGTATCGCCGGGATTAAGCCATGCGATTTTGGATGCCGCTGAGAGAGCGTCTCTCCCAATGCTGCCGGGCGTCGCAACGCCTTCAGAGGCGATAACCGCAGCAGAGCGAGGGCTCAAATTACTCAAGTTTTTTCCCGCCGAAGCCAATGGTGGAATTCCCGTTCTAAAGGCTTGGGCTAGCGCTCTTCCCGATCTAACTTTTTGTCCGACCGGAGGCGTGACGGCTGAGAACGCACCTACCTATTTGGCCCTCGACAACGTAACGATAGTAGGCGGAACGTGGATCGCCCCGCCAAAGCTCATCCAAGCCAGGGAGTGGGCGGCAATCGGGGAGCGAGCCCGTCTCGCTTGCCAATTTACGGCCGCCTAACCCCATCGTCGGCAACGCCAATCTCAGCTAACGGTTCAAC
>CAZJWF010000132.1:0-7911 GCA_964549375.1 uncultured Neomegalonema sp.
GGCAGAGGATATGATCGTTGAAGCACAGGCCACCGCCAATGCATTCTTGAATTTAAAAGCCATGAACTGTCCTCCCTCTATGCCCCCAATTGTTCGGGTTTGAGCGGCCTTGAGGGGGCCGCGGCGTAGTCTGCGCTCACCTGCGCGAATGGGAGAATTTTTTACCCGCTGAACGGTCAGAGTAAACGCGGAATCACTATTCAGTGATTCTTGGAGCGATTCTTTTAGTGGACGCACAGTCACCTGTGCGCCTTTGGTTACATTTAGCACCCGTTAAGAGGGAGTTGGCCTAAGCAGCAGCTTGCTTTGGCTGAAACCGCCCGTAGAAGGTTTCGCCTTTTGCCGCGATATCTTTGAGCAAATCGGGCGCTTTGAAACGTTCGCCAAATTTCGATTCTAGCGCATCACAAATCGCCACAACCTCTGCCGGGCCGGTGAGATCGACCCAAGACAGCGGGCCGCCGGACCAAGGCGCAAAGCCCCACCCCAAGATCGCCCCAACATCACCCTCGCGAATATCAACCAGAACGTCCTCTTCTTTGGCGCGAATGGCTTCCAACACTTGCGCGAGAATCAGGCGGTTCTTGACCTCATCAAAGTCGGGTTGCTGTTCCGATGCTGGGAAGTGCTCGGACAGATCAGGCCAGAGTTTCTGACGCTTGCCTTTGTCGTCGTAATCGTAAAACCCCTTACCGTTTTTCCGTCCGGCGCGGCCCTGACCTTCGAACATCGTGACGATTACATCGTCCGCCCCGGTGGGCTGATAAGCATCGCCCATCTGCGCCTTGGTGGCCGTCATAATCCGGTGACCGAGTTCGAGGCTAGTCTCGTCGGTAAGCTGTAGCGGCGCAACCGGCATCCCAATTTGTTTCGCCGCATTTTCGATCAAAGCTGGAGTGACACCCTCGCCGACCATCGTCATCGCTTCGTTTAGGTACGGAATGATACAGCGGTTGGCGTAGAAGAACCGGGCATCGTTCACAACAATCGGAGTCTTCTTGATCTGGCGGACAAAATCGAGCGCCTTGGCCACCGCGACGTCACCAGTTTTTTCGCCCTTGATGATTTCGACCAACATCATCTTCTCAACCGGCGAGAAGAAGTGAATACCGATGAACTGTTCCGGGCGCTTGGAAGCTTCTGCCAAGCCGGTGATTGGCAGGGTCGATGTGTTGGTCGCGAAAATCGCATCTTCCGGGATCACCGCCTCGGTTGCTTGCGTAACGGTCGCTTTGATCTTCGGATCTTCAAATACGGCCTCAACGATCAAATCGCAGCCGGACATCTTGTCGTAATCCGCCGTCGCCGTGACCCGCGCGAGAATTTCGTTTTTCTGATCTTCGGTGACTTTCTTGCGCTTAACGCCCTTGTCAAGAATGGTCTCGACTGAACTGCGCCCTTGATCTGCGCTTTCTTGATCGCGGTCGACAAGCACCACATCAATGCCCGCTCGTGCTGATACGAACGCGATGCCCGCCCCCATCATGCCCGCACCGATGATGCCGACGGATTTTACTTTCTGATCGGGGACGTCTGGGCGGCGCGCGCCCTTTTCGATCGCTTGCTTATTGACGAATAGCGAACGGATCATCGCCGACGAACGTGGGTCCATGAGGACAGAGGTGAACCAGCGCGCCTCGATCTTGAGCGCATTATCCATGTCGACCAACGACCCTTCATATACCGCCGAGAGCATTGCATTGGTTTGCGGATACACACCTGCCGTCTGGCCATGAGTCATCGCGACCGCGCCGAGATAAGTCTGGAACCCTTTTGGCGTATAGGGCGCACCGCCGGGGATTTTATAACCGCGCTCATCCCAAGGTTTGACGGCATCTTTCTCGCTCGACCCGCGCACCCATTCCACAGCAGAGGAAACGAGGTCCGCTTGGGGAACGATTTCGTCAATCAACATTGCCGCTTTGGCTTTTTTCGGATTGACCAGTTTACCTTTGAGCAGATAATCCGCTGCACCCATGACGCCCAACATCCGCACAAGGCGCGTGGTGCCGCCGGCACCGGGGAAGAGACCAACCAGTGTTTCGGGTAGCCCAAGTTTTGCTTTAGGATTATCAGCAGCGAAACGTCGATGCGACGCCAACAACAGCTCGAATACGCCGCCCAATGCTGTACCGGGGGTCGCGGTGGCGAAAACCTTACCGCCTTTTTTGGTTTTCTTGTCCGCGCCCGCGACTTCGATTTTTCGATAAAGCGAGTGGAGCGCCCAGACAAAGCCGAACAAGGCTTCGCCGACATTGCCGCCCTCTTTCGCGGCTTGTGCCTTGATCTGTGCAAGCATGGTGAGATCGACGCCGCCGCCCATGTCATTCTTCGCCGAGGTAATGACCGCGCCTTTGAGCGACTCGTCGGCGAGGACTGCATCAACATGGCCATCCAATTCCGTGATGACATCTGCGGTCATGACGTTCATCGAACGATCAGCCATATCCCAAGTAATGATGGCCACGTCGCCGTCTTTTTCAAATTTCCAGTTCGTCATTTTCTTTTCTCCAGACGGCGTTTAAACTCGTTCGATAACAGTTGCCGCGCCCATGCCCGATGCGACGCAGAGGGTGCAAAGAGCGGTGCCGCCGCCGGTGCGTTCTAGCTCGTCCAGCGCGGTGCCAATAATCATCGCACCGGTCGCGCCAAGCGGATGGCCCATCGCAATCGCGCCGCCGTTGACATTGACCTTTGCATGATCCGCATTGAATGCTTGAAGGAACCGCAACACGACCGCCGAGAATGCCTCGTTCACTTCGAAGAGGTCAAAGTCGCTGATCGACATGCCGGTTTCTTCCAACACCTTTTCCGTTACAGGAACGGGGCCGGTCAGCATGATGGTCGGGTCGGTGCCGATCTTGGCAGTATGCTTGATCCGCGCACGCGGTTTAAGACCAAGTTTTTCGCCAATCTCTTTCGACCCAATCAAAAGACCCGCAGCGCCATCGACGATACCGGACGAGTTACCCGCGTGGTGAACATGATTGACGGATTCCAGTTCGGGGTATTTGAGCAGCGCAACGGCGTCGAAACCGGGAAGCGTTTCGCCCATATCCTTGAACGATGCTTTGAGGCCACCCAAGGATTGCATATCGGTGCCGGGTCGCATGTGCTCATCGTGATCGAGGATCGTAACGTCATTCATGTCTTTGACGGCAACGACTGAATTGGCGAAGCGCTTTTCTTCCCATGCCTTCGCCGCACGCTTTTGACTTTCAACAGCGAAAGCATCGCAGTCGTCACGGGAAAATCCATATTTCGTCGCGATGATGTCAGCCGAAATGCCCTGAGGCACGAAGTAAGATTTCATCGCCGGGATTGGATCAACAGCAATAGCAAAACCATCACTGCCCATTGGAACACGGCTCATCATCTCAACGCCGCCCGCGACGTAAAGTTCACCAGCCCCGCCTTTAACTTGGTTGGCCGCTAGATTAACGGCCTCCATTCCCGACGCGCAAAATCGGTTGATGTGCAGGCCCGGAACACTTTCGTCATAGTTGGCTTGGAGCACAGCAGTTCGTGCAATCTCGCCACCTTGCTCGCCGACGGGGGTGACACAGCCAAGAATGACGTCTTCAATTTCGGACGTATCGAGGTCGTTGCGATCTCGTAGTTCTTCGAGAATCGTCGAGGCGCATTTCAGAGATGTAACTTCATGCAGAGAACCGTCTTTCTTACCCTTACCGCGCGGGGTTCGAACGGAGTCGTAAATGTAAGCTTCGGTCATTGATAATCCTCCGCCGCCAGAGCGGTCTGTGAGTTCTGATAGGATCTAAAATTTATCGAGGTGCGGCCCGGTACACCGTAGGGCCACATTGGTTTCGCGACACAAAACCGGTTCGTGCGGCAATGGTATCCGCCCGTCACATATGATGCGATGTCGTTCAAGCGGGTGCTCCTGGCATCAAATCATAAGGATGCTTCCATCCGGGCAATGCTTGCATGCGATTTTGCCATGCTTCGATATTTGGAAACCGCTCTGCGTCGGTCCATTGATATTCATCGCGGGGATAAAACAAATAACCCGAACAGGCGACGTCAGCAGTGGTTGGCCTGTCCGCTGCAATCCACTCGCGATCCGCGAGATGGGTGTCGAGAACTTTCAATGCGCTGAGCGCCCGACCTCGCATGAATTTATTCACGTCTTCGCTGCGTGCCGCCTCGGGTGCCCAGTTGAGCATGAAGCGATAGATGCCCTGAAAGCTGTTCAGCTTGTGGTTCTCCCACAGAGTCCAGCGCAGAATTTCGAGGCGTTCGTCTTCGTTATCCGCTCCGAACTTTCCGAACTGTTTCGAGAGGTACTCAAGCATGACGCCCGACTGGATAAACTTTTTGTCGCCGTGCAATAGAACCGGCGCTTCACCCATCGGGTTGATCGCTTGGTATTCAGGGGTGCGCGTTTCGCCATTGAAGAAGTCGACAAAAACCGGCTCCCAATCCGCATCGCAAAGCGCGAGCATTAGCGCGGCCTTATAGGAATGCCCTGACTGAGCAAAGCAGTGGAGTTGAAAATCAGCCATGTATCATCCCTTGCGTTCAGCTCTGTCCCGGTCAGTTCAATAACTTGAGAGTGTCACGCGGAAACTCGATCTCAGCGAAGCCCGGATATACTTTCCGCAAGACCTTGAGTTGAACAGTATCGTCAATCCGCACCAGACGCCAATCGCGACCATCTCGTAAAGCCAATGTGTGAGATCGGGACTCCACTTTTGCTCCCTGCACATCAATCACCGTCCGGGTAGGTAGGAAGGCATAGACGATTCCGGCCTCAGTTTTCTCAAAATCAAAGTTCGAAGTTTCCATATCGAATTCGAGAATTTTGACCTCTTCCAGAACATCCTCCATCTGCGCGACAACGAGAGAATTCAGATATTCGGGCGAGATATCCATTTCCTTCGCCATTTGACCAAATACTTTTTCCGGCACAAACGACATCACCTGATCAAAATCTCCACGGCCCATCGCCGACTTGAAGGTCGAGACGGTTTCGAGCAGGGCAACCTGATCAGACGGCTTCTCATCCGCCTGCACCACATTAAGCGACAGCGTTAATCCGACGAGCGCTAAAAGGAGCCGTTTGAGCATGATGTATCACTCCAACCAGAGTATGCCCCGCTGGCGCGGGAGGCTTAGGTTGAAGTTAGAACGCTTCTGCATCAAGTGCCATAACTGTATCCGCACCCGCCTTAATTCGCGCGAGGTGAGCGCCCGTCGCGGGCATGACACGCTGCATATAATACCGAGCTGTTTTGATCTTGGCTTCGTAGAAGACTGGATTGTCCGAATTCCCTGCCAAGGCATCTTGGGCAGTTTTCGCCATCCGCGCCCACATCAGGCCAATCGCGGTATGTCCAAACAGATGTAGGAAATCAGTGGATCCTGCCGCTGCCTGATTGGGGTCTTTCATGCCATTTTGCATGAACCACATGACAGCTTCTTGCAGTTCCTTCGACGCCTCTTTGACCGGATCGACAAATTCCGCCATGTCCTCGCCGTCGTTTTCCTTGCAGAAATCTTTGACGAGACCGAAGAATGCCTGAATGCCTGCGCCACCCTTTTGCGGAAGCTTGCGGCCGATAAGATCAAGGGCCTGAACGCCGTTCGCACCTTCGTAGATCATGGCAATCCGCGCGTCTCGCACGAATTGAGATTGTGACCAGTCTTCGGTGTAACCGTGACCCCCGAAGATTTGCTGCATCTGAACCGCCGTATCGAAACCCTTATCTGTCAAGAAGCCTTTGACAACCGGCGTCAGCAGCGCAATGAGCAAACCAGCTTGATCACGGACTTTTTCATCTTCGTGGTGAAGTTCTTCATCGATCAGAGTCGAGGCCCAGTAATAAAAGGCACGTCCGCCCTCCACGAATCCTTTCGCATCCATCAACATCCGGCGAATATCAGGATGCACCATCAACGGATCAGCCTTTTGATCCGGGAATTTATCCCCATCAAGGGCGCGACCCTGTAGGCGATCTTTCGCGTATTCCACGGCGTTCTGATAAGAAATCGACGCCTGCGAAAGCCCCTGCATACCAACCAGCAGCCGCGCTTCGTTCATCATCAGGAACATAGCGCGCAGACCCTTATGTTCATCGCCGATCAACCAACCCGTCGCCTCGTCGTAGTTCATGACGCAGGTAGAGTTGCCGTGAATACCCATTTTCTCTTCGATCTTGCCGCAAGCGAGCGTGTTGCGATCGCCGAGTGATCCGTCTTCTTTTGGTAGGAACTTGGGCACGACAAATAGGGAAATACCTTTGACCCCTTCCGGGCCACCCGGAATTTTCGCCAGAACGAGATGAACGATGTTTTCGCTCAGATCATGCTCGCCCGCAGAAATAAAGATCTTCTGGCCAGAGATTTTATAGCTGCCATCGTCTTGTGGCTCGGCCTTCGTGCGCAGCAATCCAAGGTCTGTTCCACAATGGGGTTCGGTCAGGTTCATCGTGCCGGTCCATGAACCAGAGATCATTTTCGGCAGGTATACGTCCTTTTGAGCATCAGATCCAAAGCCCTCAATCGCCTTGATCGCGCCGTGGGTCAGCCCTTGGTACATGGAAAAAGCCATAGCCGCAGATGATGAAAACTCACCGGTCACAGCGTGGACAATATAGGGCATACCTTGCCCGCCGTATTCTGGATTACAGTCAATGCCCGGCCATCCGCCTTCGCACATCGCAGTATACGCCTCTTTAAAGCCGTCGGGCGTGCGGACGACACCGTTTTCGAGAACGCAGCCTTGTTTATCGCCAGTCTCATTGATGGGAAGAAGCACCTCAGAAGCGATTTTCCCCGCCTCTTCAAAAATGGCACCCGTCATATCATCCGTCAGATCGGCATAACCCTCGATGTCCGAACGTTCATGAATACGCAGGACTTCGTGCAAAATGAACTGCACATCTTTTGTCGGTGCCTGAAAGGTTGCCATGGTTTCTCCATCCTTACATATCGCGCCTTGCAGACGCCGCATATAATCTCAGCTTAGGCTCTGCTTTTCGGCCAGTATGCGTCGAACAATTTCAAGCTGATCTTGCAGCTCAACAATACCGACTTCCAACTCTTCTTTCTGGCGGCGCATCTCCGACAGACGTTGCTCGGCAGTTTCGATCGTGCGCGTCAACTGCGTGACTTGCGTATCATCGGTATCGTAAAGATCCAGTAGCTCGCCAATCTCTGCTAGACTAAAGCCGAAACGCTTTCCTCGCAGGATCAACGCTAGCCTTGCACGGTCCCGGTTTCCGAACCGTCGACGCGTATCTTGGCGCGATGGATGTAGCAGACCCTTTGATTCATAAAACCGTAAAGCGCGAGGCGTAACATCGAACTCGCGGCAAAGTTGGGTTACCGTATAGACAGCGCCGTCGTCTTGATGTGAGATCTTTGAGTTCATCATTTGCCTTTTTTAGCTTACGCTTACGTAAGCGTCAATACTAAACCTGTGTTCAAAACCTTGGTCGGATCACAGCTACCTTGGTGATGTTAGATCAATATTAAAGATAATCGACGTACATAGTCGTAATCGGGTCATCCAAATGGTTGTCCCTGTAGATGTGCGGATGATGTTGATGATCCCTGGTGAGCGCAATCAAGTAGAGGCGAACGAGACGCAGCATAGCTGCGAGTCGAATGTTTCTAGCGTTCTTGGGGATGCCGCAGATCTGAATAATGCCGAGTCTATGGAAGATAGCGCGTGGTTACAGGCGTGCCGTAAAGAACTGCACGACGACCCAGAATCCTCCGAAACAGCGGATAACCGCTCAGACTCTCTCGCGATGTCAGATCAGATTTCTGATGATGGTGAAAATTTAGCTACGCGATCAGAAGCTTCTGATTCGCAAGTGGCGACAGAAAAGACAGGCGATGATGCCATGAGCAAATTCGGACACGCGATCGGAGCCCTCGCAG
>CAZJWF010000133.1:0-7634 GCA_964549375.1 uncultured Neomegalonema sp.
TTTTGGCGAATTGTTTCCATTTCCCAATTCACGGTGCCAAATTTTAGGACGGCTATTCGGATTTCATCCATGTCACTTGCCCAAGAGGGCAGTGCGAGTAGCAGCGTTAGGATGGTGGCGGTGACAGTTCGAATCATGCTGGCACTACCTTGAAAGTCAAACCATTCGGAAAGGGCATCACGTCAAACACATCGCTTTCGCTGAGGTTATTTGATGCCTGACCACTAAAACTTCCAACGCGCTCTGGATGGTGTCAACGGTTTTGTCCCGTAGCTTTGTGCACTGCTACGAAATGGTCCTGAAGCCGCGCATAAAAAATTTAGCATCGCCTTCTCTCAAACGCGGCCCAATATTATCTTGTGATAGACCGGATCGAAACTGCGTCGGAAGGGTCATGCCGATAAGATTTCTCTCGATTGCGCTGCTCTTTTCCGTTTTGCTTGTCGGCGGTGTAATGGCGGGGCCTGCGGCAGATAAGATCGCACAGCGGGTGCCGGAACCTTTTCCCGGCTATTCCAAGACGTGCGGCTTTCCGATCCTATATGCCCAAATCAGAACGGTATCTTTGGCGCGCATTGATGCTCGCCTCGGTAAGCTGATCGTTCTGGACCCTTTGTTGACCTATCCGGCGCAGGCGGCGCATCGGCGATTTCTGATCGCCCATGAATGTGCCCACCACCTCTTTGGCCACACCGCACCGGATGGATTGCGGCAGCGTGCTCGACGCAAAGGCGTGGAGGATCAAGAACTGAGCGCGGACTGTTGGGCCGCCGAAGCACTGGCAAGTGAGATTTATTCGGGTGACGCGCGCTTTGTTGCCGACCTTTTTTACCGGCAGGGCCTTTATTCTCCCGGTTCCGGGTACCCTTCGGGAGTACAGCGTTCGACAGTAATCTATCACTGTCTTAAATCGGCGTTGCGAGAGCCTTCCGATCAGGAAAACGTCAAATAAAATCCAAAAATAAACTTGGCGATCCGCCTGTTGTTGCAGTGCAAAATGTGGTGCGATTGCTTGATCCCTGATATTCCGGTACAAATCGGAAATTAGAAGTCCCGAATTCAGACTGCAAGGAAGTGTGATGAAGTGTTTCGCCGCTACATTGGTTGCGTCACTGGCTTTTGTCAGCGTTCCGGCTCTGGCGGACAGCGCATGGGATGAAATTCGCGCTGAACTATACGGCGAGCGCGCTATTTTGCCCGCCGAAGATGTTGTTACGTTGACGACGCCGTATCGCGCGAAAGATGACCGTGAGGTGCCAATCGCGGTACGTGCCGAATTTGGGGATGGCCGCACAGTCGAATCGGTTTCGATCATTATTGATGGTAATCCAGTGCCAGTCTCGGCGGTTTTTGATCTCGAAGCGCCAGAGCACGCCTTTGCGGTTACTGCAAATATGCGGATCAACGGGCCAACGCCGGTACGGGTGATTGCTGAGGCGAGTGATGGCGCCCTCTACATGTCGGAAAGCTTTGTAAAGACCTCCGGCCTCGGTGCCTGTGCTGCTCCGCCAATCAGCGGCGTCAAAGAGGCGCTGGCGACGCTCGGCAACATGACGCTGAAGACGGCGAATTTTGCGGATGCGGAAACCGAGTCGATTGTTGACCGCTTCACCAAAAGCGAGGCATCGCCTTCGTCCTCGCGCCCGGAGCCAAAAAACGTGCGGTTGGAAATTAAGCACCCGAGCCATTCCGGGATGCAGATGGATCAGATTTCGTTGCTCTACATCCTCGCGCGGTATGTTGAAACGGTCGAGGTTTGGACTGACGAGGATAAGCTGTTCAAAATGACCGGCTCGATCTCGCTCAGTGAAGACCCTGAGATCGAGTTTTCATATTCGGCGCCAGATGTTCAGCAAATTCGAGTGCGGATGACGGATACGGAAGAGACCGTCGCCGAAGAGGTGTTCCCCCTCAGCGAAAGCTGATCGCGGCGAGATGAGGCTCTGACAGCCTCTCCACTTACCGATGCCTACGTTTACTGCGTTTCAGCGAACTCATCTGCGAGTGCCTTTAAGCCTGCCTCGTAAACGGCGGTCACTGCGGCAATCGCAGCGGCATCGTCGAGATGCTCAGGGGGATCATTGTTCGGATACCCTCGAATGAACGCGCCGCGCCATTCGACCAGAGAGTTGCCATCTTTGCCCTCTTTCACCGTCAGGTGTGAAGAATAATTCGTTACCGGCAACACATCGACAGCGACGTCCGTGATCCGGTAGGAATAGGTCCGTTTGTCGTCTTTGTATTTATACAAGATCTCCGAAATTGTCGGCCCACCCTCTGCACCCAATGTCAGAATACGTGTCGCATCGACCTCATTGTCATTTTCCCCAGTCGTAGAATGCACGGCGGGGTGCCAGCTCATATCTTGAAAATTACCAATACGCGCCCAGACCTTTTCTGGTGAGGCGGCAATCTCTTGCGTGAGTGTTACCTTTTGTCGCGTCGGCCCATGCGCTTCTGCAATCATGGGAACTATAGCCGTGGCGATGCCTAGCGCGAATGTGAAAGATTTCATTGTTCGCTCCCCGTTGGTTTGTTGATTTTTTCCTTGGTGGATTCGACGTTAACACCCGCCTGTTCGAAAACAAGGCAATCAATGGTGCCGATAACGTTCGCGGTAATCACGGTGTTAATGCGTTGACGGCTTCTTGATCTTCGATACGGTGAATGTCGGGAGGACTCGATGCGCTCACGTTCAAAACTTATTGGGGCAATCTTATTGGGGGCTTTGACTCCCTTTCATGGTGAGGCCGCTGATCCGCAGGTCATCAAAGTTGGTGTCCTTAAGGTCGAACGAGAACGCCCGCTGCCCATATCGCGCCTCGACCTACCGCCCGACGGATTGGGGTTTCAGGGCGCGCAACTCGCTACGCAAGAAAACCAGACCACTGGGCGCTTTACCGGACAGGACTTCCAACTCGAAGAAGCGACCGCGACACCTGATGACGCGGCCGAGGCTCTGGATACGCTGGTCGAAAACGGTGCGAATTTTGTCGTGACGCTGGCCTATGGAGACGATCTCGCAGCTCTGTCGGAGCACGCGGCAGACCGCGATATTCTGTTACTGAACGCGCAGGCAGAGGACGACACCTTTCGCACAACGGCGTGCCTCGCCAACGTTTTGCACATTGCCCCAAGCCGTGCTTTGAAGGCGGATGGCCTGACGCAATTTCTTGCCCATAAAAAATGGCGGGATATTTTCCTGATTTCCGGTTCGCATCCCGAGGATATTCTCTGGGCGGATGCTTTGCGTCGTTCTGCGAAAAAGTTTGGTCTGAAAATCGTCGAGGAACGAACGTATGAGGATACCGGCGGTGCACGGCGCTCGGACACCGGGCATGTGCTGGTGCAAAAACAGATGCCTGTCTTTACTCAACGTGCATCGAACCACGACGTTCTGATCGCCGCAGATGAAGCGGATGTCTTTGCGCCGCACCTGCCATATCACACCACGGACCCGCGTCCCGTGGCTGGGTCAGCGGGCCTGCGCCCGATCGGATGGCATCCGGGTAATGAAGCGTGGGGCGCGACGCAGTTTCAGCGCCGCTTTGAAAAACTGGCCAATCGCCGAGTGCGCTCGCTGGACTATCAGGCATGGTTGGCGGTGCGTGCAGTGGGTGAGGCAGCGACCCGTAAGAAGTCTAACGAGGTCGCGGTGCTGAAAGATTATATCCTCGGCCCTGATTTCGAACTCGGTGCGTTTAAGGGTACGAAAGTGACTTTTCGTCCGTGGAACCATCAACTGCGGCAACCCGTTTTGCTGGCGAATGATCGGCTGATTGTGTCAGTCTCACCGCAAGCGGGATTTCTGCACCGTGTTAGCCAACTCGATACAATGGGTTTCGATGAACGGGAGAGCTCATGCGCCTTCAACAAATAGCATCTGCCTTGATCGCTTTGGCGATGATCGGCGCAGCGACGGAGGCCTCGGCGTACCGGGTCTATGTCACCAACGAGAAGGGCAATGACATCACGGTGATCGACAGCGAAACGCTGGAAGTCATTGAGACGTTTCGTGCGGGGCAACGACCTCGTGGTATTACCATCTCCCAAGACGGCAAGGAACTTTACGTCTGCGCCTCTGATGATGATATCGTGAATGTCTTCGATCCGATGACGGGCAAGCGCTTGCACACTTTGCCCTCCGGCCCAGACCCTGAACTATTCATCCTGCATCCCAGCGGCAACCCGCTTTATATTGCGAATGAGGACGACAACATCGTCACCGTTGTCGATGTCGAAAAGCGGTCCGTCATTGCTGAGGTTCCTGTCGGCGTTGAACCAGAAGGAATGGGGATCAGCCCGGATGGAAAGATCGTCGTCAACACGTCTGAAACGACGAACATGGCGCATTTCATCAACACAGAAACTTTTGAGATCGACACGAACGTTCTCGTGGATCAGCGCCCGCGCTTCGCGCAATTCACGAGCGATGGTAAACTGCTGTATGTCTCTGCAGAGATTGGTGGAACGGTCAGCGTGATCGACCCGGAGATCGGAGAGATCATCAAGAAGATCGAATTTGCCGTGCGCGGTGTCCTGCCCGAAGCGCTCCAGCCCGTTGGTGTTCGTGTGACCAAGGATGGCAAAAAGGTCTTTGTCGCACTCGGTCCGGCCAATCGGGTCGCGGTGATCAATGGAGAGACATTCGAGGTGGAAAAGTACCTGCTGGTCGGTCAACGGGTCTGGCAGATGGCCTTTACGCCCGATGAGAAATTGCTGTTCACGACGAACGGCAATTCCAACGATGTCTCGGTCATTGATGTAGATTCGCTCAAAGTTATCAAGTCGATCCCCGTGGGTGAGCAGCCCTGGGGGGTCGTCGTTGCTCCGGAATGAGGTGTTAGAATGAAGAACCTGCTTATTGCTCTCGGATTGATTTTGTCGCCCCATGCGATGCCGACTATGGCGTCTGCGGCGCCGCTCTGTGATGCGAAAAAGATGGGTTTTGCTGGGCTGCTGGCGAAGTGCAACCGCGAGGAATTGCCGCCCATAACCCTTGCGTCAGGCAAGCCATTGGCAGAGGGCGCCCTCAAACTGCAATCGGGCGCGTATTATAAGATCGAGATCGTGTCCGATGGATCGGCGGAACTGGCGCTCGCAGGGCCGGAGTTTTTCCGCGCGGTGTGGATCAACGAGGTTGTTATCAACGATTTGGAAATTCGTCCCTTGGGTCTCGACAGCTTTGAGTTCGACGACGAGGGCACGATTGAGCTATCCTTCATCGCGATAAAGCCTGGTCGCTATGAACTAAAAATTCCGGGCAGCAAAGGGGACAGCCAGAAAGTTTCTATCAGCATCCAGTGAGTGAGATTCCACCTCCCGCGCTCCGCGTTGCCGGGGTCAGCCATGCATTCGGCGCGACAAAAGCTCTCGATGAAGTGACGCTTGATGTCGGCGAAGGCCGGTTTACGGCGTTGCTCGGCGTGAATGGGGCGGGCAAGACGACTCTGTTTTCACTAATCACCCGCCTCTACGACAATGTTAGCGGTACGATTGAAGTCAGCGGTCATGATGTCCGCCGTCAACCCGGCCCCGCGTTGGCGCAGATGGGTGTGGTGTTTCAAAGCCGCTCGCTCGATGCCAGTCTGACGGTCCGGCAGAATATGCGTTATCATGCTGCGTTGCATGGCATTGGCCGGAGAGAGGCGAGAACCCGAGGTGATGCTGCGCTGTACCGCGTTGGGTTGCTGGACCGTGCTGACGTAAAGGTCGCAACGCTTTCGGGCGGACAAGTGCGGCGCGCGGAGATCGCGCGGGCCTTGCTGCATGATCCGAAACTTTTGTTGCTGGACGAAGCCACTGTCGGCCTTGATATTCAATCGCGCCGAGATGTTGTTAAAGCCGTGCGGCGATTAGCGGCGGAAGAGGGCGTCGGTGTTCTGTGGGCCACGCACCTTTTCGACGAAATCGAACCGAATGATGATGTGGTGGTTCTGCACAAGGGGCGCGTGATGGCCCGTGAAACCGCTGCGACCATCGCAGGCAGCGCGACGCTCAGCGACGCCTTTCTGACATTGACCGGAACCTCACCGTCGGAGCTGGTCGCATGAGCGCGGATCGTTTGAACTGGGGCGGGCGACTCGTTTGCTTTGGCGGCATTGTCTGGCGCGAGGCGTTGCGCTTTGCGAAACAGCGCGAGCGGTTTTTGGCGGCGCTGGTTCGCCCACTCGTGTGGTTGTTCATCTTCGCTGCGGGGTTTCGCTCGGTGCTCGGCGTTTCGATTATCGAACCTTATGAGACCTATGTGCTTTACGAGGTTTATGTCGCGCCGGGTCTCTGCGCGATGATCCAGCTTTTCAATGGAATGCAATCATCGCTGTCGATGGTGTATGATCGCGAGACGGGGGCGATGCGGACATTGCTCGTCAGCCCGTATCCGCGATGGTTTCTGCTAACATCGAAATTAATGGCTGGTGTTGCAGTCTCTATCGCGCAGGTCTACGCGTTTTTGCTGATCGCCTATTTTTGGGAGATTGAGCCGCCGTGGATTGGGTATCTGACGGTGTTGCCCGCGCTTATTCTGTCGGGGATGATGCTGGGGGCGATGGGCTTGTTTTTATCCTCAGCAATTCGACAGCTTGAGAATTTTGCAGGGGTGATGAATTTTGTCATCTTTCCGATGTTTTTTGCTTCATCCGCGCTCTATCCGCTTTGGCGAATGGAGGAGTCGAGCACGTTACTCTACGATATTTGCCGCTTCAATCCGTTCACCTACAGCGTTGAGCTGATCCGTTATGCCCTCTACGGTCAGGTGAACTGGACGGCGCTGGCGGTAGTGGTTGGGGTGACAATCTTGTTCCTCTGTGCGGCGATCTACGCTTATGATCCTTCAAAGGGATTGATCGGACGCAAACGCGGCGGAAAGTGACTTCGCGATTTTTTAATGAGAGTAGGTGGGACGAATGAAATCTTTTTTTCTCATCGGAATGCTTGGAATGGTCGCGGCCTCGACTGGTATTGAGGCCGCCACGTTTGACGACCCAACATGGCCCTGCGTCCAGCGCAAAGTCTCGCAACTCTCGATTGGTCAGATGTGGACTGGTGAGATTTTGGAGCCGGAGCAAATTGCCGCGGCAGATGAAAAACTTGATGTTCTCGCGGCAGCACTGGCTGTTCGGCGTACCTCGCTGGAGGAGGCGGAGCAACTTGTCGACGACTTTGCCAAGGCGGCAGGGGAAGACAAAGCTGAAAAAATGACGCTGCTTTTTGCGCTCGTTTTCGAAAGGATCGACAGTGAACGAGCCGAATTGATTGGCGGGATTGGCCGCTATGCCGGTAAGCAGGCGGGATTGGCTGAACGCATCAGTAAGCAAGGCGAGGAGTTAGCCAAGCTCGAAGCCAAGGAAGATAAGTCTAATGACGAATTTGATCGTCTGGAAGAAATCGCGGACCAGGTGGATTGGGATACGCGGATCTTTGATGAGCGGCAGCAGTCGCTCATCTATGTTTGCGAAACTCCGATCCTACTTGAGAAACGAGCATTTGCGCTTGCCCGCATGATGATGAACCATCTCGACGAGTAATCAGGGAATAACGGTTATTCCCATTCCAGTTCTTTATATGCTGCCGTCGCATTGCGGGGATTGAATTCGTCGAACAATTCCCAATTCTCGCGTTCGCTCTCGCCGATT
>CAZJWF010000134.1:0-7546 GCA_964549375.1 uncultured Neomegalonema sp.
ACATGATGAAGGGCTGATCTCGAATGGTTTCCGCGATTGTCCTCATGCCGCTGCTTGGGTGTTTGCTGGCGGGTTTATTTGCCAAGTCGCTGGGCGACCGGATGGCACAGCTTATCCCAACAGGGCTGCTGATCGCTTCGGCGGTTCTGAGTTGGATCGTTTTTGCTGGCGGGGGTACGACTGCTGACGACCCTATTGTTTGGTTTACGTGGTTTAGCTCTGGCGACCTTGAGGTCGTCTGGTCCTTGCGCGTCGACACATTAACCCGGGTTATGCTCGTCGTGGTCACATCGGTGTCTGCGCTCGTCCACGTTTATTCAATGGGCTACATGGAGCACGACCCGTCAAAGCCGCGCTTCTTTAGTTACCTCAGTCTTTTCACCTTTGCGATGCTGATGCTGGTGACGTCGGACAATTTCGTCCAGATGTTCTTTGGTTGGGAAGGTGTAGGTGTTGCGTCATATCTGCTGATCGGGTTTTGGCACCATAAAGACAGCGCCAATGAAGCCGCGATGAAAGCTTTCATCGTCAACCGTGTGGGCGATTTTGGTTTTGCGCTTGGGATTTTTGGTATCTTTGCTGTCTTCGGTTCGCTCAGCTTTGATGCTGTGTTTGAAGCGCTACCAGCGATGGCCGGATCAACATTCATGTTTCTTGGCTGGGAAATGGATATTCTCAACACTTTGGGAATGTTGCTGTTCATCGGCGCGATGGGTAAGTCTGCTCAGTTCCTTCTGCACACTTGGCTTCCCGATGCGATGGAGGGACCAACCCCAGTTTCCGCGCTCATTCACGCCGCGACGATGGTAACGGCGGGAGTCTTCCTCGTCTGTCGCATGTCGCCACTTTACGAGCTGGCGGATGGTGCAAGCACCTTCATCACCTACATCGGCGCTTTCACGGCATTCTTCGCGGCAACGGTTGGCCTCGTTCAGAATGACATCAAGCGCATCGTTGCCTACTCAACCTGTTCGCAGCTCGGATACATGTTCTTCGCAGCAGGCGTCGGCGCTTATGAAGCCGCCATGTTCCACCTATTCACGCACGCCTTCTTCAAAGCGCTTCTGTTCTTAGGCTGTGGGTCTGTCATTCACGCACTGCACGACGAGCAAGACATTCGGAAGATGGGTGGGTTGTGGAGCATCATTCCGCTCACTTATCTATTGATGATTGTCGGCACGATGGCTCTGACTGGTGTTCCACCATTCGCAGGTTACTTCTCAAAAGATATGGTCATAGAAGCTGCTCATGCGGCGCATACCAACGCGGGTCTCTTCGCATTTTGGGTTGGCGTTATCGTTGCGATGATGACTGCATTCTACTCGTGGCGTTTGATCTTTCTTGTATTCCACGGACAGCGGAACAACACAGCAGAGGTCTACGCTCACGCACATGAAAGCCCGAAGATCATGCTCATCCCAATGGGGATATTGTTCGCGGGCTCAGTTTTGGCGGGAATTATCTTTAACTACGCTTTCATTGGTGATGGCGCACATCACTTCTGGGGGGACTCGGTTGCAGGTGCTCAGCACATCATCCACGAGGCCCATCACTCGCCGACATGGGTGAAGAAAGCCCCATTCGTAGCGATGCTGATCGGGTTTGGTTTGGCTTTCTGGATTTATATTGCACGGCCCGGATCGGCGGCGAAAATTCGCGAGTCGTTTGGTGTCGCCTACGACTTCGTGCTGAATAAGTGGTACATGGATGAGCTGTACAATTGGATCTTCGTGAAGCCAGCGATGTGGATTGGGCGGTTCTTCTGGAAGAAAGGCGACGGCGCCACCATCGATGGCGCGATCAATGGCCTCTCAATGGGGATCATTCCAACGTTGACTGGGTTTTATGGACGCCTGCAAAGCGGATATGTCTTCCACTACGCGCTTGCGATGATTGGCGGTGTCGGCCTTATCATAGCCTTCGCTTCGACGGGAGGGCATTGACATGACAGACGAAGGATTCCTCCTCAATCTTGTTCTTTGGCTCCCGGCAGCGTGGGGTCTGGTCATGCTGTTCATGCGCGGGGATGACGAGCCTGAACGTCGCCTCGCCCGCAACATGTCCCTGGGCATGACGGTTTTTGTCTTCGTCCTGTCTGTCATCGTCTTCATGGGCTTTAACCCTGATACCGCAGACTTTCAGTACGTGACGGAAGTTCCGTGGCTTGGCCCAATGGAATACAAGATCGGGGTGGACGGCATCTCGATCCTCTTTGTCATGCTGACGACGATGATCATGCCGCTAGTCATCTTGGCGAGTTGGCATGTCGATAAGCGCCTGCGCGAATATCTTGCGGCGTTTTTGATCCTCGAAACGTTGATGATTGGCGTCTTTGTTTCGCTCGACTTGTTTCTCTTTTACCTGTTCTTCGAGGCGGGCTTGATCCCGATGTTCCTGATCATCGGGATATGGGGCGGAAAGCGGCGCATCTACGCCAGCTTCAAGTTCTTCCTCTATACGCTTCTCGGTTCGGTCCTAATGCTGATCGCAATGCTTTGGCTGGTTATTGAATCAGGAACGTCCGACATCGTTGAACTGCTGAACTACACAGTCTCATCCGAGCCAATCTCAATCTTCGGGTACGATATTTCTGGTGGAGCGCAGACGCTTTGTTGGTTAGCGTTTTTCGCTAGCTTCGCAGTCAAGATGCCGATGTGGCCAGTTCATACATGGCTCCCAGACGCTCACGTTGAGGCACCGACGGCAGGTTCAGTCGTTCTCGCCGCGATCCTCCTAAAGCTCGGCGGTTACGGTTTTATCCGATTCAATCTGCCCATGTTCCCGATTGCATCGGACCTGCTCGCGAACTTTGTGTTCTTCCTCAGCGTCGTCGCTATCATCTATACGTCGTTGGTCGCATTGATGCAGGAAGACATCAAAAAGCTGATTGCCTACTCGTCCGTCGCCCATATGGGTTTTGTTACGATGGGTATCTTTTCCGCCAATCAACAAGGCGTTGATGGTGCGATTTTTCAAATGATTTCTCACGGCTTCATCTCTGGCGCGCTGTTCCTGTGCGTGGGTGTCATCTACGATCGTATGCACACGCGTGAAATCAGCTTTTATGGCGGCCTCGTAACCCGGATGCCAATTTTTGCGTCGATCTTCCTGCTCTTTACGATGGGTAATGTTGGTCTGCCTGGAACCAGCGGATTTGTTGGCGAATTCCTCACAATGATGGGCGCGTTCAAGGCCAATACTTACGCTGCTTTTTTCGCGGCGACCGGCGTCATCCTTTCCGCAGGGTACGCGTTGTGGCTCTATCGCCGCGTCGTATTTGGTACGATAGAAAACCCAGCGCTTGAGAAGATAGAAGATATGAGCCGGCGTGAAATCGGAATCATGGTGCCCTTGATCGCGGCGACATTGTTCTTTGGCATTTACTCTAACGCTGCCATCGACGTCTTCAGCCCGTCAGTCAGCAACTTACTTGACGGGTATTACGCGGCAGTCGGACTGCCTGAATCAATCGTGATTGCCGCAGGCGAGGGCGCTACAGCCCCGGCATCGGCACACTAGGGGGCGATGATGGATACTCTTAATCTCCTCGCCGCCGGCCCTGAGCTGATCCTCGCAATTGGTGCGATGGTTCTGTTGATGCTTGGTGTGTTTACAAAAGGGGAAGGTGCCGCTGTCACCATTCTTTGGCTTGCAGTCGCCGTTCTCGTCATCGCAGGCGTTTTCACCTACGCGCAGCCGGGAAAAACCGAATTGGCATTTGGCGGTGCATTCATCTCCGACGGTGTGTCGCGCTTTGCAAAACTGTTTATGTTCTTCGGATCGGCCGTCGTTTTAGCTTTGTCGCGTGATTATATGATCCGGGCAAAATCAATGCTTTTCGAATTTCCCGTTCTGGTACTTTTTGCCGTTTTGGGTATGGCGATGATGGTGTCATCGGCAGACCTGATTTCGCTCTATGTTGGACTAGAGCTTCAATCGCTCGCACTTTATGTCCTCGCTGCTTTCCGCCGCGATTCAACCCGCTCGACGGAAGCTGGGCTAAAATACTTCGTTCTCGGTGCGCTCTCGTCCGGACTGCTGTTGTTTGGCTCGTCATTCGTTTATGGCTTCGCGGGATCAACGGAATTCTCCGTTATTGCGGCAGCCTTGAAAGAGGGTGATGCGAATATTGGATTCTTGTTGGGACTTGCGTTGGTTATTGCCGGCCTTGCCTTCAAGATTTCTGCCGCGCCATTCCATATGTGGACGCCGGATGTGTATGAGGGTGCACCAACCCCGATTACAGCATTCTTTGCGACTGCGCCAAAGGTTGCGGCTGCCGTGCTTCTCGTTCGGGTTCTTTACGGTGCCTTTGGTGAGGCTGTGGACCACTGGTGGCAGATCATCTGGTTCCTGTCCGCTGCATCTATGATGGTGGGTGGTATCGCAGCAATTGGCCAAACTGACATCAAGCGCCTAATGGCCTATTCGTCGATTGGCCACATGGGCTTTGCGATGCTTGGTCTCGCCGCAGGCACTGCGAAGGGTGCCGAGAGCGTCCTGATCTACCTCGCAATCTATTTGGTCATGAACATCGGTGTTTTTGCGTTTATTCTTTCAATGCGGCGTGATGGGGTGCAGGTCACCAAGATCGAAGATCTTGCGGGTCTCTGGAAATCTGACGGGCTTTCCACTTTTTGCCTTGGTACGTTGATGTTTTCTCTCGCTGGTATTCCGCCTCTGGCAGGGTTTTGGGCGAAGTTCTATGTTTTTCAAGCTGCGGTTGATGCGGGTTTGATTTGGTTGCTTATCATCGCTGTCGCGGGAACCGTGATCTCGTGTTTTTATTACCTGCGTATCGTCAAGATCATGGTGTTCGACGATCCCGCAGATGCCTTTGATGGACCGATGGGTATCGAACACCGTCTCGCACTCTTCGCCTCTGCGATTTTGGTCTTTGCCTTCGTCGTAGGGGGGCTGGGTATTCCAGAGATGGCAGCTGAAGCAGCCTCAACCTTTGCAACGAAGTGAATAACGCGACGTCTTTGCCTCCGGTCGAAACGTTTCCGACCATCGACAGTACAAATAACGAAGCAAAACGGCGTGCCGTCTCAGGGCAGCGTGGTCCAGTTTGGTTGCTTGCGGACTCTCAGTCTAACGGCATGGGGCGGGGCGGTCGCGAATGGTATTCGCCAAAGGGAAATCTCTACACGACATACCTGTTGCCGTTTTTGGGAGAGCTGCGGAATGCAGCCTTGATGTCATTCGTTGCTTGTCTTGCCGTCGCGGAAACTCTTGAAACCTATGCTCCTGCCTCGCGGGTTTCTCTTAAATGGCCGAATGACGCCTTGCTCGATGGAAAGAAAGTCGCTGGTGTTCTCCTCGAGGCAGGGGGCGAACCGGGAAAACATTGGCTCGCCGTTGGGATTGGTATCAACCTCGTGCACAAACCGACCGAGGCCCGCTGGCCGCCTGCAGCACTAGCGGACGTCGTGACACCACCTTCGCCAGATATTGCGCTGCAAACTCTCATCCAATCCTTCGACACGTGGCACGCGAAGTTCGAGGTATTGGGATTTCCCGCGATTCAAAACGCTTGGCTTTCGCGTGCGGCACATATCGGCGAACGGATTGAGGCGCGGCTAACGAACGAGACGCTTTCCGGCGTCTTCCAAGGAATTGGCGACGATGGCACACTCCTCCTTGCAACAGATAACGGCGATATCCGTATCTCCGCGGCAGACATTTATTTTCCTGCGTGAAAAGGATGTTGTATGCGGGTATCGACATGATGGACGATATCAATAGCATCCGTGCCTCTTTCGGTATGGATGATAATTTCGCTTTGAACTGCGGTAATGACCGCCGGGAGTCTTGATGGACGCGCTTTATTATCTTCCCCTCGGTGGTGCCGGCGAAATCGGTATGAACATGTATCTTTATGGGTACGGCCCGAAGGATAATCCGCGCTGGATCATGGTCGATTGCGGCATCGGCTTCCCAGATACGGCGCATGCTCCCGGTGTTGAGGTCATGACCCCGGACCCAAAGTTTATCGCCGACCGCGCGGAGTCTCTTGACGGGATATTCATCACCCACGCCCACGAAGACCATATAGGTGCGATCGCGCGCCTTTGGCATAAATTCAAGGGACCGGTTTATTGCACCAAGTTTCCGGGCGAGATTGCCAAGCGCAAATTTGATGAATTCGGCGTCAGCACCAAGCATCTGGAAATTTGCTCCCAGAACGATCCAATCTCTGCGGGGCCTTTTGACGTTTCGTTTTTCCCGATGACCCATTCGATCCCAGAGACGAGTGCGCTCATCATCGCAACGTCACTCGGTAAGATCTTCCACACGGCAGATTTTAAGATTGACAATGATCCGACCTTCGGTCCCGGTATGGATAAGGATGCGATGAAGGCACTTGGGGAGGAGGGCGTGCTCGCGCTGGCCTGCGATTCGACCAATGTGTTCGAACCGGGAGTTGCCGGGACCGAAAAAGAAATTAAACAGCCGCTGCGCGATGTCATTGCCGAATGTACGGGAAAGGTTGCGGCAACGACCTTCGCCTCAAATGTTGCTCGGCTTCAAACACTGGCTGAAGCGGCGCGTGATTCCGGACGCGCGATTGTGATTGCTGGGCGCGCGATGCGCCGAATGATCGAGGCAGGAGTGAACACGGGAATTCTAACGAATTTCCCTCAAACGATCTCAGAGGAAGAGGCGAAAGAGGTTCCTGACGATCACCTCTTTTATCTCGTGACAGGATCTCAGGGCGAGGGCCGCGCTGCGATGGCTCGGATTGCGAGTGATAATCACCCTACCGTTGCATTGTCCGAAGGCGACACGGCGATCTTTTCGTCGAAAACCATTCCAGGAAATGAAAACGAAGTATCGCGTGTCTATAACATGCTCGCTGAACGCGGCATTCGCGTCGTTGACGATAGCATGGCCAACATTCACGTATCCGGCCATGCGTCTCGCGATGAGCTGAAGGAAGTTTACTCCTTGCTAAAGCCACAGGTCGCAATTCCCATGCACGGCGAGCGCCGTCACTTACATGAACACACGGTTATGGCGCCAGTTTGGGGTGCGGGCAGCGCCCATGTCGTCCCGAATGGATCAATGTTACAAGTCGCTCCTGGAGCGCCTAAAATCGTAGATGAGATTGATACAGGGCGTCTTTACGTCGATGGTAATCAGTTGATCGGCGCGATGGACGGTGTCGTGCGGGCACGGAAAAAGATGGGCTTAAATGGCCATATTGCGGTGTCGGTTATTTTGGATGAAAAGGGCGAGCTTGTTGTGGAGTCCGATGCCCGTGTCACCGGCGCACCTGAAGAGAGTGAGGATTGGGTTGGGGAAGTCGAGTCTGTCATTGCTGAAGCCGTAGATGATGCGATTGAAAAGCTGAAACACAAAGATCGCCGCGATGACGAAAAAGTCGAAGAAACCACCCGCCGAGCCGCCCGCAGCACGGCCTCGCGCTTGTGGGGGAAAAAGCCCGAAACCGTTGTCATGCTCACTCGCTTGGATGGGTGAGTGTGAGGAGGGTTAGAGTGTTTTGAGGTTTTACTCAGTCTCCTCAATCATATTGGTCGTT
>CAZJWF010000135.1:0-7453 GCA_964549375.1 uncultured Neomegalonema sp.
CGGCGCTTAGAAAGTTCGTGCCGTCAATCGACGTGACTTGTGTGCCAACGGTCGGCGGCGTAGCGTTTGAGAATGTATTCGCAGTTGCTCACCCCTGCCGCACCGTTTCAGGTGAATTTATCATCGCGACCCGTGGACGTTGATTATACGCCCGCACCGGGGATGGGATATCTGTTCTTGATCTCTGGTATCCTGTTCATCAGCGCCTCGGTTTTGGCGTTTGTTGGCGAAGGCGGATGGGTCAAATATCTGATCAGCGGCGGGATCCTTTTCATCGCTTTGATGATGATCCGGCTTGGCGGTCGCGTGCTGTTCGCACAGCGAGTCGTTCGGTTTGAAGATTCAGATGTTATTGTCACCGAGCGCGGGTTGTTGGGTCGACGGGAATCGCGGGCGGCTTATAAAGACTTCAAGGGCATCGGAGTAAGACGATTTTACATTGCGCAGAAAGGTGCACCGAAACGGGCGTTTCATGCTGTCGAATTACAGCATGACGAAGCAGAAGCGATTGCGCTGTTGGTCGTTGAGGGAACGGACGCACCGCATGACGCGCAAGAAATTTATGCGCGGGTTCTCGGCGTTCCCCTCCTCCGCGACGATATCGCCGATGCGCCCGACGATCTCGACTACTCTTTGGTCGAACGTCTGGACGCGGATGCGTATATTGGTTCTGATTGGACAGCACCGCCGAAAGGCTTGGTGGTCGAAAGCCGCGATAATTGCTTGGCTGTGACCCTGCCGCCGATGATAACCAAATTGCTCCTCGGCCTCGCGCTGCTTCTTCTTTTGGTCGTGATATTCATGAGCCGTGCTTTCGGCACGCCAATCTGGATTGCGATATTCGGTTTCATCCCCCTGCTCGTTTTGGCATGGATGGATCGGCGTCACCCGCGCAGCCTCGAAATCTCCAGCAAAACTGTGCGTTTCGAACCGGGCGTTATCGCAACAAAGCGCGTGAAGGCCGCAACGCTGTCTCTGGCACACATCAAAGAGGTCAGGCCAAACACGCTGCGCGGGTTGTCCATCACATCTGACGACAACATGATCATCACTGGACCCGGCTTACGCAAAGACATGCAGAAATGGTTGGAGCAATATATCCAAACGGCGATTGCGACGACCTAAACCCACCTCACTATTGCACAGCGACAGTTGCCCCCTAGCTACAGCAAAAACCTCATAGAGAGAGCGGTGTCTGCGGTATTCCCGTAACAGGCTTAACCTGCCGCAAATTGGCCAATTGCCTCATCCTCGTCACGTTCCTGTCAGAAACAATGATTAGTAATTTGTGAAGACTTCCGGATGATAACGGCAATCCTGATCTTCCGGGAGTCAAGGAACTGGACTGGTATGACAGAGCGTTCGCGCCTTCTGCTCGCTACGTTAGCGCTGATTTCGGTCGCATCATCCGCGTATGCCGACCCGGACGAATCTGTTTTTTACGGAACCGTATTCGTTGACGGCGATCTGCCTTATCTCCCTGAAAGTAAAAATTTTTCTGGTAGCGCGCCGACCTCAATCGACTCAACATTAGAGGGCGGTTTCGTTGTGGGCGGTGCCCTCGGGCGCAGTTGGAGCGGCCTGGGACCAGTCGTTCCCCGAACAGAGCTAGAACTGTCTTACCGTCAAGGCGATACCGATGGAATCGGGCTGCCCGGTACCGCCAGCATCGGAAACTTTAATACTACGGGCGATTCAAGCTCGACCTCGATTGTCGGGAAGATCATGTTGGACGTCCCCGTAGGCGAAAGTGTGCTGACCCCGTATCTGGGTGCCGGTGTTGGTATTCAGCAAAATGACCGAGGCTTTACCTCAGGCAATGGATTGCCGCTGGTCGGTTCCGACGAGGATTATTCCGCACAAGTATTGGCGGGTGTCTCGCATAGTCTGGCTGAGCAACTCGACCTAAGCCTTGATGGGCGCTATCAGCGTTCGATCGACGGTGGCAGCGATGCAGCGGCAGCCGGTAGTGGCGATGATGACGGCCTCGGTATCTTTAGTTTCTTCCTCCGCCTGCGCGCAAAATTCTAGCCAAAACAACAAGCTACACCGACAATCGGTAAGTTGTACGGCGCATGTAAATCCCCATTAGGAAGAATTTGCGACAATCGTACCTTCTCGTTTTATGGAGGGTCGCATGAAGATGATGTTTGCTGGCGCTGCTTTGGGCGTCCTTGCAATCGGATCTGGCGCGTGGCTGGCGATGTCGGGTGAAAGCAAGCAAACTGTGGCCTCAGCACCAGTTACAGCCATTAACGTCTCAGCCTCTGCCAGCGCCCACTCGGATTTCGATTACGATGCGGCATCTTTGTCTGATCGTCGCCTTTGGTTAACCAAAAATGCTGGCCCTATCGCGAAAAGGTTTGACCAAACCTTGCCGAAGGGCGGCGAGGATCAACCGGATATGCGCGTGCGGGGCTGGGCCGTGGATGCACGCCGCCGCGCCATCGAACTTCAAGTTCAGGTCAAAGGTCCGTTCGGCGTTGATAAAAAGTCATTACCCGCAGCCAAAAAAGCGATGATCGCACGGACCTGCCCTAGCTATTCAAAATCCTCACTGGGGATTAACCGCGTTACACTGGTCCATACGTTCCTCAGCGATTCAGGCCGCGAAGAATTATCGGTTGAGATGAACCCGCTGGTATGTCGGGCGTATATGTGAAGGCCGCGCTATGCTGAAAAGACGCAAAGCAACCACCGTCCCACCCCATATGGCACCGACAAAACCAATCGAGTTGCTCCATCGCAACCCTAGCTCAATATTGAGACGACAGCTACTTGTCTCGCTCGGCCCAGCCAGCGCGTTTGGCGCGTCCTGCACGGCTGTTTAACCAAATCCCCGTCGCGACCACACCGAATGTCGGCAAGAATTGAACAGCCAATCCCAACGAACCATCAAAACTAAGACCGCAGAAGAACGCACCGAGGCAAAACCCACCGATCAACAGCAACACGATAGGGTCGAACTTCGTTGGGGGCCGCTGTGCAATAGGACGGTCTTTGACATGAAACATGAAGGACATCACGCAGACCAACATCAGAGTCAGACCGATGTGAGTTAGCTTGGCATCGAAATTTGAGGTCACCACCGCCAAAGCGAGGGACAACAAGGCCAAGGCTGGCGCAACGCAGCGAACCAGATCCATGCGATGTGGTTCCTCTGGGCGAGACTCGTTTGATGTAGTCATGATGATCCTTGTTCTTCGGATAGTTTAACGCAGTGACGTCGACAGAGCGTTAACGCGGGAAAACAGGAATCTCTCAAAGGCAGCGTATTCTTGGCTCCGCCTGTTTGGTTAACAAAAGTTCAGTGATCGCCCAGACCAATGCGTCCACACGGTCGGGGGATTTGGTATCACCGCGAAAACCACTCGGTGCGAAGGCACACATTTGATCTTCGAGGCGCGCGAGCGGGTGGGTGGTTTCACGCAGATGCTTAACGCGATCTGTCTCATAGAAAGCGAGGACGGGTTCGGCGCGGATCGCTTTGCCTCGGCTGGCACGTACCGCTTTGAACGAAATATTTGGCGCGATCTGGCGGACAATCGCTTCGACCATATCGCCGCCCTGATTAACCTCGGCCACCAGTCGATCCGCCTTATGGTAGTGATAGGCGGCGACTGCGCGTTCAGCCCATGCCTGCGGCGAGGCACCCTGCACCGACCAATCAGCAAGGACTGTTGCCGTCGGTGTCTCGCCGGGGGTTAGGCCCGCAACGATGATGCCGCACGCATCGGAGGTTTTGCGCGACGTCACCGGCGGATCGACCGCGACGATAATCCGCGAGAGCGGCGGAGCCTGTTTGATCTGGCACGCCTCGATAATCTTGCGGTCCCACATTGCTTCTGGATTTTCGGTGAGCAGCTCACCGCGTAATTCCTGACGACCCAAGGCACCATTGGCGTAGCGCGCTTCAATTTGCTTCAGAAACGAGGGCGCGAGGTTGGCCGCATTGTCGCGTGTGGGCATTCGGGTGATAGCCGTCGCGGGATCGTTCATCAGCGCGATGAGCGCCGGGTTCGGGCGCGGGGTGGTCGTGACGACCGTGCGCGGATGCGCGCCAAGACGCAGACCAAATTGCAGCATATCCCATGCCTGCTGGGTATGCCGCCACTTGGCCAGTTCGTCACACCATGCGGCATCGAATTGCGGACCGCGCAGACTTTCGGAATCGGAAGCGGAAAAAAGATGCGCCTCAGCCCCGTTGGGCCAGATCAAATGACGACGCGAGACATGAAAAGTTGGACGGCGATCGGGCGGACTTATCGCCATCAGGCCGCTGTCGCCGAGGACCATAACATCGCGTGCCTGATCGGCGGTCTCGCCCAGCAAAGCGACACGGCGGCATGAGCCTTTGGCCAGCGGAGTTGCACCCTCAACCTGCGCGCGGACCCATTCGGCCCCGGCGCGGGTTTTGCCTGAACCGCGCCCGCCCAGCACCAGCCACGTCGTCCACTCGCCATCAGGGGGGAGTTGTTCGGGGCGGGCTTTAAAGCGCCAAAGATACGGCAGCGCCGCACGGGTGTTGGCGGGCAGCGCACGTAGAAACGCGGCGCGGCTATGAGGGGGCAGATCACGCAGCGGGGCGAGGGAATGGGTCATCGGGGGCTTTCTCCTCTGCCCGGTCAAGCCGTGCGAGGTGATCGAGAATATCACGATCCGCCGCCGCGAGATCGAGATGGACAGGCGAAGACGATTGGGCGGGGGTGGTTCTCTCCGGGGGGTCAATTTTTGCGCGGAGGGCCAGCGCACGGTGCGTCTCTCGGATCAGGCGAGTGCGCTCTCGGGCGGTGTCGATGGTCTCTTCGCTGAGGGTATCGCGCAGCAGGACGAGCGAGCGTTGCAACTCGATGGTGAGATCGGCGAGCAGCACATCAATGATCGAACGCGGGTCTCGATTGGGGCGACCTCTCGGCGGCCAGTCATGACGGCGGGCGTGCTTGGTGATCGTGTCGGCATTAATGTCATAACGCCGGGCAAGCGCCGCGAGGCTCATCGAACCAGAGCGCCAATGACGCGCGACTTCCTCCCAGACAGAGTCCGAGATTATTTTGGGCATGAACGGGGTCTTTCGGGATGGGAGAAAAGGAGTGCCTCTCACGCAGAAGCGGGGCGACGCGGAAGAAATCCAGCCCAACAAAAGCCGAAGCGTGGCTCATCTGGGCCATCCCGACGTGACCGATCGATATCCTGAACTACGAACTCTCGTCTGCGCTGACCTTTGGCAGTATTTCTGAACCTTATAGTTCACCGTTCGTTCTGTCAAATCGAAAATGCGTACAGCGCGCGATGGCAATATTTACTTAGTTTTCAGCGAAATCGGCGAAGGATTTGCAAGACTTTGCATCGTCTTTACGAAAAACAGGCACTTAGTATGACGAAACAAGCATATGCGGCGGTTCCTGACATCGCCA
Organism: uncultured Neomegalonema sp.; assembly: GCA_964549375.1. Classification (GTDB taxonomy): domain Bacteria; phylum Pseudomonadota; class Alphaproteobacteria; order Rhodobacterales; family Rhodobacteraceae; genus JAHDDY01. The sequence continues at coordinate 5,415 of CAZJWF010000135.1, forward strand.
TATCGGAGACTTCGGGCGTATCCGCAATGGTCGCCTTTGCCTTGCTCGCCTTGTGTTTATTCGCCGTCCTTGGTTTTGCGTACTACATCCGCAAAAAACGCGAACGGGATGGAATCTATTCGAAATACAAGCTACCGGGCGATGCTCGTAGGCTGCCCAGGTAAGCGTTTCATTTCGGCTTTCTCGCAAATGCACATCGCCCCGATCGAATTTTCATACACGGTATACGTGAAAATTTAGATTAGATTAATGGCATTTCGGTATTCTCCAAATCTGGGAACGAAATTTGTCCATCTTTATTGAGGGTCAAACTCTATGCTTGATTTCGGAATTGTTGAGATACCGCTGCAGGCGGTCAACGTCATTGTCATTGTGACTGCGCTGTTGTTGGCGGCAAATTATATCGGATATAGCATCCTCGCCGTTATCAGCGGGCTGATCGCGGTTGTTTATGGCCTTCGCGGTGGATTTATGGGCGGTGAGCTGGTCATCTTTGACTATCAGTTCAGCGTCACCGAAGCATGGCTCTTGACCATTATCGGCGGGTTCGCAGTGTATCTGGGAGCGCGGTCCTTCCTCGCACAAGACAGAGCCGCAACCTGGAATTAAACGCCTGCGCGTAAACGCTAGACGTGCAATTTCACACGCCGTTCGATGGCGGCGATCTGGTTGGCAATCAAATCTTTCAGCTTGTCAGACGGGTCAACCAGAGCCTCACTATTGCTGGCAACGAGAACTTGGGGATTGCTGACCATATCACACCCCAAAAGCGCAAGCGTATGGCGCAGATGCGCCTGCGCGCTTGCCGTCCCGAGCATCCCCGCCGACGTGCCCGCCAGCGCACAGACTTTGCCGCCGAGAGGCATCGACGGCTCGCGGTCGCGCGACAACCAGTCAATCGTGTTTTTCAACACCCCTGACGTGCCGTAGTTATATTCGGGCGTCGCGAGGTAGAGCGCATCAGCGGCGCGAATTTTCGCTGACAGGTTCGTCACAGCGGCGGGCAGTCCCGCCGCCTCTACGTCTCCATTATACAGCGGGATGTCGGCAATACTGACAATCTCTACATCATGGCCGCTCGCCTGCGCTTTGACCAGCTCAAGCAATTTCGTGTTCAGCGACGCTTTGCGAAGGCTGCCGGAAATGGCGATGAGCTTCATAATGGATCCCCGAAGTTATGTGTAAGCCGTGATATAGGATCAAAGCCGAACAGGAACACCTGCGGCGGCCATCGCCTGTTTCGCCTCGGCAATCGTGAAGGTGCCGAAGTGAAAAATCGACGCGGCCAGCACCGCAGAAGCATGACCCTCCAAAATGCCTTCCGCGAGGTGCTCCAGCTCTCCGACGCCGCCTGATGCAATCACCGGGATGCCCACCGCGTCGCTGATCGCACGGGTCAGGGCGATGTCATAGCCGATCTTGGCCCCGTCGCGATCCATTGAGGTGAGCAGGATTTCTCCGGCCCCAAGGCTCTCGACCTGTTGGGCAAAGGCCACAGCGTCAATGCCGGTTTCTGTACGGCCTCCGTGGGTGAAAATCTCGTATTTGTCCGGGCCGACAGATTTCGCGTCAATCGCCACGGTAATACACTGCGAGCCGAATTTTTGCGCGGCCTCGCGGACGAATTCCGGGCGTTTCACAGCGCTGGTGTTGATCGAGACTTTATCGGCCCCCGCCAGCAGCAAGGCTCGGATATCGGCAACCTGACGCACACCGCCGCCGACGGTCAGCGGCATAAAGCATTGCTCGGCGGTGCGCTGGACGACATCGAGCAGCGTGCCGCGATTTTCGACGCTGGCGGCAATATCGAGGAAACACAGTTCATCGGCCCCCGCCGCATCATAGGCAGTTGCGGCCTGCACCGGATCACCGGCGTCGATCAGATCAACGAACTGAACGCCCTTGACCACACGGCCATCTTTGACGTCGAGACAGGGAATAACGCGGGCTTTGAGCATGGGCCGTGTGTAACGCCCTGCCCCGACGGGTGCAATGGGGAAGGATCAGGAGACCGGGTGGGGCAGGATGAGGGTGCCGCC
>CAZJWF010000136.1:0-7107 GCA_964549375.1 uncultured Neomegalonema sp.
CAAAACGAGAAAAGTACGAGATAGAGCGAATAGGCTCTTTGACAATATAGCCACCGCATCACTCACCCCTTGTATTCAGATGGTGACTGACCGCTGATATTGCGCCGTTTTTCGTTGATGCGTTTGCTACGCAATGCCGACGGTTCGCTGAAATTCCCACCGACGGCCTGTTAGTCACAATGCGTCAGGCTTGGATACGGCATTGCTGCGTAGGCGTCTCCATCCGATGATTTCCGCGATGATCGACACGGCTATTTCGGTCGGATCGACCGCTCCTAGATCAAGGCCTGCGGGGGACTTGAGGCGTGATGTGTCCCCGGTAAAACCAGCCGACGCTGACAACCTGTCCAACAAAGTTTGCGCCTTGCGTTGGCTGGCCACCATCGAGATTCTTCCAGCCTTGCTTTCGAAAGCTGCAAGCAGCGCTTCAGTATCACCAACCCCTTGAGACGCGATCACGATGTAGTCCGTCTCGTTCAGTCCCATGGGCGCAATATCAAATCCGTCAAAACAGGTGTGATCTTTGGTCTCATCTAACGCGTCGCGCGACACGGCGACCCGAAATCCGCTGAGCTGTGCATGGGCCGCGACTGCCTTCGCGATTGCCGTTGTGCCGAAGATGAGGATCATTGGTGGCGCGCGATAAGTTTCAATGAGAAGCTCTACCGTCCCGCCTGACGGGCACCCGCTCTTAAAGAGAGCCACCCCATCGGTATCCTCTACAGAGTGAACGTCCTCGGACGGCTTCACGCGGATCAACTGCGCCTCGCCGCTGGACATTGCCGTTTCGGCAGCGCTCTGCACCGCGCGCTGGATACAAGCTCCACCGAGATGGCCGTCAATCGCGCCTTCTCGTGTGACAATCGCCTTTGCCCCAGCTTTGGCCGAGGTTACATCTGCCGTGCGGACAACGGTTACAACGCAAAACGGCTCTCCGTTTTTTCGCATTTTCTCGATTGTTTCGAAGACTTCAAAGGCTGACATCAAGAGTTCCTAAAGGCGCGCAAATTCGGCTTCAAGTTTTCCCATCGCCTCAATCGTATTCGCAGGTAAATGCGCGTCGAGGTGTGGAAGCGCTGCGGCCATGCCGGCTGCGATGGGAGCGTAATCCGCCCACCCCTTCAATGGGTTGAGCCACACAATCCTGCGGGCGCGCTTTTTCAATTTTTCGAGTGCGTTTCCAAGGGCGTCTGGCTCGCCAGTGCAATAGCCGTCTGAGAGGATGATAACCACCGTCCTGCCGTTGACAGTATTCGACGCGTATCGCTCACAGAAATCGTCTAGGCTACCCGCGATGTCAGTTCCTCCGCCAAAACCTTCGGCCATGAGCGACAACCGCCCCGCCGCGCGTAAGGTATCGTGGTCGCGCAGGACAGACGTTATCCGCATCAATCGCGTGTGAAACAGATAGGCGTCGGCAGCCGTATCGACATTCAGCAAGCCTTTGACGAATGCCAGAAAAACCCGCGAATACACAGTCATCGATCCGCTGACATCGCATAAAACCACAAGGCGCATCGGCCTCTCTGGACGTTTACGGCGATGCAAGTCAATCGGTTCACCTCCGCGCGCAAGGCTTGCCCGCAGAATTTTTCGCAAATCGAGATCACGTCCCCGCGTGGCGGCGCGTTTACGGCGGGAGCGTTTGTCGCGGATGGCGCGGGAAAGGTCTTCGGCAACACGCTCAGCATGGCGCAGGCTCTCCTCATCCATTAGTTCCCGCAAGTCCCGACGGGTCAGATTGTCGGTGCGGGTCGCGACCAATTTACCATCAGTGCCCTCAGTCTCTTCGTCGCCACCGCCGGCGACAGGATCATCCGTGTTTGCTTCCGCTCCGTCATCACCCGCTGCACCGTCAAAATGCGGTTGCCAGAGAGTTGGGCGCGCGGATTGGGTTCGCAGGTTTTCGCGCCGTTGCGTTTCGGAGTGGCGTTGTTTGCCCGTATTGAACCAATAGGCGTCAAATAATTCATCGAACTTTCGCCAAGTATCAGCATCGGTTGCGAGCAAGGTTTTGAGAGCAAGCCGCGTTTGGGATGTATCTGCCGCATCGACCGTGTTTAGCGCCTCAAGAGCATCGCGCGCTTCTCGGGGACCTGCCTTTAGCCCGTTCATCCGCAGATGGGCGATGAAACCGACAATCCTCTCTGCGGGGCCGGAGGCAGCTTGCGGAAAGCGCGTTGGCAGCACTATGCGGCCTTGCCGATAAGCCGTTGCAGAACTTCAGGCGGAATCGCGTCGCGGTCGCTTGCGGTTTTCAACAGGCAAACGAGTGTCGCCTGGACACTCGCAGGATCATCGCTGAGATCGTTGATCCCGAGACCCGAAAGCGCCGCAGCCCAATCGAGCATCTCCGCCACACCAGGTTTCTTGTGTAGGTCTTCTCGCCGGATTGCCTGCACCGTCCCGATGATCTGTTCGGCGAGCCGCGCTTCGACACCGGGCGCGTGCGCCTTCAAAATCGCAAGCTCCGTGTGACGATCCGGGTATTCGACGTAGGTATATAGGCACCTGCGCCGCAGCGCATCGGACAACTCGCGCGTGCCGTTGGATGTCAGGATGACGATGGGACGAGTGGTCGCGGCAATGGTCCCGAGCTCAGGAATTGAAATCTGAAAGTCCGATAAAATTTCGAGCAGATATGCCTCGAACTCTTCGTCAGCACGGTCCACTTCATCGATCAAGAGGATCGGTGGGTCTTCTTGTGTAATGGCCTTAAGAAGTGGACGCTTGAGGAGATACTTCTCATCAAACAAAGTATCTTCAGACACTTCTGCTGCGCGGATAGCCAGCAGTTGACGTTGATAGTTCCACTCGTAGATCGCGTTCGCCGCGTCCAGACCCTCATAGCACTGCAAGCGGATCAAACGGGCATCGCGCATCTGCGACAGCGATTTCGCAACCTCAGTCTTGCCGACCCCGGCAGGTCCCTCCAACAAGAGAGGCCGCCCGAGCGAAAGCGCCAAGTGCAGCGCCATCGCAAGGGAATCGTCCGCTACATATCCTGTCGCGGCGAGGTCAGTTTTCAGCGCAGCCCATGTCACGCATGCAGCCCGAGGTCATTTGCGATTTTCCACACGCGCCAATGGTCGTGTGGCATGTGCGCTTGCGTCAGACCGAAAGGCCGGAAGGCATCATGCACCGCGTTCGAAAAGCACGGCACGCCGCCAACATTCGGACTCTCACCCACGCCCTTTGCTCCGATCGGGTGATGCGGAGATGGAGTCGTCGTCCAATCCGTGACATAGTTCGGCGTCTCAACCGATGTCGGAATGAAAAAGTCCATCAGCGTCGCAGTCATCACGTTGCCATTTTCATCATAAGCAATTTCTTGCCCCATCGCGATGGCCAGAGCCTCCGTCAGGCCGCCATGCACCTGACCCTCGATAATCATCGGGTTGATGCGCGTGCCACAATCATCCAACGCATAGAAACTGCGGATGTCTGAAACGCCTGTATCCACGTCGATGTCGAGCACGCAGATATACGCGCCGAAGGGATACGTCATGTTTGGCGGATCGTAGTAGCTGACCGCTTCCAGTCCCGGCTCGATGCCCGGAATGGCTTGGTTGTAGGCGGCGAAGGCGATTTCCTTCATCGTCTTGAATTTCTCAGGCGCGCCTTTGACGACAAAACGGTCGATGTCGAATTCAACATCGTCGTCATGGACTTCAAGTAAATACGCGGCGATCATCTGAGCCTTCGCTCGGATTTTGCGCCCCGCCATCGCCGTCGCCGCACCCGCAACCGGCGTTGAACGCGAGCCATACGTGCCAAGGCCGTAAGGCGCAGTGTCCGTGTCGCCTTCTTCCAGTGTGATGTCGTCCGCCGAAATCCCGATCTCGGTCGCGAGGATTTGCGCGAAGGTCGTCGCGTGTCCTTGCCCCTGAGAAATTGTACCAAGCCGCGCGATCGCCGATCCGGTTGGGTGGATGCGGACTTCGCAGCTATCAAACATGCCGAGACCAAGAATGTCACAGTTCTTGACCGGACCCGCACCGACGATCTCCGTGAAGTGCGTTAGGCCAATGCCCATCAATGTGCGCGTTTCCCCGCGCTTAAACGCTTCCAACCGCTCGGCTTGTTCCTTGCGGAGGTCGTCATAGCCAACGGCATTCAGCGCCTTGTCCCAAGCCGTGTGATAATCGCCGGAATCGTATTCCCACCCCAGTGCTGACTGATATGGGAATTGTTCTTTCTTGACGAAATTGATCCGGCGGAGTTCAGCGGCATCCATGTTCAACTTGATCGCGAGAACCTCGATCATGCGTTCAATGAAATACGCCGCTTCAGTCACACGGAACGAACAGCGATAGGCAACACCGCCGGGCGCTTTGTTCGTATAGACGCCGTCAACTGCGAGATACGCGATGGGAATGTCATACGATCCGGTACAGATATTCATGAAGCCGGCGGGGAACTTCGTCGGATCGGCACAAGCATCGAAGCCACCGTGATCGGCGGTGGTGTGACACCAAAGGCCGGTGATCTTGCCCTCTTTCGTCGCGGCGATCTTACCCTGCATGTGATAGTCGCGGGCAAAGGCCGTGGACATCAGATTGTCCATCCGGTCTTCGATCCATTTTACCGGCTTGCCTGTGACAATGGAGGCAACAATCGAGCAAACGTAACCGGGATAGACGCCGACTTTGTTGCCGAAACCGCCGCCGATGTCTGGTGAAATCACACGGATATTATGCTCGGCAATGCCGGAAATCAGCGAAGCGACCGTTCGAACCGCGTGGGGGGCTTGGAAGGTGCCGTAGAGCGTCAACTTACCAGTCACCTTGTCCATCGACGCGACCGACCCGCAAGGCTCCAGCGGGCACGGGTGTGTGCGGTGATAGTAAATCATCTCTTCCGCGACGACATCGGCTCCGGCGATCACAGCCTCGGTCCCGTCTTTATCACCCTGTTCCCAAGTAAAGATATGATTGTGGTGCTTGCGGGGGCCGTGGGCGCCCTCGGTTTGTCCAGCGAGGTCTTCACGCAGGACCGGCGCATCAGGCTCCATCGCTTTGAACGGATCAACGACAACCGGCAGGTCTTCGTAATCAACCTCGACAAGATCAACAGCATCGGCTGCGATATATCGATCTTCGGCCACGACAAATGCCACTTCCTGTCCTTGGAATAACACCTTGCCGTCGGCGAGAACCATCTGCTTGTCACCGGCCAACGTTGGCATCCAATGCAGTGCGAGCGGCTCAAGGTCCTGCGCGGTCAGCACAGCCACGACACCTGGCAGAGCCAGCGCCGCTTCCTTGTCGACGCTTTTTACGCGCGCATGAGCGTAAGGGCTGCGAACGAAGTCACCGAAAAGCATGCCGTCGAGATTGATGTCGTCGATGTAATTGCCTGCACCTTGGGTAAAGCGGACATCTTCGACGCGTTTGCGCTCGGAGCCGATGCCTTTGAGAGCCTTTGAGCGATCAATGGGGGCCATCTCATTCATTCTGCAGCCTCCTTCTGAGCGTTTAACGTTTCAGCAGCCGCCAGTATCGATTTCACGATGTTCTGGTAGCCGGTGCAACGGCAGAGGTTGCCGGAGATGCCGTAGCGCACCTCTTCTTCGGTCGGCGAGGGGTTTTCCTTCAGCAAGCGGTGCGCGCGGGTGATCATGCCCGGCGTGCAGTATCCGCATTGCAATCCGTGATGCTCCTTGAACATCTCTTGGATGACGCCTAGCGAGCCGTCGTCGTTGACAAGACCCTCGACGGTCGTGATGTCTGCGCCTTGCGCCTGTCCGACAAACATGGTGCAAGCCTTCACCGACTTGCCATCCATATCAACCGTGCAAGCCCCGCAATGCGAAGTCTCGCAACCAATATGCGGGCCGCGAATTTTCAGGTCTTCGCGAAGGAAATGGATCAGAAGCGTGCGCGGTTCCGCGAGGCCTTCAACCGCCTTGCCGTTCACCGTCAATTTTACGTGTGTCTTTGACATGATTAATCCCCTCAGGCCTGAAGCGCGATTGCGCGATCGATCGCCCGGCCAAGAATAACCCCGGCCAAATGTTTCTTGAACTCCGCCGGTCCGCGCTGATCTGCGACGGGATCAATCGCCGCCAGCATCGCCGAAATTGCGACTGCCTTGTCGCCCGAAGCCAGCGCGGCGCTTGCCTCTACCGACCAAATCGGTGTGTCGCCGAGGTTGGTCATCGCAATCGATGCCTGTCCGCCCCCGATTATCACCGCCGCCGCAGCGGTCGCATAGTCGCCGACTTTGCGCTTTTGCTTTTCGTAGGCGTATCCGGTTCCGGCAGCGGGCAGAGGAATCATAATGCGGGTCAGCACTTCATCATCGCCGCGCGCCGTTTCATAGGCCGACTCGTAAAACTCCCGCGACGCCACGGAGCGCGTTCCGTTTGGACCGCTCAGTTCAAACGACGCATTGAGGCATTGCATCAGCCCCGGCATGTCATTCGCCGGATCGCCATTCGCGACATTGCCGCCAATCGTGCCGACATAGCGAACTTGCGGATCGGCGATTTGCTTTGCGGCTTCGCGGATCAGCGGAACTGCACTGCCAAGCGCATCATTCGCGATCAATTCGTGCTGGGTCACCATCGCGCCAACCGTCACGCTGTCAGCGCCAACAGAGATGCCTTTGAGGTCCGTTATATCTTGCAGATCAATCAGGTGAGACAAGTCTGTCAGGCGCATTTTCATGACCGGGATTAGGCTGTGCCCGCCCGCCATAACGCGTGCTGAGTCTCCGTGCTGAGACAACAATCCATGAACCTCTGACAACGTGCCAGGACGATGATAGTCGAATGCGCCGGGTATCACGGTGTCATTCCTCCCCTATATGTGGCCCGCATTTCAATGCGATGCCGGATTAGCTGGGGAAGACACTAGCGCATCGATCTCATTTAACAACGGTGCTTCTTGGCTAAAGAAGCATCTCGGACACGCGTTGCGACCAAGTGCGAGTCGTCGAAATGAAAGTGGGACTTAGACAGCGATCAAGAAACTGATTTTGTTGAGATATTTTTCTATCGAGTGAGTTCCGGAGGGTGCCAAACTACTACGCTAGTTCAATGGCTTAACTAAGGGTGGGACTGCGATTTCGGTGAGAAGTGCCATACTGTTCGCTGAAATTTCG
>CAZJWF010000137.1:0-7096 GCA_964549375.1 uncultured Neomegalonema sp.
CCAACTGTTCAACGTGGTCATCAACGGCATGTTGTTTGTTTCGAGCATGTACATGCCCGGCGGGAAGACGTCGGCGAGTTGACCTTCGTTAATGAAGACCGCGACTTGCCCTTCGCGAACCGTCAGCTTGGCTCCGTATTTGATTTCGTTGCCGTGGCGCTCAAAGCGATAAACCATCGTATCGGCGTCATCAGTCGTCCACTCGATAACATCAATAAATTCGCCGGTTAAACGATCCCAGAGGCTCATTATTCGCTCCTTCTAATGGTCAAGATCCGGCATCGGCCAAAAGCTCCGCCGCGATAGTCTTTACAATCGGTTCTGCTTCGCCCTGCAACATGCCGGGACGCAGCCGTTTGTCATACAGTATTTGCAATAGGTATTCATCGTGGCGCGTCAGTTCAATGAACTCAGCATCATCATTGAAGATTGAAGGCCGAACTTCCGGCCCATCGTTAAATAGGCCGAGAGCCTGAATAAACTCTTCCGTCAGGCAGGATTTTCGAAAATCGCCAGTCAACTCGGCTTTGACAAGGATCATCGCCCATTCCAGCGTGTTGGTCCGAGGATTTACGGAAACTCTTGCAATACAAGGAAATTCCGGCCTGTGCGGCCAAGCGTTAACCAAGGGCGCATCGCCCTTACGCCCAACAGAGTTTAGTAGCCTGATCAAATCGCTGCGTTCCTCTGCATCGGCAATCAGCAGATAGATATTGGCGTCTTGGGCATCCCTCGCCCGTTCAACAGAAAGGTCGGTCAGACGGGCGACCCGTTGCGAAAGGGCGGTGATATGCGCGGAATCCGCTGCGGTTTCTCCGCTTGTCCACAGCCGCAGCGGGACTTCCCAACGGGTTAATGGGATCGAGTCCCCTTCAATAACCACGTTGCCATCAATGGACTGCGTTTCACTGCGCTGGGCGACAACGCCAAAGTTTCGCGTCAGTGTTTGGGCATCATAGGGTGCGTCGGGCGGATCATAGTCCGTTCGGAATTTTTCATCATCCCGATAAACCCGCTCGATTGCTGCATAAAGTTGGGCAAGCCTAGGCCCTTCGAGGTTAGCAAAACTCTCCCCGCTCCCACTTGGAGGCGTCGCGCACCCGGCTAGAGCCAAGGCAAGCGTTGCGGCACCAAACAGCCTCACGTCAGTTCTTTCGCCAAAGGTAGAGGACGAATTTCCCTGATAATTTGCTGAACCAGCGGATTCATCTCACGCAAAGTCATACCGGGTCTGACCCGCTCATCGTAGAGGATACGCAGCAGGAATTCGTCGTGGCTAGTAAGGTCGAGAAACTCCTGACTGTCGTTAAAGATCGAGGGCCGGGCGCGAGGGTCGTCATTCATCAGGCCAAGGCTCTGGATCAGTTCTTCAACAATACAAGCGTCGCGAATGGTCGGCGGCAACTCGTCTTTAATCAGAATATCCGCCTTGCCGATGGCACCGCTTACCGGATCGACAGAGATTAGGCCGAGACATTTTTCGCGCTCCGCATCCCGCCAGCGCGTGACCATCTGGCCTACAGCAGGCCCAAGCCGCCCTTTATCCGCGAGTTGAAAGACGGCGTTGTCGCGATGCCTAAAGGGAACAAAACTTAGACGGACGTTTGGATTTCGCGCGGCGGCTGGCGCGATGTCCATGCCCGTCAGTTCCCGAACCTTTTTCGCAAGCGCTGCAACCTTTGCTGCGTCTTCCTCCGTCGCCCCGACGAGTTGATAGCGAAGAGGCTTTACCCATTTTGCAACGGAGATATTGCCGGACAAGTCCACATCATCTGCCGCTTCCGCACGCATCGCAATTGACAGGAAATTGCGATGCAGTTGCTCGTTCGAATAAAATGGCTCTTGCAGTATCGGTTCCACTGCGAAAGTTGTCGCGCGGGGTTGAGGTCGCTTACGAACGACTGCCGTGTTTGGCGGAGCTTCCCAACTCGAACTCGGCCAGGCTTCGGTGACCTGTTTCGGTGCGGGCGGTATGTCACTAGCGCAAGCCGACAAGGCGACCGAGGCGACAACTGTCAGGATCACACGTTTCATACCGGACACCATTTCTGACCTCAGCCTGCTGCAGTCCCAACATTGTCGCCAGCCCCATCGCCCCGCGCCTTTGCCGCTGCGAGAGTCGATTTCAGTTCGGCTTCCATCTTGACGAGTTCGGCTTCTGCATCCGCACGGTTTTTCTTGCCTTCATCGGCAATAGCTAGGCTTTCCTCGATTGTTTGAATCAAACGGGAATTCGCGGTTTTGACGGCTTCAATATCGAAGACGCCGCGCTCCATCTGCTCGCGTACTTCGCGGTTTGCCATTTGCAGGTTGTCGGCGTTTTTGGTCAGCAATTCATTGGTTAGATCAGTTGCGCCCTTGACGGCACCCGCGGCATCGCGAGAGCGTTGAATGGTCACGGCCTGCGCCAGTTGTGTTTGCCATAGCGGCACGGTGTTGACCAAAGTCGAGTTGATCTTGTTAACGAGGCTCTTGTCGTTTTCCTGAACTAGTCGGATGGACGGCAACGATTGCATTGTCACCTGACGGGTGAGTTTGAGATCGTGAACCCGGCGTTCAAGATCATCACGGGCCGCGCGCAGGTCGCGTAGTTCCTGCGCCATCATGACGCCATCGCCCTCTGGTGCGGCCTCAACTTCGGACACTTTGGCAGGAATGGCGGTCGTGTCGAGCTCGGCGAGTTTCGCCTCGCCTGCTGCAATATAGAGCGCTAATTCGTCGTAAAATCCGAGTGACGATTCATAAAGCTTGTCGAGGAATTTGATGTCCTTGAGCAGCTTGGTTTCGTGGCCGAGCAATTCGTCTTGAACCTTGTCGATCTGTCCCCGAACTTCTTCGTATTGCGTAACAAAGTCGGCGGCCTTTGAACTGCGTCCACGGATCCAATTCCAAATACGGGCCAAAAAGCCTTGGCTTGCGCCAGGTGCCAACTCGGAAACATCAAATCCGCGAATGGTATTGACCATTTTTCTTAGCGAGTTGCCGGCGGGACCGACGTCTTTGTTTCGAACGCCGTCCAGCATCTCATCAGAAATCGCCGTTAGGTTTTCCTGCGCTTGTGAGCCGAACTTAATGATCGACTGGGTGTTCGAAATATCGACTTCGGTCATGCGGCGGCGGATTTCAGCCTCTGTCGCGGGGTCGGCCATTTCGATTGTAATGAGTTCCTGCTTGGGTGCGGCCAGCACGATATTGCTGACCTCGTCAGCCTCGCGAAGTGCGATTGCGGTCTTTTCCTGCAGAGAATCAATCGTTTGAGTATTCATGGTCGTCCCTTTAACTTAACACCTTCGCGCACGAGGCGCTGATTACAAGCGGCTTTCGGCTTTGAGCCTGTCCGCGAGAACGTCAATCTCGACGTCCAGATCAATACGGTCGTTTGTTAACAGTTTTTCATGCTGATGGTCGAACTCTCGTTCCATGTCGTCAAGTAGCGAACGAAATTTGATATAGACCGATTGATCTCCGCCTAAGTCATTCTGAGACCTTGCATATTTCCGCGTCGCCTCTAGTGCTCCGTCCAGATAGACAACGAGGAACTTTTTCGAACGCCGTAAATCTGAGGGGTCTTGCTCAATTCGGGCAAGAATATCCCGTGAACGTTTCGTTACTCGGTTGATACGGTCTCGCAAAGGGCGATCCCGGATTTCCGCACCGGCACTTTCGATTCCCTCGATTTTTTCCTCGGCTTCGGAAATCGCCTCAACGACCATTTGAGGGGTAACGCCCGTTGACGTTGTGTAGCCTTTGCCTTTCAAGGGATCGAGACCAAAGGCAAACAACGACGCTGCAGTGCCCATGATGCCAAAGCCAATGGATTGAAATAGACCGATCCCCCATCCCGTCCAGCAGGTTAGCAGCAAACCGACCCCCAAAAGAGCCGACCCGATGATTTTACGGGGAAATGCTGGGGCAGACGCAAACTCGCGCGCTTCATATTCGGCTTCAGCAGTCAGGCCACTCCGAATGGTTGTAGCGGCGAAGCAAAAGAGCGCGAACAGGCCAATATTGCGGATCGCACCAAAGGCGTTTCCATCCAACATCTCGATGATCCCGGCCAAGACGAGAGGCAACGTTAGAAGGATAATCAACCAACTGCGTGTGCGTCCGGCATCGGCACGCCGGGCGGTTTTGTTGAAAACTTTCGCGGATTGAAGTCGCCCGATGGGGTTTTGCTTCATCGTTGCATCGACTTTTCCGGGGCTATGCGCGCCGCCGAACTTCACGCCAGAGCGTGGCTGAAAGTCATCATTACTCATTTAAAAACAAGCGTTTCAGCGCTTTTTTGAGGTGTCATGGAAAACAGTGTGGCGCAAGAAGACGTCAGCAGAAGGAAGCTGAGCGCAATAAACGCAAGGGTACGCGGCGTGGATGATCCCATCGGATTCCCCAAAATTTCAGCGATAACTATACGTCTTATATAAGCAATCGAAAGGACCGCGAAACCCTTGCGTAGTCGCTCAAACCAAGGCTGAAATCGTAGCAAGCGATACCCGAACTCGCGATTACCGTTGCAACTGCTCGAACCAGTTGAGAATTTCGCGCGACCAGCCATCTGGCAGTCGATGCCCGCCGGGGTGCAACATCAGAGAAATTGACCCTTCTTTGCAATCGGTCCAATGCCGCCACCAGCGATCGCCCTTGATGATCGAGCGCTCAGGTTGGCGCGCATCGCATCCATTGACTCGGCGTAGGACAAACAGCGAGGCGAAGACATCGCCCTGTACCAAGATGCTGTCTGGGATCACACGACCTTCGAGGGGGACGGTCCGGTCGGTCCAACCGTGAATATGGAACAGGTCAACGGGTTGCTCGCAATCGGATGGTAACTCGGTCCAAAAAGCCCCAGCAACGGGTGCGAAGGCCGTGGCCATGTCAGGTGCCTGGCACGCAATGTCCCAAGTCATCGACGCGCCGCGAGAGAACCCGGTCAGTAACAGGCGTTCTGTGCTCAGGTTATGCCGCTCTCGTACATCCTGCAAAACAGAGCGCAGGAATGCGATGTCATCGCGTGCGAACGAAGACCCTCGTGCGCGCACGGACCAGTTGTTGCGGAAACGACCATCGGCATGTTCGCCATTGGGGGCAATAATCGCATAGCCGCGCTTGATGGCTTCGCGCGCCAACTCACCTCGCAATGCCCTGCGACCGGTCGCCACCGCGCCGTGCAAGTGCATGACAACTCCAGCGGTCGCCCCACCGTCGGGGATCATCAGATGATAGCTGCCGTTCTCGACCTGATAGGTGGGCACATCAGCGTTGGAACGTGCGGCGCAAGATGCAGCCAACAGCAACAGGGCAAGCGCGGAGAGCGCAAATGATCGCAGCGTCGATAATCCTATCAGGGAACCCGGAAACATCACTGGCCCCTATAGCGCTTCGAACCAGTTGAGGACGTCTTGTGACCAGCCTCTTGGCACGCCATGTCCGCCGGGATGCAGCATCAATGTGATCGAGCCTGCGTTGCAATCAGCCCAGTACCGCCACCAACGCTCGCCAAGAATTTCGGAACGTTTGGGTTGGCGCGCGGCGCATCCGTTGACGGCGCGTAGGATAAACAACGATGCCCAAACATCGCCCTGAATGACACTGCCGCCACGTAGCGACCGCCCTTCCAACGGAACCGTCCGGTCGTCCCAACCGTGCGTGTGGAACAGATCAACAGGCCGTTCGCAATCGGTGGGCAGGTCATCCCAAAACGCGCCTGCGACTGGGGCAAACGCGGTGCCGAGATCCGGTGCAAAGCAGGCGATGTCCCAGACCATTGATCCGCCCCGAGAGAACCCGGTGATCAGAGTTTTGCTGCGATCAACGCGATGACGTGTTTCAGCATCGCTCAGAACTTCGCGCAGAAACGTGATGTCGTCACGTTTGAACTTCGTGCCTTTGGCGCGCACCGACCAGTTTTTTCGAAACCGCGCGCGTTCGGGGTGAATGCCGTTCGGGGCGATAAAGGCATAGCCACGCTTCAACGCCGCTTTTGCTAAACCGTTCTTGAGCATCCCATTTCCCGTCGCACCGGCCCCATGCAAGTGCATGACGACCCCGGCGGCCTCGCCATCTTCGGGCATCAGGATGTGGTACGCCCCGCTACTCACCTCACACGGATCATCTCGCCCACCACAATCGGTGGCGTAAGTCGAAGCGGGCAAGGCGAAAAGAATCAACGACAATAAAAGCGCGCGCATAAAGGCCTTCTGAGCAATTTCTGCAAAAGACATAGCGCATCATCGCCGCAGTGGTATTCAAACGAGAGTGATGCGGCGGCAATAAATTTCCAAATGGAGTCCCACATCGAAAGGGTGTCAGTCGAACATTCTGCTGCCGAACCCATATGACGCGCGGCTGTCATTGGCGCTCTTGCGGTACTGAATTCACGCATAGACCCAAGTAGTCGGGCGTCAATAACGCTGTCGAGTGTACGCCAGAACACCTCACACAGGATCGTCCCGACCCGTCCAGCGCTTCAACGCATCATCAGTAACTTTCGTCAGTGCAACATCGTACTCTGGGGTGTTGTAAATTCGCCAATAGAATTGCAATTCCGCAAGGCTGTCACCAAAAGAAGACGGCACATAGCTCGTCAGAAAATCATATGCGCCGCGCCCGCCAAAACCCGGCGATTGCGTTAGATAGTCTTCTCGCTCTGCCAGCATCACATCCGTGCCAACCACTATCGCGGGAGGGGAATTGAGCAACAAAATTGTTAGAACTTTGGAGAGGGAAGAAATCATGCTCCCCAAGCAGTAAACGAATATGGCTGAAGTAGGTTGTAGACAATCCACGCTCTACGACAGATCACCAATGGCTGAGCCTGCGTAGTCAAATGGTGCCCCCGGCAGGAGTCGAACCCGCGACCTTCGGTTTACAAAACCGCTGCTCTACCAACTGAGCTACAAGGGCAACGCGCGAGACCATACTGATTCAGGGCACGGGCGCAAGTGCTTCGAATGAGTTTTCGCATATCCCGGATTATGCCTTACGAAAGGTTAAGATTTCGGGATTTTTGGCCTAGATCGTAAACGGTTCAATGCGTTTCGTGATGTTCAAATACGCTTGCCATCGCGCCGGGATCGACTTTGACAAGCTCAACGTG
>CAZJWF010000138.1:0-6940 GCA_964549375.1 uncultured Neomegalonema sp.
CTAGCGACAACCGATGAATTCGACGAACATCAAATTGATACGCGAGAGTTATGCAGGTGCCGGTGCGGCGATGGCTTCGGCCAACTTACCGCTGACCTTCGCGTTCTATATGCGTCTTTTCTCCAAAGCACCTCAGCTTCGTGGCGTGTTTCCAACAGATATTGTCGCGCAAGCGGAAAAATTGGAGCGGACCCTCGACCTCGCAATCGGATCGCTCACCCGCTTTGATCTGTTGATCGAGCCACTTCGCGATTTGGGCGCGCGGCACGCCGAATATGGTGCCTCCGTTGCCCATTTCCCTTTGATTACCGATGTGTTGCTTGCGACTTTGGCAGAAGCCTGCGGGCCAATCTGGACCGATGCCCATGAAGCGGCTTGGCGTGAGCTGTTCGATGTCGTTAATCAGGCGATGATTGAGGGAATGATAAAGGCCCAACCTGCTGCTTGATGGCGGCTGAACGCCTGAAAGGCAGCGCGTCTCGCACATTCGGCGACCATGAGAAATCACGTCCACAAAAGTGGATCGAACAGCGCCCGCTTTCGAGAACCCCCAACCCTACGCGCGGCGTTTCGGCCCTTGACCCAACCAGTCAGTTCGTGGCACTGGCGAGTCTTATATAAGAATCACACACAAGAGGTTCCTCCAATGGCCGTCTCCTATCTCAAAAAAGCCGATAAATCCGCAGCAACCGGCGAACAGGACGTGCGGGCGACGGTACAGGAGATGCTGAACGAAATCGAAGCGGGCGGTGATGCCAAGGCTATCGAATACGCAAAAAAATTCGACAAATGGGAAGACGACGTCGTTGTTTCCGACGAAGTTCGGGCCGCCGCCGCCGCGCAAGTGAACCAAAAGCTGAAAGACGACATTGCCTACGCCCACGAAAACGTACGGCTGTTCGCCGAAGCACAAAAGGCAACGATTGCCGATTGCGAGATCGAACTTCGTCCCGGCTTGATTGCAGGGCAAAAACAAATCCCGATGCAAACTGCCGGGTGTTACGTCCCCGGTGGCCGTTACGCTCACATCGCGTCGGCCATCATGACGGTGACAACGGCAAAAGTGGCGGAAGTCGATCACATTACGGTCTGTTCACCGCCAAAACCCGGACAAGGTATTGATCCGGCAATCCTTTATGCAGCCAATCTTTGCGGTGCCGATACGGTGCTGAACCTCGGCGGCGTTCAGGGCGTTGCGGCGATGGCCTTTGGTCTCTTCGGAACCCCGCCTGCGGATATTTTGGTTGGGCCGGGCAACCAGTTCGTCGCCGAAGCCAAGCGTATTCTCTATGGCCGCGTCGGCATTGACATGTTTGCCGGACCCACCGAAACGATGGTGATTGCTGATGCTGACGCCGATGCAGACATCGTTGCCGCTGACCTCGTGGGCCAAGCCGAGCATGGCTACAATTCACCAGCATGGTTGATTTCGCTCGATAAAGCACTCGCAGAGAAAGTCGCCGAAATCGTGCCCGGATTGATCGCAACGCTGCCAGAAACCAACCGCGTGAACGCCGAGGCGGCGTGGCGCGATTACGGTGAGATCATCGTCTGCGATACCCGCGAAGAGGCGGTAAGAGTATCCGACGAATACGCCTCCGAGCATTTGCAAGTACAGGCGGATGATCTGGATTGGTGGCTCGCGGAGCTGCGGAACTATGGCTCGCTATTCCTTGGTGAAGAAACCACCGTCGCTTATGGTGATAAGTGCTCCGGCACCAACCACGTTCTGCCGACGAAAGGCGCCGCAAAGTATTCTGGCGGCTTGTCGGTTCACAAATTCATGAAGATGGTCACATGGCAACGCATGAGCCGCGAAGCAAACCGCGATGTTGCACAGTCTTGCGCTCGAATTTCACGTCTTGAAGGCATGGAAGGCCACGCGCGCACGGGTGATGTTCGTTTGGCGAAGTATTTCCCGGGCGAAAACTTTGATCTTTCTGTTGAAGGGTAAAATTAGCTCCTAGGAAGCCTCATTCCCAAATTCAAACTGTCCGCACGTGGACAGGCAGGCTATGCTGGCGTCCTCGTTCTTTTGTTTCAGGGGATCTAAGTGATGAAAACAATGACGCTGGCGGTTGCGACGATTGCAATAAGTACCGCTTTCCTACCGCTTGGCGACCGCGCTTTTGCAAAAGGCCCCTTCGATCTTCAGGGTTCGCCTGCTGTAATTTTGGTGAAAGAATCGCCGACCGAACTGGACATGAAAGATTTCCCGTTCGGTCTAAAAGAAGGCACCTCAAAAAACGTCCGGATAAGTTTCGATCAGGAAGTTCCAGTTCCTGAAGAAGAAGACGCGACTGTTGGCATTCGTTATGTCGTGGACCTCCCCACTCTCGAAGTTGAAAAAGACGGTGATGACAAAGTCACTGTAAGCTTCCCTGAAACTTACAAAGGTTCAGTTACCCTCGACAGTGAGGGCGAAAACATTGAACTGAACTTTGACGGTGAAGCCGAAAGCCAGACGATGACGTTTGAACGCGACGGTGACCGGATGACTTATACCGGATCGGCCGATTCGTTTTCAATCGCCGTAACCTCTCCTCAAGCTGTCGAAGAGGGGATCAATTTCGTGTTTAAGATGGGCGGTGATGGATTTTCAATGGCCGGAGAAGGTGCTGCCGAGCAGGACTGGACCGATATGCAAAACCTCGATGTCTCATACGACTACACAATGGACGATTTCACGTTCGGTGTGGTCGCAACGGGCGAGGGAGACGACGCAGATCAGCGATTTGAAATGAGCGGTAAGGGCAGAGAAATCGCAGCGAGTGGCCAAATAGGAAAAGGCCGTATCGAAGCCAAATCTGATGTGAGTGGATTTGAAGTGGCCATCGCAAGACCGCTAGCCATTGATGCCTCTATCGGCAAGTTATCGACCGAAATTGGTATGCCCACCGACCCCTCACCCGAACCGCAGGACATCAAATATCTGATCGATGCAGAAGATATTATCCTCGACGATTTTCTCTGGAGCATAATGGACCCTCAGGAAGCATTTCCTCGCGATTTGAAAAAGGTCGTCATTGATTTTGAAATGCAAGCCACGTTGATAGTGTCGTTACTCGATCCAGCCGCAATGGCCGAACTCGAAAGCGGCGGGTTACCGCCGGTAATTCCGATCAAGGCGAAAATCAACAGCATTGCGTTCGATGGCCTCGGCCTGAAAGTCGACGCGACCGGCGAGGGCTCGCTGGAAGGTGCGCAGCCAGAGGGCGAGGCTTACGTGTCTGTAAAAGGCCTTAGTGATTTCGTTGTGAGCGCCGTGAAGGCAGGCATGTTTGGCCAGCAAGAAAGCATCATGATTGAAGGCATGGCCGGACAGCTTGGCAAAGAAGGTGACGATGGCGAGCTGATCTTTGACATCACAACTGACGGCGCAATGCTGAACATCAACGGCGCGCCGATTATGCCCATCCCCGGGGCGCAATAGCCAAATAGGCAGGGTCGTTCGGCGATCCTGCCTTTCGCCAAAGGAAGAGTTTCATGAATGAAATGATCGTCACAGCCGCCGTTACTGCGGCTTTTTTTATGGCCCCCGCCATAGGAAACGCCGAAGATCATAGTGCAGCGCCGTCGGTTCTGGTCAAAGAAACTCAACCCGGCCTCAAACTGAAAGATTTTCCCTGGAACTTGCCCGAAGGCCGCACAAATGACGTGTCGATCCCGGTGGGCGCGTTGGTACTGACAATGCCGTGGATGGATGTGGAAAAGAACGGCGCAGATTTCGTGACGATCAACGCACCAAAGTTAGTGGTGTCAAACGACTCCGACATTGATGTTTACGACGGTCCAACGCTTACAGACATTGAGGTTCTGGTGCGCCGCTCGGGCGAAGCAATGGTCACCTCCGGCATCGCGAAAACCATTCGCTCAGCGAGTATCAGAGAGGACGGTCCGCAGGTGGCAATGGACGGATTTGAGTTCGATTTGACCTCTCGCGGGCATGAGCTCGTCATTGCCGCGGCGGAAAATGACGCGAAATTCGACTCCGATGAAACACAATCAGCATTGCGAGCGCTGAACTTCGCACTGGATTATGCAGTTGCATCATCGCGGATAACCGTAGCTGACGCGCGCAACGACGAACTTCCCTTCGACTTAATCCTGTCCTCTGGTCCTTCTGTCAGCAGCATTATTTTTGGCGATGGCCGAATGGATCTGTCCGCTCAGGTAAATAAATCTGAATTTCAAGCAAATGGTCCTCTACCAGTTCAAGGTGACATCGGCGTCATCTCATATCAGGTGTCGATGCCGATGGAGGCTTCCGACGCCGCACAGCAGATGCAATTCGGCTTTGAGCTAAGTGACGTGACACTAAGTGATACGATCTGGCGATTGTTCGATCCGCAGGAAGTCTTCCCTCGCGCTTTTGAACGGGTCAAGATCGACGCGGCTCTCGATGTCATCTTGAAGGACTCAATTTTTGATGGCGCAGGAAGAGCGGCTAATCGGGAGACGATTGAACCTGTCGCGACTCGGATAAAAGCGCTCGAAATTGATGGGCTGGGACTTGATGTATCTGGAAACGCTGACGTGGAGATAGCAAACGAGTTGCCGAAGGATGTGACGGCGTATCTGTCCGTCACAGGCCTGTCCCAGTTCATGGCCAATGTCGTAAAAGCCGGCTTCGTGCCGCAATCTCAGGCAATTCTCGCCGAAGGCATTGCGCTACAATTTTCTGAAGAACAAGCGGATGGGAGCCTCTCGTTTGATGTCAAAACCCAGAACGGCATTGTCACTATTAATGGCAACCGCGTTGCCCCCTTACCGCGATGAGTGATTTTTCCGTCGAAGGCCGCATCGCGTGTGTCACAGGTGCGTCGGGAGGTTTAGGCCGCGCTGTTGCATCTGCACTGGCGGAACATGGCGCGAAGGTTGTTGGTGTCGCGCGTCGAGCCGGTGAATTGGAAGCATGGGCTGCTGAGACTGAGGGTGAAACGTCGATCCTCGCTGCTGATTTGTCTGATCCGAAGGGAGCCGAGATCCTCGCCTCCAAAATCGCCGAACCATTCGGTGCGCCGGATATTCTCGTCAATGCAGCCGGGATCAATACACGGCAAGCCGCAGATGATGTGACGCTGGACGGTTGGCAAATCACGGTTGACCTGAACCTCGCCGTCCCGTTCTTTCTGGCTCAGGCGATGGTGCCCGCAATGAAAGAAAGAGGCTGGGGTCGGATTTTGAATTTTGCCTCGCTTCAAACCACTCGCGCTTTTCCAGGTGGGTTGGCTTATGGCGCCTCGAAGGGTGGGATCGGACAACTCACCCGCGCGATGGCGGAGGCTTGGTCGTCCAATGGCATTACCACCAATGCGCTGGGGCCAGGATTTTTTCCAACCGAGCTGACTGCACCAGTTTTCGCCGATGAAGAACGCGCAGCACGCAATGCCGCGCAAACCTGCGTCGGGCGCAATGGCACGATGGCAGATATTGTTGGGCCTGCGCTGTTCTTTTGCTCTCCTGCTTCAGACTATATCACAGGGCAAGTATTGATGGTCGATGGCGGATTTACCGCTCGATGATGAGCGCAGATGCTTTGTCGGCCATGAGAACGCCGTTGAGCGAGATTTAGCGCAGACGGGAGCAGCGGTTTTACGCTTCAACCCGCAATAAAGTGCCTCTTCCCTATTCTTACGGCGCATGGTAATCGCCCCGCGAACCAAAGTTCAGCGCGCTCAGGGCGCGCTTTTTCATTATTGGAGTTGATCCTATGGCGGTTGAACGCACGCTTTCCATCATCAAGCCCGACGCCACCGAAAAAAACGTCACCGGCGCAATTATCAAAAAATTCGAAGATGCGGGCCTGCGGGTTGTCGCTCAAAAACGCCTGCATATGAGTAAAGAGATGGCGGGCAAATTCTACGAAGTCCACGCCGAGCGTCCTTTCTATGACGAGCTGACAACATTCATGTCGCGCTCGCCCGTTTCGGTTCAGGTATTGGAAGCTGAAAATGCCGTTGCCCTGCACCGCGATGTGATGGGCGCAACCAACCCAGCCGACGCCGACGCCGGTACGGTGCGCGCCGAATTTGCTGAGTCCGTTGGTGAAAATTCAGTGCATGGCTCCGACAGCCTCGAAAACGCGAAGATTGAAATCGAATTTTTCTTTAAATCCGAAGAAATTGTTGGATAAAAACTCCTCTTCCGGCAATTCCTGAAAATCTGTTTTCGTAATCGGACCAGGCAGAAACTGTTTTATCAAATCACTAACAAACCTCCGGTTTCGACGCCGGAGGTTTTCTCTTGCGCGATACATACGTAGGTAGTTTATGCGAATTTTTGATCAAATTTTAGAACGGTACTATTTGACTTTTTCTCTCTCTTTATGATTAAATTTATTTTCTGATCGTCGAAACAATCATAAAGGGGGCCGAAGACATTGGCTTCGCCGTTAGATATTGCGGATCTTTATGATCAATCGACAGACCGAAAAGTCAATCTGCTCGATAGCGAGCAGGATGCACTGCCATTTGATCGGATCCTCTGCCCGGACCTGATCACAATTGGCCGTGCTTGGTCAGAGATGCCCTGTGAACCCGGCGAAGACCTGCCACGCTGGTCCTGTTTCAAGCCGTTCAGCTTCAAATCATGCATCGACAAGATGTGTGTGATTTCTGTGGAGGACTGGCGGGCGAATGCGCTGGAGTTTACCCTGTACGGGGAACATCCCACGGAGTTTGTCGGCTTGGGTCGTCCCCTCTCACTGCAAGCATTGCGACATGACCCCCAGCGGCGCGTTTATTTCGACGACATTCGAGATCGGGTGGGCAGAGCCATCGATCACAATGCGCCACAATACGCGCGTAAAACCCTGTCTTGGAATGATCGCGGCTTTATTGAGTATGAAATTCTCATGCTGCCATTCCAGCCGAATGAAGGCGTGCAACGTATCCTTCAACCGCTCAGCGCCAGAATAGAGCTGAATAGCGTAGAGGTT
>CAZJWF010000139.1:0-6924 GCA_964549375.1 uncultured Neomegalonema sp.
TTTATAGGCTTTGATCTTGTCGAGTATGGTGCTCATGAGGTCCAGTCTATCACGGTATGTCCGTGTGCCGTTAAATGATTATTCGTGCGGCTGAAGGGCTTGGACCCGAAAAAGCCGCGCCGTGCTGACAGTGGCGAGGGATGCGCGCTTTCAATGATCAGCCGATGACTACCGCTTCCGGCTTCAATCAATGGACGGAACGATTGCGCGTGCTTGCCCCACAAAATCCAAACCAGATTATCGCGCGATGCCAACAGCTCAATCACGTCGTCAATCAACCGAGACCACCCAAGCTTCGCATGACTCCCCGCTTCACCAACACGAACAGTCAACGCACTATTCAACAGCAATACGCCTTGCTTGGCCCAGTGCGACAGGTTGCCGGTGTTTGGCTTACCGCCGATGTCGTCTTCAAGCTCCTTGAAAATATTGTTCAGCGAGCGCGGCAGCGGCGTGACATCGGCCTGAACCGAAAACGCCAATCCATGTGCATGGCCGGGGGTGGGGTAGGGGTCTTGTCCGAGGATCACGACCCGAACAGTTTCAGGTTCCATCTCGCGAAAGGCCGCAAAGACGTCCCCGCTATCGGGCAGAATTGTCGTCTGTTCCGCAGAGATCGCCGCAACCACATCGGCAAACCCATCACCCTCAAAAAAGGGCAAAGATTGCCACGCCGTTTGCGCCGTCGCCGATTTTTTCAGATCGTCGGCGTATGCGCTCATCCGGCGTTCGTAATTCGCTTTAAGCTTTCGAGCGCCTCGCGTGCGGCCCCCGAGTCGATGCTTTCCGCCGCAAGTTTCGCACCCTCCCGCAAATCACCTGCCTTATCCGCGACAACCAACCCCGCCGCTGCATTCAGCGTTGCCGCGTCGCGATAAGCCGATGGCTCACCATCTAACAGCGCGGAGAGTTTGGCGGCATTGGCTTCTGGATCGCCGCCAACGATGGCCTCGAACGGGTGCGTCGGTAAGCCTGCGTCCTCCGGCGAAACCGTCAGTTCTGTAACATTGCCATTTTCCAGCGCGCACACTTTCGAGGGCGCTGAGATCGCCAATTCATCCGTGCCATCCCCGCCATGCACCAGCCATGCTTTCTCGGTCCCCAGCGCGCCCAGCGTCTCTGCCATCGGCCTGATCCAGTCAGCCGAGAACGCACCGGATAGCTGTCGTTTCACCCCGGCGGGATTGGTCAATGGGCCGAGCAAATTGAAGATCGTGCGAACGCCCATTTCCATGCGGATCGGCATAACATGGCGCATTGCAGAATGGTGGTTCGGCGCGGCCATATACCCGATATTCGCTTCCTTGAGGGATTGCTCAATCGCGGCAACTCCGGCGTCCAAATTCACCCCCAACGCGGTCAGGGCATCTGAGGCTCCGGATTTTGACGAGAGCGCCCGATTGCCGTGCTTGGCCACTGGAACGCCCGCGCCCGCAACGATCAGGGCGGCGGCGGTCGAGATGTTCAGTGTCCCTTTGCCATCGCCGCCCGTTCCCACAATATCCATCGCTCCGATGGGTGCCTTCACGGGCAGAGCTTTCGCCCGCATCACCGCGGCGGCTGCGGCGATTTCGTCCACGGTTTCACCGCGCATTCGCAGGGCCATGAGGAACCCTGCGCCCTGTGCCGGAGTTGCCTCGCCGGACATGATCGCTTCAAAAGCCTCTGCGGCTTCGTCGCGGGTCAAGGCGCGTTCTGTTGCGATGCCAATCAGCGGTTTTAATTCGGCCATTAGGCAGCCTCCGCCAGCTTGAGGAAGTTTGCCATCAGTGTTTTGCCATGCTCGCTACGAATGCTCTCAGGGTGAAACTGAACGCCATGTATTTGGTGTTGTTTGTGCGAGACACCCATGATCGTTCCATCTTCGGTTTTCGCCGTCACCTCCAGGCAATCGGGCAGGCTTTCCGGTTCAATCGTTAACGAGTGATAGCGCGTTGCGTCGAACCCATCCGGAATATCGCGAAAAATACCCGATCCTGAGTGAGAGATGCGGCTGATTTTGCCATGCATAATCGCTTCGGCCCGCACGACCTTGCCGCCAAATGCCTCGCCGATCGACTGATGGCCGAGACAGACGCCGAAGATGGGAATTCCCTCCGCTGCCGCGCGAATCAAATCGACGCAAATTCCGGCACTGGCGGGGTCGCAAGGCCCCGGCGAGACGATAATGGCCTTTGGGTTGAGAGAAATCGCTTCTTCAACTGTTAACGCATCGTTCCGCACGACACGGGTCTCTGCACCGATCTCGCCCAGATAATGCACGAGGTTATAGGTGAAACTGTCATAGTTATCGATCAACAGCAGCATAGGTCAGGCTTTCGGGCGCTAAATGCGCTGTCTGTTAATGCGGTGGCAAGCCCTGATACGTCAAGGTTTCCGCGATGATCTCTTTATCGCGTAAAACCATCGTTCTACGCCCTGTTATGGGCATGTCGCCGGGCTTCGCTCTGGCGCTGGTTGTTTGTATCATCGCACTGGGTGTTTTTGCGGCGGTGATGCTGGATGGCTACTATCAATCGCGCCAGCAAAATGGTTCTCCTGCCCAGATCGCAGAGGGGACGGAATTTCAGCCTCCGCAAACCAGCATCGTGCGCTCATCAGCGACGGATAGCACGCTCCCGTGGCTGAGGAATGCAGTGCCTTTTCCTGCCGCCGACCTCGCGCCGCGCATGGCGATTGTAGTTGTGGATGATGGGTCGGACGTGGCTGCCGCATTAAGTGCGATGCGCTTGCCTACGCCGGTGACACTGGCGATTGCCCCAACAGCCGATGCCGCGGACAGTCGCGCTGAAGCCGCCCGCCGTCATGGGCGTGAGGTTTTGTTGCTGCTTCCCATGCAAGCTGAAGAAACATTTGATGACAGCCCCAACCCCATCGCGATTCACGTCTCGCATGAAGAGTTAGAGCGGCGGATGAAATGGAACCTCGCTCAGATCGACGGGTATGTCGGTGTGATGAACCGGTACGGCGAGGCTACGACCCGCGATCCGGTGACCATGCGCGCCGTGCTCGAAATTGTTCAGTCGATGGGTCTCAGTTTTATTGACTCCCGCGCGCACGAAGAAAGCATTGCCGGTGCCGTCGCACGTCGAATGGGCATTCCTTCCGGCGACCTCGTGGTTGCGATCAGTGAAAAAGCGGGTCCGGCGGAGGTCGAGGCCCAACTAAATGCGGGGTTCTCTCATGCTGAACGCTGGGGAACGTCGATTGTCACGATCCCGGCGGATCGAAAAATGATCGCGGTGCTTGAGGAGTGGGGTGCCAACGTGCCGCCAGCCGTTCGTTTCGCTCCTGTGACGGCCGTCATAAAACGCCTGCGCTCCGGTAAGATCTGAGCGCCGTTTTGGTTACTCCGCCGGCATCACCCGATAGACCAGATCACTGTCGGCGGCGGCATCCGCTTCGGCGGCCTTCACCAAATCCGCATGTAGTGGGGATTTGATGCAAACCGGGTCTGTGGCCGCTGCATCGCCCGCAAGAGCCATCGCCTGACATCGGCATCCACCGAAATCCTTCGACTTCAATTCGCATGACCGACACGGCTCCTGCATCCATTCAAAGCCTCGAAAGGCGTTGAAGGCATCGCCGTTATACCAAATGTCTTTCAGGGGCCGCTCGCGCGCATTATCGAAATTCAACGATTTGATTGTATGGGCTGCATGGCACGGCAAAACAGAGCCATCTGGCGCGATATTGATCCCCGTGGAGGCCCATCCGCCCATACAGGGCTTGGGATAATCGGAATGATGATCCGCAGGTACATAGTCAATCACGAGAACGCCTTGCAGGCGTTCGCGCGCCTCGTTGACGGTTAGGCGTGCTTGCTTGGCTTGCTCTCTTGTCGGCATTAAAGCGGCTCGGTTCTTTGCGGCCCATCCGTGGAACTGAACCGTCGCGACCTCCAGCCGCCGCGCGCCCATATCGAGCGCAATTTGGATCGTTTCGTCCAGCCGGTCGAAGTTCTTTTTATGCATGACCGCGTTCAGGGTCAGCGGAAATCCGATCTCACCAATCCATTCGGCGACCTGAATTTTGCGGTCAAACCCGCCTTTGTATCCGCCGACCCAATCGGCCATCTGTGCGTCCACACCTTGAAGAGATAGCTGAACGTGATCGAGGCCGCGTTCGTTCAGAGCTTCTAACCGCCGTTTGTTCAGGCCAATGCCAGAGGTGATGAGGTTGCTGTAAAGCCCGACTTCAGCCGCATGACTAACCATCTCTTCCAGATCACGCCGCGAGGCAGGTTCCCCGCCCGAAAAATGTACATGCAGCACGCCCATCTCGGCGGCCTGCGTGAAGATATTCTTCCACTCGTCGGTGGTCAGTTCACGATCTTTGCGTTCCAAATCTAGCGGATTCGAACAATACGGACAAGCGAGGGGGCACCGATGCGTTAACTCTGCCAGCATCGCCATCGGCGGGTTTGGGCGCGGCGCACTCATCGTGCTTCGACCATCCGCCGAGCCATCAGCCCCAGCAGATAGGTGCGCGCATCGCCCGCGATACGCTCAATCGGCGCGTCATATTTTGCCGCGAGCGTCGCCGTGATTTCGCCAAAGGTTCGCTCGCCATCGATTTCATCCAAAATCGCACGCCCAATATCGTCCAGCTTCAAGGCGCGTTCTGGCGCGAGCAACAGCCAGACGTTTCGTACCTTATCGAAATGCGGGCGCACGCCGCGCAGTATGATGGGGCGATCCTGATCCTTGAGTTCGATACTCATGCTGCGCGCTCGGCGAGCAGGCCTTCACCCGGCTCCCACGCTCCGGGCGGAATACGGGCTGGCGCAACATACCCCGAATACAAAGCATCAAGCTGCGACCAAAGCACATCTGTCTTGAACACAAGCGCCGCCGCCGCCGCGTCTTGCTTTTCCATCGTATCCGCATGGTCGAGCACATAGGCGAGGCCAAAGGCCACGTCCTTCGGCGCTTCTTTCAAGCGGTTCTTGAAATAGGCAAGACTGCTGTCATCCGCGAAGTCATAATTGGCGAGCAAGCCTGTAATCCGCTCTGCATGGATTTTGGGCGCGAAAAGCTCGGTCAGCGACGCGGCGACCGCCTCCAGCATTGTCGCCTCGCGGACAAACCGCACATAGGCGTCCACGGCAAACCGGGTCGACGCCATAATTCCGACGCCGGAAGAAACGTAATCCGGGTCAAGCCCAACCGCTTCGGCAAGGCGCAGCCAACGGGCAATTCCGCCTTCTTTCTCATCGGAGCCGTCATGGTCTTCGATGCGAGACCGCCATGCGCGGCGCAAGAGTGGGTCTTCTACGCGGGACATAAAAGCCGCGTCTTTCATCGGAATGCGGCTTTGATAGTAATAGCGATTGATGACCCAGGCTCGAACTTGATCAGGGGTGCAGCCGCCTGAATGCAGCAAATCGTGGAAGGGGTGCTTGTCGTGATACCGTTCCGCCCCAATCTGGCGCAGGCGTGCCTCAAACTCGTAGCGGGATGCAGCAGCAATCATAGCGTCACCTCCATTCCGTCAAAAGCAATCTCCCATCCCGCAGCCTCGACCTCCTTGCGTTCCGCAGAGGCGGGGTTCCAAACGGGGTTCGTATTGTTCATGTGGACGAAGATTTTCCGTTCCACATTCAGCGGCGCAAACGCGGCCATCGACCCGTGCGGGCCCGTCATCGACATATGCCCCATCCGCGCGCCGGTTTTCGCCCCAACTCCGAGGCGGATCATCTCTTCATTCTCCCAGACGGTGCCATCGAAGAACACCAGCTTGGCACCGCGAAGCCGATCTGCCAAGGCATCTGTCACTTTCGCACATCCGGGCAGGTAAAACGCCTCGCTCTCGCTAGCTTGCAATCGCACGCCAACAGTTTGCTCGCCCTCCAGCTCGGTATCGACCGTCTCGCCCTCCATGTAGAGCGGGACTTTGCCGGGCACGACGAACATCTCCGCGCGCAAACCAGGAGCAATTTCAAAAGATTTGCCAAGGCCAACGACCTCCCGTGTCACGAAGGCCGGGTCGAGCGCTCGGAAGATGGGATTATCATCCAGCACCTCCGCAATGGCCGCTGTGGTGAATAATTTGAACGCCTGTTTTTCGCGCAAGGTGAGCAGGCCGACCACATGGTCAATATCGCCGTTGGTCAGGACAACGCTTCGGATCGGAGAGTCGCGTGGCCCTGTCGGATGCAACGGCGGTGCCGCAGCAATCTGATAACGGATGTCGGGCGAGGCATTTAGAATCGCCCAATCCGTCCCATTCGCGGAAAAGGCCACTGAAGACTGAGACGCCGCCGGGATCGTTCCATCCCTGGCGGCGTTACAGTTTGGGCAACCACAATTCCACTGGGGCAAACCCCCACCGGCAGCAGCGCCTAATATTCGAGCCCGAAGATGCGTCACCACAAACCCGCGCTCTTATTTTTCTTAGAACAGCACGCCTTCATCATCGGCTGGAAAGTACATGTTGATTTCCATACCGCAGGTTGCTTCTTCAATTTTTGGTGTCGTCCAAGCCATAACGTCCTCCAATTTATTGTTGAGAGCGGCTCCTTGCGGGACCACCTCCGCTAAAAAGACATCGTTAGTGGATGATCGTCAACGATTTTCGGTGAAAAAACCGTCACAAAGCTGCGTTTTTGCAGTGCACAAGGGTCACATTCCCGTAATTTGTACACTTTGTCGCAGATAAAACCGTAGCGGGTTAATCGCAGACAGCGTCCACGATGATCTCAACTTTCAGGATTTCACGAGCCAGTTTCGCCTCACCGCACGCGCGGGCAGGGGCATATCCCTCAGGAACCCATTCGTTCCAAACCTCGTTCAGTCCCGCAAAATCCGACATATCCGCCAGCCAAATGGTTGCCCGGAGCATCTTTTCGCGCGAACTGCCCGCCTCTTCGAGCAGCGCATCGACCTTGGCAAGGCAAGCGGCGGTTTGCTCTTGAATCGTATC
>CAZJWF010000140.1:0-6821 GCA_964549375.1 uncultured Neomegalonema sp.
TAGCTGGCCTTTACAGATTCGCGCAACGCTCTGATCCGGCGCATGGCGTCTTCGCGCGAAGGCAACTCTGCACGCCGTTTTTCCAGCATATCGGAGGACGTGATATCCGCCGTTTTGTCAGCAACTGTTGATCGCAAATCAGACAGCGTCGTTGCAGAGTCGGTCCGCGCAGACCCAAGACCGTCACTGAACAAAGACTCATTACCCTCGTCCGCGACTGCCGCGGCGGGATCATCATCGCCAAACAAGTCGGCAAAGTTTTCCGCTTCCCGGCTTAACGCAGAAGACTGTTCGTTGGTGGCAGTATCGGGCGTGTCCGCGGTTCCCACCATCGCTTCTGCATCACCATAGTGCTCCGCAGACATTGCCGCGTCGGTCTCTGTGGCGGCGTCTTCTTTACCACCCCGCCAATCGTGCATGATTGACGCCTTCAAGCGGTCCAGATTTGGGCGACGCCAAGAAGACGGATCCGCTGCGTCGTTGCCATGATCCTGAGTGGCGGTATCCGCTGCCATTGCCGCCGAGTGAGAATCAAACTCTGCGCTCACAGCTTCATCCGAAATATCAGTTTCGGTCAGCTCGTATTCGCTCATATCCGGCGCGTCATCATCGCTGATAATCGCAGCGGCGGCTGAGGCCGCACTTGGCACCGCGATCTTGCCGTAATCCGTTGACCTCGAACCATCCTCCGAGATATTCCGCGCTTTCCGACGATCCCCCTCCAACTTGCGCCGATCTGTCGCCTCGTCATCGAACGAGTAATTCAACCGTTCAAGTGTATAAGGCGTGCGGCGCGTACTTAACCGTGTCACGAGCCACATCAGGCCCAAAAGAAGCGCGAGCAAAGCCAAACCAGCCAGCGCGACCAAGCCCAAAACAGGCAGACCGAAACGATCAGAAATTCTAGACAAGGGGTCTTTGACATCAGGCGGAGCTACAACGTTCTCGCCATCCACCGATGCAAGAGTTGCTTCCTGGACTGCGTCGGGCGCTTTGCCGGTTTTAAGCTGTTCGACTTGGGCGCGCATTTCAGTAAGCGGGTCTTCAAAACCGAGCGATTCCTGCGCCAACGTGGGGGAAGCTACCACGGCCAACATTGCCGCGAGACATACGCCGCTAAACGCGCTGTTGCGACGTCCCTTGCCATACTTACTAAAACTATTCATCTGTCCCACCGTTCGCTGTCCCCGCCACGAGAAACATTTCGCAACAGAAAATGTGCCGTACTGAAACGCTAAAATGCGTCCATCAATAGCCTTTCAAATCACGGGCCATACGCAGATCGGCGACAAATTATCGAGGGTATGCAGGATTTTGACCGCTTAATGGCGGCCAAAATCACAATTTGCGTCAGGTGAACGAGTCGGGAACGGCAGCCTTTTTCTTGGCAACGTATTCGTTCAATGCTTCGTCGATGCCCGAATCAAGTGCAGGGGCTTCGTACTCCGCCAGCGTCTTTTTCCACAGCGTATTGGCGCGTTTCGCTGTGTCTTGACTGCCCTCCATTTCCCATTGCTCGAACGAGCCATTATCGGCCACATCAGAACGGTAAAAGGCAGTCTTGAAGTTGTTTTGCGTATGGTCGCACCCCAAGAAGTGTCCGCCCGGGCCGACCTCGGCGATGGCATCCATTGCTTGGGCTTCTTCGCTGACATCGACGCCTTTCGCAAAGCTGTGCATCATGCCGAGCTGATCGCAGTCCATGACGAATTTTTCATAGGACGAGACCAGCCCGCCCTCCATCCAGCCCGCCGCGTGAAGCATAAAGTTCACGCCGCCCATAATCGCCGGAATGATCGTCGCGTTGCTCTCATACGCCGCTTGGGCATCAGGGGCTTTTGACCCGCACAACGCGCCGCCCGAGCGGAATGGTAAGCCCGTGCGCCGCGCCAACTGTGCCGCGCCGTAAAGAACGAGCGCTGGTTCCGGAGTCCCAAAGGTCGGCGCGCCAGTCTGCATCGAGATATTCGCCGCAAACGTACCAAAAATAATCGGCGCGCCAGGGCGCACAAGCTGTGAAAATCCAGCCCCGGCCAGCACTTCGCATAGAACTTGAGTGAGCGTTCCGGTGATTGTGACCGGCGACATAGCACCTGCGAGAATAAACGGCGATACGATACACGCTTGATTATTCTGCGCGTAGACATCCAGCGCACCCAGCATCGTGCCATCGAGCGTCATAGGCGAGTTGCAGTTAATCAGGCTGGTCAACACCGTGTTCTGTTGCACAAACTCTTCGCCGAAAACGAGGTTGCACATATTGATGGTGTCTTGTGCGCGTTCGGGGTCCGTAACGCTGCCCATGAACGGTTTATCGCTGTATTTGATATGGGCGTAGACCATATCGAGGTGACGTTTATTCACCGCAATATCGCACGGCTCACACACCGTACCGCCGGAATGGTGCATATACGGATTGGTGTAGGCCAATTTTACGAAGTTGTTGAAGTCTTCGATGGTCGCGTAGCGGCGGCCATTTTCGATGTCTGAGACAAACGGCGGGCCGTAGACTGGCGCAAATACAGTGGCCTTGCCGCCAATCGGGACTGAGCGCTCTGGATTGCGGGCATGTTGAATATAACTGGATGGCGCGGTTTTGATCAGCTCGCGCAGCATCCCACGCGGAAAGCGCACGCGCTCCTCAGTCCGATCCACGATTGCGCCCGCCTTTTCCCAAAGATCGAGCGCACGAGGATAGTCCTTGAAGCCAATTCCGATTTCTTCAAGCACTTTGTCAGCGTTGTTCTCGATGATCGACAGCGCCTCTTCATCGAGAACTTCGAATTCCTTGAGCACGCGCTGGATGGCTGGCATCTGCATGACTTGCGGTTTGGATCGTGCCGCGCGACGGGCATCTGCACCGCCGCCACCACGCCCACGTCTGCTGCGAGCCGGAGCTTCCGTTGTCATCGTGCTGTCGCTCATTGGGTCTCTCCCTGTCGGGATTTTTACCGGAGAGTCAAAGAATAAACGGTTCCAGCCCTTGGCTCCGCCAGATTTCGGCGCTCAGGGGGGCGATAGCGACATGGGCAGCGCGGCAATTTCGTGCTTGATTGCCGTTGAGCCATGCAAAGGGTTGAAAATCCGGAAATTTGCCTAAATTCTGTGCTTTTTATCGAGGATATGCCAGCGAATGGTCGGGTAGTGGACTCCCGGCTCTAGGCAGGATCCCGCCCTTCAGGTGCCCTCCCCATCACGCGCCGCTATGCGCTGGTTTTCCAATCGGCAAGGATCGAGGCTTTCAGATTGTCGAGATTGGGGCGCGACCATGTATTGGGATCATCGCGCTTGGGTAGCACCGGTTGCTCCTCGGCGATCACCTCAGAAAATCGGGCCTTCACCGCCGCCGCTTTCCAATCGGCAATGACCGACGCTTTTAGATTATCAAGATTAGGCTGACGCCAAGTGCTTGGAGCTTTGCGGTCAGTCTCAGCGGGATGTTCTGCCGCGGTCAAGTCCAACAGCCGGTCAGTTTCCGCATCTGCTTTCCAATCCGCAAGGACCGATGCTTTCAGTGTGTCGAGATTCGGGCGACGCCATGTGCTCGGGTCGTTCCGGTCGATTGGCGTATAGCACCCGCTGTCGCAGGGGCGGTGCATTTCAAAGACAGATTTGTAGGCTTCGATCTCAGCGTTGAGCGCCGCCTCGTCCCTGTCGTCAAAAATGTAACGCTTTGCCCTCAGCACGACATGCCACCTTCATCACGAGCCACAAGTTCGGTGGGGATAAGGAATGAAGCAATCAAACCCCAATCTCCGCATACCCAGAATGCAGGTTTTAGACCACCAGCAACGATGCGCAGAAACGTCTGCACGCCCATGTACAAGATTAATCAACGGTTAACGATCCCCACCGCGCCTCTCCATTTTGGCAAACGGAGCTTGGCGGTTTCTCGCGATGGACCAGTACGGGAAAGGGCTATTCCGCGATTGCGATCATGCGCTCTAAGTCGGCGGGCAGCACATAGTCGCCGGTTCGCAAGAACACCAACAGCGCGCGTTCGTTAACCGTCAACTGACCATCGCGAGTCAAATTGTCGATTAGCCACCGCGCCTCGTCAGAATCCACGCGCTCCGCATGGTTTTGCTCGGCCTCGTCAGAGCGTCGCTCATAGGCGTCTTCAATAGGAGATAACTCTCCGAAGGCAGATTTGATGTCCGCGAACAGCCCACCCGACTTTTTAACCGGCGCGTTTCGACGGGCCACAGCTTCGGAAAATCCAATGACCCCAGCGCTGGGCCGGTTCAGCCAATTATCCACCTCACGCAGTCGTTCTCTCGATGGCGGGATATATTGGTGCTGTGACAACAGATAATTCGACAGTGTATTTACGTAGAGCGTCGTCCACGCCACGCATCTCGTTGTTTCGGCGGTCTCGGCATTCAACGCATAAATCAACTCTGCTTCATCGAGACTGATCGCATCGCCCCGTGCGCCGCTGCTGGAGTAAAGAACCCGGCGTAGCAAAGACACTTCCGGGTCGCCGATCGCGCCCTTCTCCAGAGCATCATTCGTCAGCAAGGTGTGATCGCCGCTGAGCACTGCGTCATGGATGGTCTCCAACGCCAGCATTTCCAACCGGTGCGGCACATGTTTCGCTTCGGTTATTACGGAAATCAGCGTCTCCAATTGCGTCGCGCCGCAGACCTTGCCGTCATGTAGGATCAGCCGCTCTAACCATCCTGCGTCTCCCTCAGAGACAAAGCCCTCCGGATGGGCCTGATCGACCAGAAATGTCGTGATGGACTCAACGAAAAAGTCATCCCATTCGCCACAACTCGCCTCGACCACATCATTGATGCGGAACAACATCTCCGCCTCGGATTTTGAAATTGCGCCATCGGGCCAGACTTGGCGGCGCAGGATCAACACGTCCTCTAGATTGACAGCCTTTCGGCGAATAATCCCAGACAAAACGTCATGAGATTCAGCGGCGTAGATACCCATAGTTCAACTCCGGTCGATACTGAGGGCATTGTTAGTTAACAAAGGTTAACGAGAGTTTACGCTGCTTCGCTGGCCTCTTGGCGACGCCACATCTCAGCGTAAAGTCCAGCTTTAGCCAGCAAGACGGGATGCGGGCCACGCTCAACGACCTGTCCGTCCTGCATGACCAGAATCTCATCGGCATCGACAATCGTCGACAGGCGGTGCGCGATGGTGACAACGGTCCTGTTTTCCGACAAACGTCGCAGGCTGTCTTGAATGTCGCGCTCGGTTCCGCTGTCGAGTGCTGAAGTTGCCTCGTCCAGTATCAGGATCGGCGGATTCTTGAGAATGGCGCGGGCAATCGCAACTCGCTGTTTCTCACCGCCCGACAGCTTTAACCCGCGCTCACCGACGATGGTTTCATAGCCATCGGGCAGGCTTTCGATAAAATCATGGATCGCTGCGTCGCGGGCGGCTTGTTCGATCTGCTCAAAGGACGCGCCCGGATCGCCATACCCGATATTGTAGCCGATGGTGTCGTTGAAGAGGACAGTGTCCTGCGGCACGACCCCGATATGACGGCGCAGGCTTTCTTGCGTGACGTCGCGAATGTCTTGTCCGTCAATCATAATGCGTCCGCCCGTGACATCGTAGAACCGAAACAGCAAGCGCGCGATGGTCGATTTGCCCGCCCCGCTCTGTCCGATCACCGCGACCGTTCCGCCGCCACGCGCGGAAAAGTCCACACCTTTTAGGATGGCGCGCTCAGGGTCGTAGTGAAAGGCCACGCTCTCAAAGGCCACGCGCCCGTCGCGTACCACCAAATCAGGCGCACCCGGTTTGTCTTGCACTTCGGCGGGTTGTTCCAGCAGCGTGAACATATCGCCCATATCAATCAACGACTGGCGGATTTCGCGATAGACCGTGCCGAGGAAATTCAGCGGCATGGTGATCTGCATCATCAGCGCATTGACCAGCACGAAATCGCCGACAGTCAACTGCCCCGCCAGCACCCGATTGGCCGCAAACACCATGACGAAACCAAGGCCAACCGAGATAATCACCGACTGACCAAGGTTCAAAAACGCGAGGGTGGTCTGAGTTTTGACGGCGGCATTTTCATAACCGATCATCGCGCCCTCATACCGGTCGCTCTCGCGGCGCTCGGCAGAGAAGTATTTTACCGTCTCATAATTCAGCAGCGCATCGACCGCCTTTTGGTTCGCATCGGTGTCTTTTTCATTCATGTTGCGGCGGATTTTCACCCGCCACTCTGTCACTTTGAAGGTGAAGAAGACATAGACGATGATCGTCCCCAGGATCACCGCGAGGAACCACGGCCCGAAATGCCACAGGAAAATTCCTGCAACCAAGATCAGCTCCAAAAACAGCGGGATAATCGAGAACAGCATGAACCGCAGCAGGAACTCGACGCCCTTGACGCCGCGCTCGATGATCCGGCTCATCGCGCCGGTCTTGCGTTCTAGGTGAAAGCGGAGGCTGAGACTATGGACATGGCGAAACGTGCGGATCGCGAGCCGCCGGAGCGCCCTTTGCCCCACCCGGCTAAAGACGGCATCACGAAGCTGCGCGAAGAGGATCTGCGAAACCCGCGCAAAACAATAGGCGGCAACGAGCGCGGCGGGTGCGGCCCAAAAGGCACTCTGCGGAATTTGGCCGTCAGTCAGCGGGGCCACTGCGTCCACAGCGTATTTAAAGAAGAACGGCGTGATCACCGTGGCGATCTTGGCGAGGATCAGAAAACCTACCGCCAGAACAACGCGCGCCTTGGCCTCTGTCTCGCCCTTCGGCCACAAATACGGCATCACCTGCCGCACCACAGACCATTCGGCGACACCGTCGGTGTGCTGGCGTTTCTTTAAACCGCGCAT
>CAZJWF010000141.1:0-6746 GCA_964549375.1 uncultured Neomegalonema sp.
CAACGTTACGGAAGTATTCTAGCATGACCGTGCCAAGCTGTTGACCGCTGATGTCGCCGCCGCGTCGGATGTGAATGATGGTCCTGATCGCCGGATCGTAACTGGGGAAGCGGCTTTTGATCAACTCCGCGTTTTGTACGATATCGACACCATCAGGCACGCTTTCCCAATCCGGCTTATCGAACGGATGATAGGTCGCCGCGGTATCATAGGTGTGATACCGCAGGAGGCGCGCCGCACTCTCGCCAAGCCCATCATGCAGTTGAGCTACGAGAGCGTCGATGTCGGTTTCTCGCGTGGCCAGCGCGTAGCCGCGGCGATTCATATTGATCCGATTGCCGGTATCTTGGGCTATCTCTTCCAGCAGGTCGATGCTGCGGTTGGTGAAGGCAACCATCGCGGGATGCGGCCACCAGTTGCGATAGTTTTCGCCGGATTGCGCGGACGTGAAGGTCATTGGCTGATCACGATCAACCAACGTGATGTTCAAATAACCGTACGAATGCGCAAGATAGTACGCCGTTGCAATTCCGACGATGCCGGTTCCGATCACGATGACTTTGTTCTGGGAAGACATGCGTTCGTCAATCCTACTTTATTCCGATTTCAGGGAGGGGAGCGCTGCGCGCTACGCGATCAAATTCCATGCGGCTCAGATCGATGGATTGATAGGAACCAGTCAGCGCGAGTTCTGAGAGGGCCCGACCAACCGCAGGCGCGTGCATGATGCCGTGGCCGGAAAATCCACAAGCGGTAATGAGGTTGTCATGCCCCGGCGAATATCTCCCGATGATCATATTGCCATCGAGGGTGTTCTGAGCGTAATGCCCGGCCCAGCTTCTTTGCAGCTTCAGCGTTTCAAACTTCGGCACTAGCGCGGCCATCATCGACCAGATCGTCTCTTCGAAATAGTTGGCGAAGAAACCAACATGGATGTCGTCGACAAAACCAGGTAGAACGTCAAAACTTGGGCGCCCGCCGACAAACCCATCTCCTTCAGGGCGAAAGAACATCCCGCTTTCGTCTTTGACGAGCGGCAGGGGTTCGAGATCGTGGGCGCATTTCCAGAAGTGCTGAACGCGGCACATAGGGACCACCGGGAGATTAGCCCCGGTCATTTTCGCGATCTCTGATGCCCAAGGGCCTGCGGTATTGATGAAATAGTCCGCGTCGATCGTCTGCCCGTCATCAAGCGACAGAGACAGGACTTTCGATCTATCTGAAGCGACATCGGTGACGCGCGCGCGAACATACTGCACCCCAAGGTGTTCCGCGGCGCGGCGGAATCCCCAAAGCGCACCATTCGGGTCAATCCACCCGTCATTCGGCGTGTAGCAGCCAAGGGCGATATCGTCGCGCTCAATGGAAGGAAATCGGCGGCGTATCTCGGGGTAGTCGATCAGCTCGGCGTAGACCCCAAGCGATGTCTGCAGAGCGTGATTGCGCCGTAGCGTCTCGTCACCGTCGCTTCTAACCAGAAACAGATAGCCCTGTTCTTTGAACTGGATGTCCGGCACGTTGGGAATGCCGGAAAGGTGGTCTACGAATTCCTTGAAAAACCCGAGACTGAATCGGGACATCTCTACGTTTTCGCTCACACTGAACTGCTGTCGTACGCCTCCAGCTCCTTGGGGCGTGGTGGCGAACTCGTAGGAGGAATCTGGCTCCAGCACTACGACATCCCCTGCATGACCCGACCGCGCCAAGAAGTATGCCGCCGCCGACCCCACGATTCCGCCACCAATAATGGCAATGTCTCGCTTCACAATTTTCCCAGACTCAAAGCTAACCGATTTAACAATGCGAGCGAGGTCGGTGGCGGCAACCACCAGAACTCCATCGTAAATGATCTTGACAATATCGTATACGATAATCAAGGATCAAATCTGAAATGGTTGATGCTGTCAAAAAACGAAAAGTTCAAGATGCCGCAAGTGCGGCAGATCCAATCTATGAAAATCTTCGCGCACAGATTCTGACTGGCGGATTAGCGGCGGGTGCGCCGCTGCGACAGGACGACATCGCTAAAAAGCACGGTGTTAGCAAGATTCCCGTTCGCGAAGCGTTGCAACGATTGGAAGTCGAAAACCTCGTCGTCTTTCGTCGCAACAAGGGCGCAACGGTCAAACAGTTTTCGGAAATCGAAATCCTCCAACTTCTGGATATCCGGCTGGCGCTCGAGTGCCGGGCGCTGGAGCTGGCTGTCCCCAATATGATCGACTCTGATTTCACGAAAATGCAGGCGCTGCTCAACGACTATGCGAAGAAGACCAAGGTCTCGCAGTGGAGCAAATTGAACAGTGACTTCCATGACATGCTCTATGAACCTTGCGGTAACCCACAGCTCAAATCAATGATCGCTGATCTGCAAGACAGGCTGGGCCAGTACCTGCGCTTGCTCGTAACTGAAGCAAGTGGACTGGAACGACCGATGCGGGAGCATCAAGAAATTTTGGCAGCCTGCGAAACAGGCGACCTTGCCAAGGCCGTCGGTACGCTCCGCATCCATATTGAAGCGACCCAGAAAGAGGTCGCGGCCTTTTTGAGAAGAAACGCATGAGACCTTTCGAGAAAACGAACTTAAACGACATGGGAGATGACAATGAGTAAGTTCACGAAACTGATCGTGGCGGCGGGAGCCGTCGCTGTCTTAGCGTCCAGCGCAGCCGCGCAAGAACGCAAATATGTCAACATTGGCACGGCTGGAATCGGAGGGGGCTATTATCCAACGGGCGGTTTCATCTGCAATGTCTTGAACAAGAGTCGGAAATCGCAAGGCCACAACATCCGTTGCACAGTCGAATCCACGGGTGGCTCGGTCGCCAATCTGCGTTCTATCCAGGCCGGCGAATTGGACGTGGCCACGGTGCAATCGGATTGGCAATATCACTCTTATCGTGGCTCGTCTAAGTTCGAAGAAGCTGGTGCGAACGAAAAGTTGCGATTCCTGTTCTCACTTCACACGGACACCGCGCATGTCGTAGCGCGGGCCGACGCCGATCTGAAGGATTTTTCCGAACTCAAAGGCAAAGTCGTCAATATCGGGAATGCCGGGTCCGGCACCGAGGCCAGCATGACTTTCGCACTCTCGCGCTATGATACCGACCCGGACAGCTATTTCGGGCAGGCGACTCGCCTTACATCACGCGAGCAAGCTCAGGCGCTTTGTGACGGCAAAATCGATGCGTTTTTCTATCCGACCGGTATCACAGCCTCATCAATCACTGAGGCCACAAACACGTGCGACGCTTCTATCGTGGATTGGTCGGATGAAACCATCGACGCAATGATCGAAGAATTTCCCTATTACGCGAAATCTGTGATTCCAGCGGAGACCTATCGCGGCCAAGCTGACGAGGTCACGACATGGGGTCTCGCGGCGACGCTCGTAGCCTCGGCCGATGCCGACGA
The DNA here is from genome assembly GCA_964549375.1 of uncultured Neomegalonema sp. Lineage (GTDB taxonomy): Bacteria > Pseudomonadota > Alphaproteobacteria > Rhodobacterales > Rhodobacteraceae > JAHDDY01. The sequence continues at coordinate 3,412 of CAZJWF010000141.1, forward strand.
GGACGTCGTCTACAATATGGTCAAGGCGGTTTTCGACAACTTCGAAGACTTTAAGGCACAGTCAACCCTCTATCTCGCTATTTCGCGTGAAGGCTCTGCCCTGAATGGTCGATCTGTTCCATATCACCCTGGCGCGGAGAAGTATTTCCGCGAAGTTGGGCTGATTGAGTAACCGCAACGGCAAGATGGACGGGCGCATAATCGCGCCCGTTTTCTTTCAGGGGGGTGCATCATGACTGACAAAACACATCAAGACGAGATCGATGATCTAATTGCCGAAAACGACACCGGCGCTCGGGATCCATCTGGGGTCGCGCGCATGATCGTGCTTGGGGTGGCTCTGATTTGGCCACTGTATCAGCTTTACATGGCATCTCCATTGCCCTTTACGACTGGCATTGGGCTGATCGATGACAGTCAGCAACGCTCGATTCACCTCGCCTTTGCGTTGTTTCTCGGCTTCATGACGTTTCCAGCCTTTGTTCATTCACCCCGTCAGTACATCCCCGCTTACGATTGGGTGCTAGGAATCCTCGCTGCAGGGTGCTCGCTCTATATTCTTATTTTCTACAGAGACGTGGTTGAGAACGCGGGCGGTGTCCGGACGACGATGGAAACCGTTGTTTCGATTCTCGGCATGTTGCTGGTCCTTGAGATCACCCGTCGCGTGCTCGGAATATCGTTGGTCATCGTGTCCGTAGTTTTCACACTTTATGTGTTTCTCGGACCGATGCTGCCCGATCTAATCTCACATCGCGGGTTTTCGCTGAACCGGTATGTGGATCACATGTGGCTGACCACCGAAGGCGTGTTCGGGTTACCGCTTGGGGTTTCCAACAGCTTCATTTTCCTCTTTGTGCTCTTCGGGGCGCTGCTCGACAAGGGCGGGGCAGGCAACTTCTTCATCAAGCTGTCCTTCTCGATGCTCGGGCATCTGCGCGGCGGTCCGGCCAAAGCGGCGGTCGTCTCGTCCGGGCTCACAGGACTGATTTCTGGCTCGGCCATCGCCAATGTCGTAACCACCGGCACCTTCACGATTCCCCTTATGAAGCGCATCGGCTTCTCTGGAGAAAAAGCCGGTGCAATTGAGGTCTCTTCTTCCATCAACGGTCAGATCATGCCGCCCGTGATGGGGGCGGCGGCGTTTCTGATGACGGAGTTCGTTGGAATTACCTATTTCGAAGTCGTGGTGCACGCCTTCGTACCTGCCATCGTCAGCTATATTGGCCTCTTCTACATCGTGCATCTCGAAGCGGTGAAGGCGAACATGCCTGTCCTTGCGAAAGTGCGCGAGTCCACGCTTTTGCAAAAGATTTGGAGCTTCCTTTTCGGCTTCGGTGCCATCGCGCTGATCAGCGGGATCGTCTATGGGGTCGCGACCGGACTAGGTTCCGTTGCGGGTACTCTTGCAACGCCGATCGCCGGATTGATCATGATCGTTCTCTACATCTGGCTACTCAAGATCGCCGCTGGATATCCGGAGTTGGAGATCGATGATCCAAACGCGCCGCTGCTCGAAATTCCGGAACTGAAGCCGACACTGATGGCGGGCTTACACTTCGCCCTGCCCATCGGTGTCTTAATCTGGTGTTTGATGATCCAGCGTCTATCACCAGGGCTCGCAGTTTCTTGGGCAATTGTCGTCATGATCATTATCATGTTGACCCAGAAACCGATTATCGCCTTCTTCCGGGGGACAGAGGACAAAAGTTTCGCGGGGGGTCTGCACGAAGGCTTTTCTGATCTGATCAAAGGCTTCATTGCCGGATCGCGCAACATGGTTGGTATCGCAGTTGCCATGGGTGCCGCCGGCATCATCGTCGGCGTCGTCTCGCTGACAGGTTTGGGTCTCTTGATGACCGAGATCATCAACGCGGTCTCTGGTGGCAATGTCATGATCATGCTGCTGTTCACAGCAATCATGTGCGTTGTTCTCGGAATGGGACTGCCCACTACAGCAAACTATATCGTGGTCGCCAGCGTGATGGCCCAGCCACTAGTCACGCTGGCCGCGCAAAATGGGTTGGTCATTCCCCTCTTTGCGGTGCATCTCTTCGTCTTCTACTTCGGACTTATGTCGGGCACCACACCGCCTGTCGCGGTTGACAGCTTTGCCGGAGCCGCTGTCGCGCGCTCTGATCCAATGAAAACCTGTATTCAGGCATTCTATTACAGCCTGCGCACCGCGATCCTGCCGTTCATCTTCGTCTTCAATCCCGAGATGCTGCTAATCGGTGTGGAAAGCTATTGGAGCGCAGCATTGATAATCATCTCTGCCACGATCGCGATGTGTGTATTCGCTGCGGCGACGCAAGGGTACTTTCTGGTCAAAAACTATTTTTTGGAGAGTGCGCTGATGATTGTGCTCGCGCTATCGTTGCTGAGGCCCGCTTTCTGGCTCGATTTAATTCAACCGCCATTCGAATCTGTTGATCCGGCCTCAATTCACGAAATCGTGGAGAAGGCGGAGGATGATGCGCAAATCAAGATGTTCATGGAAGGCGAGAACTTCAGCGGAGACATGATCCAGCGCACTGTCGCGATCCCCCTTGGTAAGGCAGGGGCATCGGGTGAAGAACGCCTTCTGTCAGCCACGGGCATGACCATGCGATTGGATGACGATGGAACGTATGTCGACAACGTCGACTTCAATACCCCGGCGCAGAGGTGGGGTATCGACTTCGATTGGAGGGTATTGGAGCTCAACAAAGCAACCGTTCGGATCGCAAAGGAATGGTTCTACATTCCGGCCTATGGCCTACTTTTTCTGATTGCGTTTTGGCAAATCACACGACGACGCAAACAGCAGGAGTTGCAAAATGTATGATCATGTTCTCCTGCCGGTCGATCTCGGTCAACCCGAAGCCAGCGACAAGGCACTGCAATCTGCCAAGCGGATCGCAAGAGATTATGGGGCTGTCTTGCATGTTCTCACCGTTGTTGCTCCTGTCGACCGTTTCGCTTCGACCTTTTTCCCGAAAGATTTTTCCAAAGAGGTGACCGAAGCGGCGCAAAAGCAACTGCATGACTATACGTCACAATCCGATCTCGATGATTTGAAGGTCCAGCATATCGTTGCGAACGGCGCGATCTACGATCAGATCCTGGCGATCGCCAACCGTATCGATGCCGATCTGATCGTCATGGCTTCCCACCGGCCGGAACTTAGCGACTACCTGCTCGGTCCAAATGCCGCGAGGGTCGTTCGGCATGCGGGATGTTCGGTTATGGTAGTCAGGGAATAGCAACTCAGTGACATGACGAGGCTAGAGGGGCTTGTCGCAAGGGAAACTGCCTCGATAACGCCCCGATGGAAAGTTTCTTCGGGTCACTGA
>CAZJWF010000142.1:0-6743 GCA_964549375.1 uncultured Neomegalonema sp.
CTCAAGGGCGTCAACCTTGAGGTCGAGGCGGGTAAAGTCCACGCCATTATGGGACCGAACGGATCGGGCAAGTCCACGCTGTCTTACGTGTTGTCGGGCCGTGACGGGTATGAAGTTACGGATGGGTCTGCAACGCTGCTCGGTGAAGACATTCTGGATATGGAACCCGACGAGCGCGCGGCGGCGGGCTTGTTCCTTGCGTTCCAGTACCCGGTCGAAATCCCCGGCGTCGGCAACATGATCTTCCTGCGCACCGCACTCAACGCCCAACGCAAAGCGCGCGGCGAAGAAGAAATGGGCGCGCCTGAGTTTCTCAAACTCGTCCGCGAAAAAGCCAAAGAACTCGACATCTCGCCTGATATGATGAAACGCCCGGTCAATGTTGGTTTTTCTGGCGGCGAGAAAAAGCGCAACGAGATTCTGCAGATGAGCCTGCTACAGCCCAAGCTCTGCATTCTCGATGAAACGGATTCCGGCCTTGACGTGGACGCGATGAAGCTGGTCTCGAAAGGCGTCAATGCCCTGCGCGATGAAGGGCGCGGTTTTCTGGTGATTACCCACTATCAACGCCTGCTCGACCACATCAAACCCGATGTGGTTCACATCATGGCGGCGGGAAAAATCATCCAGACGGGTGGGCCGGAACTCGCCCTTGAAGTTGAGAAAAATGGGTACACCGATCTGTTGGGAGCCGCCGCATAATGGACGCACAGACCAACCCTTGGCGTGATGCTTTTGAAGCGTTCAAAGCCAATGACACGGCGGCGGCGATGGGCGCAGGTTCGCGCGAAGAAGCCTTTAAGCGGTTTGAAGCGCATGGCCTGCCGACCAAACGGGACGAGTATTGGAAATACACACCTGTCCGTGACCTGACCCCCGAAATCGGGATCAGCACAACAAGCGCGGCGGATGCGTTTGCCGATGTTGATGCGTATCGGATCGTCTTTGTCGATGGTCGCATTGATCACGACCGCTCTGACCGCGAAGCCTTGGAAAAGGTAGCTGATGTGCCAACGGGAGAGGCGACGTGGATCAGCACGGTTTATGCCGCGCTGCAAGCCAGACCGATAGAGGGCGCACAGAAACAAGTTGATCGCCCGTTTGCCGATCTCAATATGGCAATGGCAACGGACGGTATTGCCGTGCGTATTCCAGCGGGAACGGCGCTCAATAAACCAATTCACCTGCGTTACGAAGGTACAGCGGGCGCACATTTGCGTGTCGTGCTGCTGGTTGAAAAGGGCGCGTCTGCGACGCTGCTCGAATCCGGTGCGGGCGCGCTAACCACAGGGGCCGAGTTCGTTATTGAAGACGGCGCGACCCTCAATCACCTGCGCGCTCAAACCGAAGTGGCGGATAAACAATTCACTGCGCTCTATGCGAGCATCGGGGCTGAGGCGAATTTCAAGACGTTTACGCTTGCGGCGGATGGCGCGCTCATTCGTAACGAGACGCAACTGACAATGGCGGGTGAGAATGGCAACGGCCATATCGCGGCGGGTGTTATGGGACGCGGCAAAGCACTGATCGACAACACTGTCTATATCAGCCACGAAGCCGCCCATTGCGAAAGCCGCCAAGTCGTCAAGAACGTCATGGATGACGAGTCTAAAGCGGTGTTTCAGGGCAAAATCTACGTCAAGGAGCACGCGCAGAAAACTGACGGCTATCAAATCAGCCAGTCGGTGTTGTTGTCCGAGGGCGCAGAGTTTAACGCCAAACCTGAACTCGAAATCTACGCCGATGACGTGATGTGCTCGCACGGATCGACCACGGGTGCGCTGGATGAGACCGCGCTCTTTTATCTACGCTCGCGCGGCGTGCCGCAAAAAAAGGCCGAAGCGATGCTTGTCGCGGCTTTCGTCGATGAAGCGATCTTGGAAATCGCGGATGAAGCTTTGCAAGACATCGTGCGGAAGTCTGTCGATGCGTGGATGGCAGAACGGGCGGCGGGGTAGAGGTGGTGAATCTCCCAGCCCTTTACGTCGAAGCGTGGGTGCAACCGCGCCAATCCATGCGGCGTATTTTATCGCTTAATCTAAGCGAGCGTGACCGCCTGATCATGGTGGCGATCACGGGCGTTCTCTTGGCGATTCCGTTTACCTTGATTTTTCGCACGCTTGAGATGCCGCCCGGCCCCGATGGTGAACTGATCGAGAGGCCGACCGCATTGATGACGGCATTTACGACGGTCGCGTTCATGATCGCCGGATATTACGTGACGGCAATGGTGATCAAGGTCTTGGGGACCTTGTTCGGCGGAACCGCCAGCTATGCCGACTCCAAAACCGCATCGGCATGGACGCAATTTGTGGTCTGTCTCGCCAATCTAGCCCTCTTGTTCGCGACATTCGTGCTCCCGGCTGCTTTGGAAGGGGTGATGCGTTTGTTGTTCACCGCCGCGACCCTTTTTGTCTCATCGGCCTATGTTGCCGAGGTTCACGGTTTTGCCAGCATCGGCAAGGTCATCGCTGTTTCGGTTGCCGTAATGCTGCTTATGGTTTTGGCGCTAATGAGTTTCGTCCCTTCGGGCGGACTTGGCGTTGGCCAGTAATTTCGGGGCTATTATGTACGACATCGACGCCATTCGCGCGGATTTTCCGGCGACCGAATTGCAGGTTCATGGCAAGCCGCTCATTTACCTCGACAACGGGGCCAGCGCACAAAAGCCGCGCCGCGTGATCGATTGCATCACGCGCACGTATGAGAGCGAGTACGCCAACGTCCATCGCGGCTTGCACTATCTGTCGAATCTGGCGACGGAGAATTACGAAGCGGCGCGGGGTGTTGTGCAAAACTTCCTCGGTGCGGCTCATGAGGATGAGATCATCTTTACGCGCGGCTCGACCGAGTCGATCAATCTCGCCATGTATTCGTGGCTGGAGCCGCGCATTAAAGAGGGAGACGAGATTGTTCTCACCACGATGGAGCACCACGCCAATATTGTGCCGTGGCATTTTGTGCGCGAACGCTATGGCGCAAAGCTGATCTGGGTCGATCCCGATGTGAACGGTGATATTTCTGCGGAGGCGATTGGCGCTGCGATGACGGATCGCACGGTGTTGGTCGCCGTGACGCAGATGTCAAACGTGCTTGGCTCAGTTGTTGACGTGAAGCGCGTGACCGAATTGGCCCATGCGGCGGGCGCGGCGGTGATGGTGGACGGCTCTCAAGGGGCCGTGCATCTGCCGGTGAACGTTCAAGACATCGGCTGTGATTTCTATGCGATCACTGGTCACAAACTTTACGGTCCGAGTGGATGCGGTGCGCTATATGCAAAGCGCGCACGCCATGAGGAGATGCGCCCGTGGCATGGCGGCGGCGATATGATCCGTCACGTCCACAAAGACGAGATCACCTATAACTCCGCGCCGCATAAATTCGAGGCCGGCACGCCGCCGATCGCTCAGATCATCGGCATGGCTGAAGCGATCCGTTATATGCAAGATGTCGGGATGGAGGCCATCGCCGCGCACGAACATGACTTGCGCGACTACACCGCCGAGCGGTTGGCGGGCCTGAATTGGCTGCATGTGCAGGGGCAGTCTAAAACCAAAGGCGCGATCTTTTCCTTCACGATGGACGGCGCGCACGCTCATGACATCTCAACGGTGTTGGACCGTTACGGCGTCGCGGTCAGAGCAGGGCATCACTGTTGCCAACCCCTCATGGGACATCTCGGCGTCACGGCGACCTGCCGCGCGTCTTTTGGTATGTACAACACCCGTGCCGATGCAGATGTTCTGATCCAGTCCCTCGAAAAAGCCCGGACGTTGTTTGAGTAACGAGCAATTTCGCAGGGTGAATAAGCTCCTTCTTCAGCGCAGACCGAGTTTGTTCAAAAGGCGGTCGCGCTTCATCAACCACCACCCCGCCTCAACGGGCCACATCTCATGGTTCTCATCAGCCTTGAGTTCTGCTGCGGCATGGAGTGGCCAGTTTGGATCGTCGAGTAACTCGCGCGCCAAGGCAATCATATCGGCATGACCTGAGGTCAAAATCTCTTCGCAGGATTTTGCATCCCACAAAAATCCGACCGCCATCGTGGGGATGTCCGCTTCAGCGCGGATTTGATCTGCAAAAGGCACTTGAAATCCTTGCGTGATGATCATTCTGCGCGGGCGCTCTTTGCCGCCAATCCCGCCGGTCGAACAATCAATCATATCGACGCCAGCGTCTTTCAGAGCTTTCGAGATGTGAATGGTATCCGCGACTTCCAGACCACCGTCGAGCCAGTCCGTTGCCGACAGCCGAAAGGCAAGTGGATATTGATCTGGCCAGTTCGCGCGGATGGCTTCAACAACTTTGATGGCAAACCGCATCCTATTCTCAGCATTGCCGCCCCACGCATCTGTACGTTGATTGGCAATCGGCGATAGGAACTGATGGATTAAAAATCCGTGCGCTGCGTAAACTTCGATGATCTTGAATCCTGCGTCCGCCGCGCGCCGTGCTGCGGAACCAAAGGCGTCGATGACGCGCTCGATATCTGCCTCGGACATTTCTTGTGGCATCGGCCAATCATCGGCGTAGGGAATTGCGGAAGGCGCGCAAGCTGTCCACGGAGTTTCGTTGCGTTCATCGATATCTACGTTATCGACAGGCGTCTCTCCATGCCACGGGCGGCGCTCAGACGCTTTTCGACCCGCATGGGCGAGTTGAATTCCAGGAATCGCTCCTTCGGCCCTGATGAAATCTGAAAGTTCTCGCAACCCGTCAATTTGTGCGTCATCCCACAGACCGAGATCGCCATGTGTGCGCCGTCCATCGGCCTCGACCGCTGTGGCCTCGCAATAGACTAGTCCAGCACCGCCCATCGCAAATCGACCCAAATGCACGGTATGCCAGAGGTTCGCATACCCCTCTTTTGCCCGATACTGGCTCATGGGTGACACGGCAATCCGGTTCTTGAATGTCACATCCCGCAGCGAGAAGGGTGAAAACAAATGGGTCATGTTGGGAGCCTTGTGCTGGTTTCGTTGCGTTTGAACCTAGGGCGATTTGGGGTTCGGCAAGTGTTGGTTTTCCGATGTAGACGTCGCGAACAAGCAATGCGAAGTCGCTTCGTCGGATTTCGGTAACGCCCAGAACGCGATAGCGCGTGGTGCGGCTTCAAAATCCTTGACCTGATCCCATAGGAAGGCGAGGTAGGCGCCAGCTCATAGTATTGTCGGAGATAACCCGCCCTTGACGAGACCCGTCCCTCCTCATGCACCCGATCAGTCTCGGGTCGCTTTGGGGCCGCATTGGACGATTCCGGCGGTTCTTATCGCCTGTATGTGCGTTTCGATTCTCTCAACAGATCTCTATACGCCCAGCTTACCGCATCTAACCCGCGTTTTTGGCACGGATGACGGTACGGTCCAGATGACCATGAGCGCCAACTTCCTCGGATATGCACTGGGTCCGTTTGCCATTGGTCCGCTCTCCGACCGCTTTGGGCGCAAACCGACGCTGTCTTATTGCATGATTTTGTTCGCTTTATTCAGTGTCGCATGTGCGCTAGCCCCAAGCATTGATTTCCTAATTGGGGCCCGCATTGGACAGGGGGCCTCAGCTTCCGTTGTCTCGGTTCTTGGGGTCGTGATCATTCGGGACCTTTATTCTGGCCCCGATGCCATTCGTGTTCTCAGTATTTATGGTGCCGCCATCGGTTTGGCCCCCGCAACCGGTCCGGTTATTGGCGGTTGGGTTCATGTGACAATGGGGTGGGAAGCCAATTTCTGGATTTTGGCGCTGCTTGGCGTGCTCGTTGCCGGGGCTGCATGGGTGTTTGTACCAGAAACGGCGCGGCGCACACCGCTGGATATTCGCCTCGCGCTCCGACGATACGGCGGTTTGCTCAGTGATCCGCGTTTCGTCTTGCCGGGATTGGCGATCAGCGCCGTATTTGCGGGATTATTTGCCTACATTACGGCGGGGCCTTTCCTTCTGATTGAAGAACTCGGCGTTCCGACGGAACAGTACGGCTATTACTATGGTGTCGGCGTTTTAGCCTATATCGCGGGGGCAGGTCTTGCCAACCAACTCGCGGATCGTGCGGCTCCGAATACCTTGATGCAAAGCGGCGTTGCGATCTCGCTTGTGGGTGCTGTCATGATGGTCATGTTGGATGTCACCAACTTGATCTCGCCGGTGAGCGTTGTGATTGGCATGTCGGTATTTTCGATCGGCCTCGGTCTCACATTCTCGGCGGCACCGCTGGTGATGTTGGCCGATGTGCCCAAACAACGCGGCGCGGCGGCCGGTGTCTTATTCGGCGCGGGTCAAAGCTTAGGCGCAGCTATCGGTGCATATTCCGTCGCACAGTTCTACGACGGCACCGCCACCCCTCTGGTCTGGGCTATTTTGCTGTTTACGGGCGTTGCGGCACTCTTCGTAACGTGCGCTGAGGCACGCACAAGGCGATAGAGCAAAGCAGGTTTCTTGCGGCCCGCGTCAGATACGCCCGACCCATGTCATCCTGAAGCATAAGCCCCGAAAAATTCTTCATATTCCGTTAGTGGTGTTTTCACATCCGCCATGTTAGGCGGCACCCCCACCGCAAATTTGAGGAGCGGATTTTTATGCCGTTCGATGCTGACTTTTTAAAGAAATTTGCGGAAGGAAGTCGGAAAAGCGCCGCTCTGGCACTCAAGAGGCCCGAACCTTTCAGTGCCACGGAAATTCGGACCGAAGTTCTTTCCGGCCTGACCGTTGCGCTGGCCTTGGTGCCGGAAGCCGTAGCCTTTGCGTTTGTTGCT
>CAZJWF010000143.1:0-6482 GCA_964549375.1 uncultured Neomegalonema sp.
CATTGTCAGCGACAGCGGCGGTGCCATGCCAGACGCCAATCGGAACGTGTTCGCCTCTAGCAGATCAAAGATCGCGATGTTGCGTTCTTGCTCGATCTCCGGCGTTGGTGGCGGCAGAGCGCTGTCGTCGAGGGTGAAGTTGGTGATGTCTTGGCTCATCCCGCGTCCTCGTTCATCGCATTTAGTCTTGCACGGACGGAAAGGCCGTGCGCCTCTAGGCTTTCCGCTTTCGCCAGCGTTTCAGCGGCGCCGCCAATTTGCCCTAACGCACCGGGGGTACATTCGAGCATTGAGCTGCGCTTCAGAAAATTCATCACGGACAAGCCAGAGGCATGACGCGAAGATCGCGCCGTGGGGAGGACGTGGTTCGGCCCACCGACGTAATCGCCGACGGCTTCCGGCGTCCACCTGCCCAAAAACAGCGCCCCCGCGTGTTTGATCTTTTGCGCCAGCGCACGTGGCTCCGCAACGCATAGCTCCAGATGTTCGGCGGCGATTTTATTGGCCAGCCTCGCGGCGGTGTCGAGGTCCGGCACCGTGATGATCGCTCCCGAAGATCGCCAACTTGCGCCCGCAATCTCTCGCCGCTCCAGCGTCTCTAACCGTTTTGCGACGGCGGCATCGACGGCATCTGCCATCGCGGTGTCGGTAGTGATCAGGATCGATTGAGCCGACTCGTCATGTTCGGCTTGGCTCAACAGATCAAGCGCAATCCAATCGGGGTCGTTCTCGCCATCGGCAATCACCAAGATCTCTGACGGCCCCGCAATCGAGTCGATGCCGACACGCCCGAATACTTGACGCTTGGCGGCGGCGACAAAGGCGTTGCCGGGACCAACGATCACATCAACAGGCGGGATCGTTTGCGTGCCGTAGGCCATCGCGCCAATCGCCTGCGCCCCGCCGATGCGGTAGACTTCAGTGACACCGGCCAGCCGCGCCGCGCACAGCACCAGCGGATTGACCTCTCCGTCCGGGGTCGGAACGCACAGCGCGAGCCGCTCGACACCCGCTGCCTTTGCCGGGATCGCGTTCATCAAGACCGATGACGGATAACTCGCGAGACCGCCGGGCGCATAAAGCCCCGCTGCATCGACCGGCGTCCATCGCCACCCAAGCCGCACGCCTTGTGTGTCGGTCCAGTCCGCATCCTCAGGCAGTTGCCGCGCGTGATAGGCGGTGATGCGCTCAGCGGCAGTTTCCAGTGCTGCACGCTCTGCGCTGGGCGTCGCCGCAACAGCGGCATCAATCTCGGCGGCTGAAACCGCAAGCGTCTCGGCGGTCAGCGTTTGCCGATCAAAGCGCGCGGTCAGCTCGATCACCGCTGCATCGCCGCGCGTATGCACATCGCGCAGAATATCCTGCACGACGCCGTCAACTTCCTCGCTGGTTTCTCGTTTGAGATTCAGCAAGTCATCGAATGCCTGCTCAAACGAGGGATCAGTGCTGGTCAGGCGGCGGGTCATTCAGCGGTATCTTTATGTTGGGGCAAGTGCTCCGTCTGCCAAACCGTATCCATATCGGCCATCCGAATATCGAGAGTTTCGATGCTAAGACTAAAGCCCGCACCCCCCGCGCAATCAATGGCAACCTCGCCGGTGCCGTCCTCTCCGGCAGTGAACGAAATTGACAACACTTCAAAGGCTTCTTGGCCTTTGGCAACGTTAAACCCGACGAATTTTGCGGCGCTTACATCTTCAACATAAAGGTTTGTGCGAACCCGCTCATAGGGTCGCCCTTCGGTTTGAGCCGTTTCGGCATCTTCCCAGCGAAACCGATTGAGGCTTAATGCAAAAATGCGCTTGTCGGACAGCCAAGTTACCTCCGATGTTTTCCCGATGGCATCCTGCATTAACGCCGAGATCACAGAAAGATCCTGAGCATCATGGGCCATCAATTTGATTTTATTTCGGTTCGGCGGTGCGCCGTCGGCAAAGCTTGCGTCTTCAGTCATCTTTTACTCGTTCAATCTGAGCGCCGCAGGCACGGAGTTTATCTTCGACCCGTTCATAGCCACGATCCAAGTGATACACACGTTTTACCGATGTTTCCCCCTCAGCGGCCAGACCCGCGAGCAGAAGAGAAATTGACGCCCGTAAATCCGTTGCCATCACAGGTGCACCGCGCAGGGTCTCAACGCCGGTTACAGTCGCGCGCCCCCCATCAACGGCAATATTTGCGCCCATCCGCGTCAGTTCAGGCGCGTGCATGAATCTGTTTTCGAAAATCTTTTCGTCAATGACCGAAACCCCATCGGCCAGCGTCATCAGCGCCATCATCTGCGCTTGCAAGTCGGTGGCAAATCCGGGGAACGGCTCGGTCGTAAAGCTGACCGGCTTGATTGTTCCGTTCTTGCGGGTCACGCGAATGCCCTCTGGAGTTTCAGAGACGGAAATGTCAGCCGCTTCAAGCGCTTCGGCGAGGGTTTGGACCAACGAGAGCGTCCCGCCTGTGACTGTTACATCACCTCCCGTGATGGCGGGGGCAATCATAAAACTGCCCATCTCGATCCGGTCTGCAATAACCGCATGTTCGGTGCCAGACAGTGCATCTACGCCTTGAATCTCAATGTTGCTCGTGCCCGCGCCTTCAATTTGTGCACCCATTGAGATCAGACAATCGGCGAGATCAGTAATTTCCGGTTCCTGTGCCGCATTCACTAACCGTGTGGTGCCTTTGGCGAGGGTTGCTGCCATCAGCAGGTTTTCGGTCGCTCCAACGGATACGACAGAAAAGCGGAAGGACACCCCGCGCAAGCGGCCCCCGTTTAGGGATCGCGGAACGGAGGCATGGACATACCCATCTCGCAAATCCAACACCGCGCCCATCGCTTCAAGGCCTTTGAGGTGCAAATCGACCGGGCGCGCGCCGATGGCGCAGCCGCCGGGCAGCGAGACCGTACCGGCCCCATCGCGGGCCAGCATTGGCCCCAGCACTAGAATACTTGCGCGCATTTTGCGGACGATGTCGTAATGCGCTAAGGGCGAGCGGATACGTTCAACCCGCAGGGTCGCACGGTTTTTCTCCGGCTCGCGCTCGACTTTCGCGCCGAGGCTCTCCAGCAATGCTCCCATCGTCCCCATATCGGCGAGGTTGGGCACATTGGTCAGCGTCAAGGGCTGATCCGTCAGCAAAGCCGCCGTCATCAGGGGGAGGCATGCGTTCTTCGAGCCTGAAATCGGGATTGTCCCGTGCAGCGGTCTGCCGCCCGTTACGACTATCTTGTCCATGAAAGATCCTGCATATTTCGAGTGGTGTAGCCGTGTCGTTGCTTTCGGGTCAATATCGCTGCGCGTTGAGGGTGCGATAAGGCGTCAATGGGGCGTCGCTGCCTTGAAGGTGAAGGAAGAGAATATGTTCTCACATGTGACTGTCGGAATTACCGATGTCGCGCAGGCCAAGGCGTTCTACGGCGCATTGTTCGCTCCGTTGGGGCTTGTGCTGCGAAACGAGACGGATGAGTTGATCAGCTATCGTGCGCCCGATTCTGAGATCCCGTTCTTTACGGCGGTTTTGCCAGTCAATGAGCAACCCGCAAGCGCAGGCAACGGAACAATGGTGGCTTTTGTGGCAGCCGCTGCGGAGGCTGTCGATACCGCCTATCGGGGCGGCATGGATGCGGGCGGTACGTGCGAAGGCCCGCCGGGTCTGCGCCCTCACTACCACGCACAGTATTACGGCGCGTATTTGCGTGATCCCGACGGCAACAAAGTCCATGTGGTGTGTCATGAGGGTGGCTCATGAGTTGGGAATTCTTCCTCGCACTGCTCGCATTTTCTTTCGTGGCCTCGGCGACGCCGGGACCAAATACGCTGATGCTGTTGGCGTCGGGGGTGAATTTCGGCCTTGCCCGAACCGTGCCGCATATCATTGGTATCGCGTTTGGATTTGGTTCACTGCTCTTGGCCACGGGATTTGGCGTGGGGCAACTGCTAGAGGCTTCGCCCAGATTGCATCTGGTGATGAAGGTCGTATCAGCGGCCTATTTGATTTGGTTGGCGTGGAAGATTGGAACTGCGCGGGCGATTGGGTCGCGGGAGAGTGCAGGGCAACCGCTGACGGCGCTACAGGCTGCAATGTTTCAGTGGGTCAATCCGAAGGCATGGGCGGTCGGGGTCAGCGCGATGTCGCTTTATACGAACGCCGAAAACTACACGTCCTCGGCTTTGCTGGTCGTGGCGGCGTTCATGTTGGTTCTGACCCCCGCCGCACTGCTTTGGTGCGGCATGGGGACGTCGTTACGAGGATACCTATCTGATCCCGCTCGGCTGAAGTGGTTCAACATTTCAATGGGCGCAATCCTCGTCTTCTCGCTGTGGCCGATGCTGCGCTAGGCGTCACAAAGTCTGATCATACTCGCCGATTTCGGGGTATCCGTCGAGGAAAGCGCGAGTGTCCTCAAAGATCGCGCGCATTTCGTCCTCAGAATTTGGACTTTCGCAGACAACAACGAGGTTCGGCGTGTTTGATGAGGCGCGAACTAGCGTCCAGCCGCCATTTTCCAATTGTACCCGTGCGCCGTTGATCGTGGTGACTTTGTTGATTTTGCTGCCAGCAATCTCACCGCCATTCGCGGCTTTCTCTTCGAACGCAGAAACGATCTTTTTGATCGTGTCGTATTTTTCCAGATCCGAGCAATACGGCGACATCGTCGGCGTGGTCCAAACGGGTGGGAGTGCCTTGCGAAGATCGCTCATCTTGCCGCCCGCACGGTCGAGCATCAGACAAATCTCTCGCGCCACGACGAGGCCGTCATCATATCCCCGGCCCAACGGACCCGCGAGGAAGTAGTGCCCAGATTTCTCGATCCCGGCGAGTGCGTTCAACTCATGAACCCGGCGCTTCATATGGCTGTGCCCGGTCATCCAATAGTCGGCGACGATCCCGGCTTCTTTCAGGACGGGGTCGCTGGCAAAAAGCCCCGTCGACTTCACATCGGCGACAATGGTCGCGCCGGGATGGTCTTTGGACCATGAGCGCGTGAGCATGACACCCACTTTATCCGCAAAGATCTCTTCACCTTCATCATCCACGACGCCGCAACGGTCGCCGTCACCGTCAAAGCCCACCGCGAGGTCCGCTCCCGTCTCCAACACTTTGTCGCGCATGGAGTGCAGCATCTCCATCGCTTCGGGGTTCGGGTTGTAGTTCGGGAAGTTATAATCCGGCGAGGTGTGGAGCGGGATTACTTCGGCCCCAAGCCTTTCGAGCATCTTCGGCGCAAACATGCTGGCGGTGCCATTGCCCGTCGCGCAGACGACTTTCAGTTTTCCCGACAGCTTGGACTGACCCACAACGTCATCGAGATAGCGGTCCGCAAAGCCCTCAACCATCTGATAAGACCCGCCCGCCGCCGCGACGCCTTTTCCTTCGAGGACGGTTTCTTTCAACTCGCTCATTTCAGCGGGACCAAAAGTGAGCGGACGGTCAGAGCCGATTTTAACCCCCGTCCAGCCATTTGGATTGTGGCTGGCTGTCACCATTGCCGCCGCCGGAATATCCAGATCAAATTGCGAGAAATAGACCGTCGGCGACAGGCAAACGCCGATATCATGCACTTCGCAGCCTGCCGTCATCAGGCCCAGCGTCAGCGCTTGTTTGACCGATTGCGAGTAGGCGCGGTAGTCACAACCGACGACGATCCGCGCTTTGCCCATCTTTTGCAGCATCGTGCCAAGGCCAAGCCCCACCGCCTGAATACCGCCGAGATTGATTTCCTCCGGGAATCGCCAGCGCGCGTCATATTCCCGAAATCCCGTAGGAGTGATCATCGGCAAGGTCAAAAATTCGGGGGTATTCGGGGAAACGGTCGTCAGCGGCTTAGGAAACGCGGTCATTGGGGGCTCCGTTGTAGAGATCAGTTCGTTTTACGCCCACAAAGGTTAATTTCTATTAACGCGCTCGACAGGGCGGCCTGAGTTCGCAAAGATAAAAGCTCCATTTGCGGGGAACCTATGACTGGACGGTTAAGATTGACGGTGGAAGCGGCCAAAACGGAAGATCGCGGGCCTGTTGCCAATTTGCTCCAGCTTTATCTCCATGATTTTTCGGAAATGGAGAGTGATATTCGCGTCGATGCCTCAGGGTCGTTTCCCAGCTCGGATTTTGAGGTTTATTGGCAAGAAGAGAGTCGCCGCGTCTATGTCTTTCGGCTGGGCGGCGCGCTCGCAGGCTTCGCTTTTGTGAATGATTGGTCGCCTTCGGGGCAGGGGGTCGATTATGGCCTTGCGGAGTTCTTCGTTCTGCGCTCGCATCGGCGCTCTGGCGTTGGGTGGGAAGCCGCAAATCAACTCTTCGCATCGCTGCCCGGACAATGGGAAGTCGCCGTTCGCGGCCCGAATGTCCCCGCAGTCAACTTTTGGCGAACGGCCCTGCGCGATGACACGATTGATGACCTAAAAGAAGTCGCCGGCGATGGTCAAAGGTGGGACGGCCCTATTTTTCGGTTCGTAAGCCGTGCGGCGATGTAGCTTTGTTTCTGA
>CAZJWF010000144.1:0-6473 GCA_964549375.1 uncultured Neomegalonema sp.
AACCGCAAAACAGCGCAGGGACGCCTTGCAGATGATTTTCTCCGAGTATCCAGCTATGGAGACCCTCTATCAAGATGAAGTCCGCAGTCACTTGGATGATTGACGTCGCCGATACCCACTTCCGGCGATCCACTGCCTGTGGTTTGGATGCCCTCAGTGGTCGGTAGCAAGGTGGTGAAGCGACCTTACAAGACCGCATATTCGGATCGACCTAAAAAGCTGCTTCGGGTCAATCTCGGTCATCGTTATTGGGCCAGTTGATCAGCAGGATTGATCCTAGGGGCCTCCGTCACTCCACTTCACTGTTGTTCGCTCCACTTCTCTTATGGATTGGACACATCCAGCCCGCTCACTTCGATCTGAGAGAACGGTTTGGCCGCGCGTTCTTTACCGTTCGCGCGGTTGGGGTCTTGACGGGATTTCTTTGAGGAGGCCGCCGACGCCCATTCCGGCGATGTCTTGGCTGGTGATCGAAAGTCGGGCGGCCAATCTCTCCAATACCCAATCGGCTCCGTTTAACGCAGGGGAACGCGCGCAACCCGGCAGAACCACGAGGGGTTTGGCCTGATACCGGCCCAGCGCCAACAGATTGCCGGGATCAACCGGCATGCCGAAGCGCTCGATGCTGCCGCCCGCCGCAACCACCGCCGCCGGGGCAACATCGCGTCGGTCCGATGTTGCAGAACCGCCGAGGATGAGCGTGAGGTCGATTGTTGGAATGGCCTGAAGCGCATGGCGCACGGCCTCCTCCGTGTGTTCAACGACATCAACGCTGGGGTCCGGACTGCCCAAAGCAGACAGACGTTTTCGGATCGCTTCTGCGCCTTTGGTCGCGAGCGAGGCGTTTTGCCCGCTGGTTTGCGTCACGATCAGATGGCATCGCATCGGAAAAAACGGATGCACAGTCAGAGCATTTCGCAGCAGCTCAACCACATTTTCAACCGCACCGCCATCCGCCGCATAGGGGATGACCTTGGCCGTTGCAGCCAGCTGTCCGGCAGCGAGGCGCGTGAAGTCTGACGGGGTCGCAATTGTCAGGGCTTCGTCCACCGCGTTGGCTTGATTGATCGCCCCGATCTGAACCCGCAATATGCCCGATACCTCGGCGCGCAAATTACAGCGGCCGGTAAACGCAGCATCAATGCGAAGACCCGAACCGCAAGCGGCCTCGGCAATCGCTCTCGCCGCTTGATCCTCCGCAATGTCACGCGCGCCAGAGCGAGCCACCGTGATGTGCGTTATCTGCGCGGCGCGCAACGCATCCACATCATGGGCCGTCAGGCGCGCCCCTTTCTTGATTGCAAAACCCGGCCCCCGGAGCGAATGCGCGATAATCGCGCCCACGGCTTCTTCGAGGGGTTTGGGACCAAACTCCATCACGCGACCTGCGGCGAGGTTGGCGGTTTACGAAGGCGCTCGACAATCTGTGCCATGATCGAGACGGCAATCTCGGCAGGACTTTTGGAGCCAATGTCGAGACCGACGGGCGCAGCGATGCGGTCGAGGTCTTCGGTCTTATGGCCGTCGGTCATCAAACGCTCGCGGCGCTTGGCACTGGTGCGCGTGGACCCCAGCGCGCCGATATAAAAAGCAGGCGAGTCGAAGGCGACCTTCAACGCCGGATCGTCGATTTTCGGATCATGGCTGAGGCACACAATCGCGGTGCGCGCATCCGGGGCCAGCGCGCGCAGCGCCTCGTCCGGCCATTCGCGTGAGATTGCCATGTCGGGGAATCGAGCCTCGCTTGAAAAACTCTCGCGCGGGTCGATCACTGTCACATCGAAGCCGGTCATCTTTGCCATCGCTGAGAGCGGCTGCGCGATATGTGCCGCGCCGATGATCGCCATCTTCAAAGGGGGATTATGAACCGCGAGAAACCACTCGCCGGACTCGTCAAAACCGGATGTGTCTGAATCCGCGTTTTTTTCGGCTTTTGTCGTCAATGACGTCGGAATAATCGCGGTTGGATCGTTTAATATCTGCGTTTTATCGGGATAATCGACAGCGATAAGGTGCCGGGATTTGGTGCCCAGATTGACCGCCAGATTCATGCGCCGCCGGTCGGCACGGCCCGCGCAAAGCGCCTTGAGCGTCTCAAGTGGCACGCCCTCACCAATGCCCACCGGCTCCACGAAGATACGGATCGTCCCGCCGCACGCCAGGCCCACAGCGAACGCATCATCGTCAGAAACGCCATATTTCAAAAGCTTACAGGTGCCGTCTTCCATTGCCTCAAGCGCCTCGGCAGCCACCGCACCCTCGACACAGCCTCCGGAAACCGATCCCGCCAGCTCTCCGTCGGATGAAATCGCGAGCAACGCGCCAGGCTGGCGCGGGGCAGATCCCCATGTCTCGATGACCGTTGCCAAAGCAACCGAGCGCCCGCTCTCTACCCATTGCAGAGCAATTTCAGGCACTTGGTCATGGGTCGTCGTTGGGGTCGTGGTTGGGGTCGTCGTCATGTCATTCCCCATCTAGAGCGGTCTTCCCACCAGCGGTTGCTGTAGGCGTCATGCGGCGCGATCGTTTTTTCCGTATCGATTTCAACGAGTTGCCGACGAAATTGCGCTCGCAGCCCCACGTCATCAGGGCGACTCAACGCCTCCGCCAGATCATGGAGGCTAGCAATATTATGAGCAGCACGAAAGCTGTCTACTTCGCTCAGCAACGCCCGAACACCGCGGGCTTTTGGCGAGAATTCTTCCCATCTTAGCAAGGGGTTAAGCCAAATCAGTTTGCGCGATGACAGGCGTAGGCGGCGCGCTTCTGCTTGCAACAGGTCTGGGTCCGCGCGGTCCAGGCCATCCGTGATGAGCAGCACAGTTGCCCCGCGCCCCAGCACCCGACGCGCCCACTTCCGATTGAACTCAGCCAGAGAGGGGCCAAGGCGCGTGCCCCCCTCCCAATCCTGCGCCTCACCCCCCGCTGCTTCGAGGGCCTCATCGGGATCCCGCAGGCGTAACGCTCTGGTAATATTGGTCAATTGCGTGCCCATTGTGAACGCATGGACCTTCGACCAGCCATCCCCTTCATGGCGCATAGCTGCGTGTAGGAAGTGCAAAAGCATCCGAGAATAGTTACTCATCGAGCCGGAAATATCGCAAAGCGCAACCAAGCTCGGCCATGCCTCAGCGCGCTGTTTCACCGGCAAAATCGGCGCGGCACCGGGGCGCATCGCTGTTCGCATCGCCCCGCGCCAATCGGGCCGAGAGCCGCGCTGCGCTTTGACCATCCGGCGCGTCGGCAAGGGCTGAACGGGCAGGCACAGCCGCGCAATCATAGCTTCCGCCGCGCGGATTTCGGCGGTCGTCATCTGCTCGAAATCGCGCGACGCTAATTTTTCCGTACCCGAAAATGACAGGCTGGCATCAAATTCAATCTTGTCTTCTTCCTGCTCGGGTGAAGGCGGCATTGGTGGTTTGTCCGCTCCCTCCAACAGCGCCTCAGAGGCACGTTGTTCAGCGGCCTGTTTTTCGCGGTTCGGCGGAGCTTTCATCTCCGGTAAGAGTGCGCCCATCATGCGCTCAAGGAATTGTGGATCGCGCCAAAACATGCGGAAACACTGATCAAAAACAGCGATGTGGTCGCGCCGGGAGACGAAACAGGCGCGCAGCGTGTGGTAGAAATCGGACTTTGAAGAAAAGCCTGCCTGCTCGACGGCATGAATGGCATCCACTAACCGCGCAGGCCCGACCGGAATCCCTGCTTTGCGAAGTGCCCGCGCGAAATGCGTGATGTTTTCTGACAGCTTCGCAGGAGAGTCGTAAAAGTCGGTGGTCACGCCCGACCCTTTGCCTCGGTGCTGCGACCGGTCAGGTCTTGGCGTGCCTCGTCGAGAATTCGGCTCGCCTCTGATCCTTGCAGTTTGGCGATATCATCTTGGTATTTGAGCAAAGCGCCCAAACTGTCGGAAATCGATTGAGGATCCAAGGTTACGGCATCAAGTGCAACGAGAGCCTTGGCCCAGTCTAGCGTTTCGGCGACACCCGGATTCTTGAACAGATCTTCGTTTCTAAGCCGTTGAATGAATGCTGCGACTTCGCGCGACAGCGTCTCAGATGCCTCCGGCGCTTTCGCGCGCAATATCTCCATCTCACGTTCGAAATTTGGATAGTCCACCCAATGGTAGAGACATCGGCGTTTGAGCGCATCATGGACTTCTCGGGTTCGGTTTGAGGTGACGATAACGATGGGCGGTTCGGGCGCTTTGACGACGCCGATCTCCGGAATTGTCACCTGAAAATCACTGAGTGCTTCAAGAAGAAACGCCTCAAAAGGTTCATCCGCCCGATCGAGTTCGTCGATGAGCAAGACCGGAGCGCCGCCCTTCTGCGGACGCATCGCTTCAAGCAGCGGCCTCGAAATCAAGTGTTTCTCGGAGAAAACATCCGCAGAAATCGCGGTTCGGTCGCTGGTTCCGGCGGCTTCCGCGAGACGGATTTCGACCATCTGAGCAGCGTAGTTCCACTCATATACAGCTGAAGCCGCGTCCAGCCCTTCGTAACATTGCAAACGGATCAGCTTTCTGCCCAGTAACGCACTGATTGCCTTGGCGATCTCGGTTTTTCCGACGCCGGCTTCGCCCTCTAGGAAAATCGGCCTGCCGAGCTTGAGCGAGAGGAAAACAACTGTTGCAAGCCCGCGTCCGCAGACATAATCGACCTGCGCCAAACGTTGCTGGACATCCTCAATCGACTCGAAATCAACAGCCATACTGCCTCCCATCGGTTCACGTTCCGACAGCACCACATAGCGCATCTATTTGTCGAGACACCCAAACGTTGGAGCGGAAGCTAAATTTGACCACATACGCTCAATCAGCACATGCCGAAATCGCGAAAAACTCACCTGGCCTCCGATTTTGTCAATCAGATAACGGAGGCCAGAGTTAGATTGGATACGTTGATTAGGCGAAGATAAAGTCATCCGCACTCAGATCGTCGAGGTCATTGCGCGCCAAGAAGATCGAATCCCCAGAACCGAAGTTCAGACCAACACCGAACCGGTACTCGGTTGCCACCGCGAGTACATCGTCGAAGCTGTCGACCCCATCAATATCCAAAGCAATCGCATCATTGCCACGTTGGTCAAAGTCGCGAATGATGTCGATTCCATCACCCTCGCCAAAGACAAAGGTATCCGCGCCCGAGCCGCCTGACAGATAGTCCCGACCTTGATCACCGCCAAGAACATCGTTGCCACTTCCGCCGGAGATCCAATCGTCTCCGTTGCCACCAGAAATTTGATCGTGACCAGATCCACCCGAAAGCGCATCACGTCCAGCATCACCGGAAATCACATCATTTCCGCTGCCACCAGAAATCCAGTCATGTCCACTGCCACCGGAAATCTGGTCTTCCCCCGAACCGCCGAAAATTCGGTCATTTCCCGAATCGCCTGAAACTTGGTCGTCACCGCTACCTGCAGAAATCCAGTCTCGTCCGCGACCGCCAGAAATCTGATCGTCGCCCGAACCCGCCGAAATTAAATCGCGACCCGCATCGCCAGAAATTTCGTCGTTCCCCGCTCCAGCGAAAATTCGGTCATTGCCACCTCCAGCAGTGATTTCATCGTCGCCGATCCCTGAATAGATCCGGTCATCACCAGAACCGGCATCAATGACGTCCCAGCCAGAACGGGTAATGATGCTATCATTTCCAGCTCCAGCATTGACGATATCGTCGTCGCTGCCACCAAAGATAATGTCACGACCGCCAGTTCCATCGCGTTCCACGACGGTGTTGATATGGATCTCGGCAATTTGAGACCCCGGAATAGTAAAGTCTGCAGCAGTTGGATCGACTGTTTCCCCGAAAGCATTTGTGCCACCGAGAATAATTTGCTCACCGGGGACACCATTTGGATTTCCAAGGATTCCGTCAGGATTGCCCAGCGACCCATTGAATCCTTCATGAACGCGGATAACGCCGCCCTCTGTCAGCCCCGTATTTGGAGCGGTTTGATTGATAAATGCGGCATCCCGTTCCGTGTTGTACTCAGTGCCCGCATCACGAACACTTTCTCCTGTGAAAACAACAGTTTGCGCGCCGAAAAATCGTCCATTTGAATCGAAAAGGCGCAGCGCATCCGCGGTGCCTACGAAAGCATCGTTAGACGGCAAAATCATCGATGCGAGGCTAAGATACCCGTTAGATGCTCCATTTACGTCCAAAATCGCGGACGCGCGCTCACCTGCGGCGATTGGACCCCGGTCCCCCACGACATTGGTGCTTTGTGCATCGGCGTCAGCCGCCACTAATTCTCCGGCGACAACGCTGTTATTGCCGTCTTCTGCAAGCGCCTCCAAACCAGCAGAAGCTGCCTCGCCAAGGTTATACAGATCAAAACTGTTGTCATGAAATCCTGCAAAGAAAGGGGTTAAAGCAGTTCCACCTTCCGCAGATGTATTTCTCACCGAAATTCGCAAACTCGTCATAACACTTCTCCAAACAAATTTTTCCAATACTTAGGTA
>CAZJWF010000145.1:0-6380 GCA_964549375.1 uncultured Neomegalonema sp.
GCCATGCTGACACATCGGAATGTGATCGCAATGGGCGCGAGTTATTTCATCGACATCGACCAGATCACACCAAACGATTGTATCCTTCACGCTGCGCCCATGTCGCACGGATCGGGTCTCTATATCGTCCCACATCTGATGGCGATGGCGGCACAAGTCGTGCCGGAGTCTGCCGGGTTTGATCCTGCCGAGATCTTGTCGTTGCTTCCGGATTGGCAGGGTATGTCGATGTTTGCGTCGCCAACCATCGTCAACCGCTTCGCCCATTTCGGTGCGACGGCCACGACAGACTTATCGCCGCTCAAGACGATCATCTATGGCGGCGCACCGATGCATGCCAGCGATGTCGAGGCCGCACTGGATGTCATCGGCCCCCGGCTCGCACAGCTTTATGGACAGGGTGAAAGTCCAATGTGCATTACCGGTTTGTCAAAACGTTGGTATGCAGATCGCACGCATCCACGTTGGCGCGACATCATCGGTTCCGTTGGCTTCCCTCAATCTGTTGTCGAGGTGCGAACGGACGAGAGCGGCGAAGTCCTCGTCAAAGGCGAAACCGTCATGCGCGGGTATTGGCGAGACAATACCGCCAGCGACGACGCTCTGCGTGATGGTTGGCTGCGTACCGGCGATATTGGGCATTTCGACACAGACGGTTTCTTGAGACTGATGGACCGCTCGAAAGATCTGATCATCTCCGGTGGTTCAAACATCTATCCACGCGAAGTCGAGGACGTCTTGCTCGACCATTCGGCTATTTCTGAAGTGTCTGTCGTCGGCGCACCCGATCATGACTGGGGAGAGATCGTCGTTGCCTTCGTTGTGACGCGCGAAGGTATGCCCATACCGGAGGCCGAGTTGGATGCGCTGTGCCGCGAGCGGATTGCCCGTTTCAAAAGGCCAAAACGCTACATTCAGCGAACTGAATTGCCAAAGTCTGCTTATGGAAAAATATTGAAGCGCGAGTTGCGAACGCTGCTGTAGGGAGCCGCGGGACTAACCCACCCGTGCCAATTCAACCGGCACTTTCACCGCTGCCGTCAACAACACCGTCACTTTCGTCCCGCGCCCCGGAACAGATTCAATATCGAGCGTCCCGCCCTGACTTTCTGCGAGAGATTTACTAAGGGGCAGACCAAGACCAGTACCCTCAAACCGGCGGGCGATGGAATTATCGACTTGGCGGAATGCCTGTAGCGATTCTGCAACTTCTTCAGGCGTCATGCCAATTCCGGTATCGCGCACAATCACGGCAATGGATGCGCCGCGACGTTCCGCAGAAACAGAAACGCTGCCCCCTGCATCCGTGAATTTAACGCCATTGCTGAGCAAATTCATGAGTATCTGCCTGAACCGCAATTCGTCGGCAATCACATCGCATCCATCATCAGGACGCTCAAAACGTAAGTTCACATTGGCGCTTTTGGCATTGGCGGACATCATCCGCTCAAGCACAGCAAAAGTGTCAGCCAAGCTCACCCGTTCGAGATCAACCGGCATTTCACCCGTCTCAACCTTGGCCAGATCGAGGACGTCATTGATCAGCCGTAGCAAGTGCTGACCGCTTTCATGAATATCCGAAACGTATTCGATGAACTTTCCGGGCACTGTCGATCCAATGTTACTTTGAATCATCAAGTCGGAAAATCCTATGATCGCATTAAGTGGCGTCCGCAATTCATGGCTCATATTGGCGAGAAATTCAGACTTTGCGCGATCCGCCCGACCAGCACGTTCCTCGGCCTCTTTCGTCTCTGTAACGTCTAGCTCGCTGACGAGATACGCCTCTACTCCCGTTGCGGCGTCTTTACACGAGCTCGCACTGACCTCAAACCACCGGGGACCATTTGGAGTGTGCATACGAGCGACCAAAGTATTGATTCCACTCGCCTTCAATTCTTTCAGAAATGCTTCACCTTGCGAGCGGCTACAAAACCGACCCACCAAACCGAGATTTAAGTCAGATCGAGCATGTCGCGCTGCCGGATTGAGATAAAGAACCTCGTCCTCGGTGCTATAAAGCGAGATATACACCGGTGTATGCAAAAGCGCCTGTGTGCTTCGCAACGCCTCCGGTTCAGTCAATTGATCAACAGTGCCTTCGCACAACATCGCCAACCTGCCGTCATCAAGCGCGATGCCACGACAAGTGACGCGCAGCGTCTGCGGCTCATTTTGGGGAAAGAAAGTCCAGAGTTCGTTGAAATGGCGTTCTGGATCAGCAAGGTCGGCTTGATATTGGCGAAGACGCGCGGCAACACCTGACGACATATCGAGCGATAGATCGCGCGCAGCGAGTTCTTCAATGCTGTTTGCTTTCCAAACCTTCAGCCCGACTACATTTGCCCAGATAATCCGGGTGTGATCAAAATCATAAACCCAGATAGCCGTCGCGAGACGATCGGACAGGCTGCTTATCGGGTTACCCCAGGATTCAGAGATGTGTTCACACGACGCATGCATGAAACCAACCCTGATTAAAAACTATTACTTCACATTTAAAAATCGCGCCTAACCAGAGGTATGTTACTTGAATCGCTATGTATTTACGGTCAATTTTATAGATAATTTTTCTTTAATTCTCGAAGTCAAACATGTGATTTAGATGCGATCTTCTGAGCAGCTCGGCAATCGGAGCAGTCCGCAATCGCAACGTTGATTTTTGTCTG
Source organism: uncultured Neomegalonema sp. (assembly GCA_964549375.1). Lineage (GTDB taxonomy): Bacteria > Pseudomonadota > Alphaproteobacteria > Rhodobacterales > Rhodobacteraceae > JAHDDY01. The sequence continues at coordinate 2,670 of CAZJWF010000145.1, forward strand.
CCAGCATTGAAAGCCTGAGATCATCCGGGTACCGCTCATATTCAGAAAAGCATAAGGAAAACTTGGACATTAACCCCCAAAAGCGGGTAGTCTCGCGATTGTGAAATGCCCTGTTTTCAAGCCTATTGACCTGAGACAAAATCGCGCCGTGCAGTGCGAGGGTTTGGCATGAGCATCGAGCTTTACCAACTCGCGCTGTTTGCCGCTGCATTTGCCGTTATGGTGGTCTCACCGGGACCGTTTGTGGCGGCCATTGCGGCGCGCTCGGCAGCGTTCGGCTTCCGTAATGGCTTTGCGATGGCGCTGGGGGCGAGTTTGGCGGAATGCTTCTATGTCGGCCTCGCCGTTTTTGGCCTCGCAGCGCTCGCCGCATCTCATGCTTGGGCGCTAGAGGTTCTGCGCTGGATGGGGGCGGCATGGCTGATCTGGATCGGCTGGACACTTCTCACCAGTCAAACAACCATCGAAAAATCCAGAAGTGGTGAGCCCAGCAATCCAAGCTCAGCGCGCGCGTTTTGGGTTGGCGCGCTGATCAACCTCGGAAATCCAAAAGCAGCGCTTTTTTACATGGCGATCTTCCCCGGCTTTTTTGACATGACAAAACTGGGACTATGGGACGCAGCGGCGATTTTGGCGGTAACGCTACCCATCGGACTGATACTGGACTCTTCGTATGCTTACGCCGGAGCGAAAGCGCGAAGCCTCCTCAAGAATGAAAAATCGGTGCGACGGGTCAACCGTGCGACCGGGGGCGTGATGATCGGCGCAGGTGCCGTCATCGCAGCGAGTTAGACGAAAGACAGACACATGGCCGAAGATACAATCCCTGAGGGCGCTGACCCAGAAACATACGGCGCGGATAGCATCAAGGTGCTGCGCGGACTGGAGGCGGTTCGCAAACGCCCCGGTATGTACATCGGCGATACCGATGACGGGTCGGGCCTGCATCACATGGTCTACGAAGTCGTGGATAACGCGATTGACGAGGCGCTGGCGGGACATGCCGACCGGGTGATGGTGGTCCTGAACCCTGACGGCTCTGTCATGGTCGATGACAACGGGCGCGGTATCCCCGTGGACATCCACGAAGAAGAAGGCATCTCTGCCGCCGAAGTCATAATGACTCAACTTCACGCGGGCGGTAAGTTTGACCAGAACTCCTATAAGGTCTCAGGCGGTTTGCACGGCGTCGGGGTTTCGGTCGTCAACGCGCTGTCCGATTGGCTGGAGCTGACGATCTGGCGCAATGGCAAAGAACATTCGTGCCGCTTTGAACATGGCGAGACGGCAAAATCGCTTGAGGTTGTCGGCGACGCTGAGGGTGGACGCAAGGGAACGCGCGTGACCTTCCACGCCTCTGCCGAAACGTTCACCATGACGGAATATAACTTCAAGACGCTGGAGCATCGCTTGCGCGAATTAGCGTTTTTAAATTCCGGCGTTCGGATCATCCTGCGCGACGAACGCAGCGCTGAACATGCCGAGAGCGAGCTATTCTATGAGGGCGGCGTCGAGGCATTCTGCCGGTATCTCGACCGCTCACGCAATCCAGTTTTCGATCCGCCCATCACGGTGCGCGGCGAAAAGGATGGCATAACGGTTGAAGCATCGTTGTGGTGGAACGACGGGTATCACGAGAACGTCCTGTCGTTCACCAACAACATTCCACAAAAAGACGGCGGCACGCACTTGTCCGGTTTTCGCGGCGCGCTGACCCGCGTGATGAACAACTATGCCAGTTCATCAGGCATTGCCTCTAAGGAAAAAGTCACGCTGTCGGGCGAGGATGCCCGCGAGGGTCTGACCTGTGTCTTGTCGGTAAAAGTTCCTGACCCGAAATTTTCATCGCAGACGAAAGAAAAGCTCGTCTCATCAGAAGTGCGCCCTGCCGTCGAAGGTATGGTCTATGAAAAACTGACCGAGTGGTTCGAGGAGAACCCCAAAGACGCCAAATCCGTGGTCATGAAAATCGTCGAGGCGGCGCAGGCACGAGAAGCGGCGCGCAAAGCGCGGGAATTGACCCGCAAAAAGGGCAACGACGTTAACTCGCTGCCCGGCAAACTCGCGCAATGTCAGGAGCGCGATCCAGCGAAGTCAGAACTCTTCATCGTGGAGGGCGACTCGGCAGGTGGTTCGGCCAAGCAGGGCCGCAACCGGAACAATCAGGCGGTGCTGCCTCTGCGCGGTAAAATCCTCAACGTCGAGCGTGCACGCTTTGACCGGATGCTCGGCTCGCAAGAAATCGGCACGTTGATTACGGCGCTCGGTACGGGCATTGGTCGCGATGAATTTGATATTGAAAAGCTGCGGTATCACAAGATCATCATTATGACCGATGCGGATGTCGACGGCGCGCATATTCGAACGTTGTTGCTGACCTTCTTCTATCGTCAGATGCCGCAACTGATCGAGGACGGCTATCTCTACATCGCCCAGCCACCCCTTTATAAAGTCGCGCGAGGTAAGTCTGAGGTTTACCTGAAAGACCAGCGCTCGCTGGAGGATTATCTGCTCGACAGCGGCATTGATGGCGCAGGCATGACGCTGGCCAATGGTGAGGTTCTCGCCGGTCCAGATCTGAAGCGCGTTGTCGAAGAGGCACGCAAGGTCAAGGCACTGATGAACAATCTCCCGCCATCTCTGCCGCGCTTTGTGATGGAGCAAGCCGCGATTGCCGGGGCGCTCGACCCTGACGTGTTGTCCGACGAAAAACAGGCGCAAAAGCTGGCCGATAAAATCGCGGACCGCCTCAACATCATCGCACCGGAAACCGAGCGCGGCTGGGCCGGATCGCCCAATACCGAGGGCGGTATCCGCTTTATGCGAACCGTGCGCGGCGTGACTGAAACGCGGACTCTGGATGGCGCGATGCTCAATTCAGCCGAAGCGCGCAAACTGCATGAAATGGCCGAGAGCCTCGATGAAACCTATTCGAAGGCCGCCACGTTTGAGCGTAAAGAGCGTAAGATTACTGTGCGCTCGCCATCTGATTTGATCGACGGTGTCATGATCGAAGGCGAACGCGGCGTGGCGCTGCAGCGGTATAAAGGTCTGGGCGAGATGAACGCGGATCAACTGTGGGAAACCACGCTCGATCCCGAAGCACGGACGCTTTTACAAGTGCGTGTCGAGCATGTCGACGAAGCCGATCAGATTTTCTCGAACCTGATGGGCGACATGGTCGAACCCCGCCGCGACTTCATTATGGACAACGCACTGAGTGTGGAGAATTTGGATATATAGCTATCGCAAAGCGATTGCATCCAGTCTCAGCGTTGGACTCGACCGTGCGTTACGAAGGTCGATACATCGAAGTCACTTACGGGGCGCATGATCGGCTATTTGTTGTTTCGACGGTCTACAAGAGGAACGAGCAAAACGTTGTGAATTCTAAAGCACATTGCCCGGATGAAACGTTAATCGAAAAGCGGGTTATTCCGCCCCGATTGAGCGAGGCGGAACCGAATGGGCCATTGCAGGTTATTCTCAGGGTATTTGAGCGAATTGATCGTAAAGACGGCTTGCCCACTTTTGTGGATACGCCAGCTTCTTTTCGGCAGGTCGGTAAGCCACTGCATTCCACAAGGGCAACGGTTCGTGTTCAGCAAAAGAAAACTGAGATGCTATGTACATTAGAAAACATGATCCCATCTGAGACACGCCCCATCGAACGAGCCATTGCAAAGCCTGCCCACGTAACGATCCGACGGG
>CAZJWF010000146.1:0-6308 GCA_964549375.1 uncultured Neomegalonema sp.
GACAAGCTGAAGCCGCAGGAAGAGATGGAAACCGACATGCTCGATTTCGCCTATGAGCCGAAAGAGAACTCGCGCCTTGGGTGCCAGATTTCGGTAACGGCGGCGATGGACGGCCTAATCGTTCGGATGCCTGAGAAGCAGCTTTGAAGGTACTTTATCCAAATCGAGGTTTGGAGAAGGACGTGCGTAGCACGACCACGCGCCGATCCGCCCCCACGGGGCGGCGCGCTGCGCCACCCCTCGGAACGGCGCTTTTGCGAACCATCAAACTTGTCAGCCTCGCGGCGATTATTTCGTCGAGTGGTTCGTTGGAAGCGAAGGCCGATTTTTGGCCGGATGTCATATTTGGTCAACCAACGGATCGCTACAATCATGGTGTTTTGGGGGATTCAATCGAGTACGGGAGCCTCGATATTATTGTCAGTATTCGTGATGCTGGAAATGCGGTGATATCGCGCGTCGAACTTCCGGAAGATCGCGTTTTTGAAGACATTCAACCGCGTTTGTCGGAAATGCCGTCGTTTGCGGACGACGGGATCAATGCCGTCGTCGTGGTTGAGTCTCAAAGGGAAACGGGGGCGAGTTTAGTTCTCTACCGAATTGTCGGTGGCTTATTCGCACTAGACGCAAAACTCGAAAAGGTTGCCGCCACCCCTCACATTGGAACGCGCTACCGCTGGCTCGCCCCTGCGGGCATTGCCGATTTTGACGGTGACGGGCAAAACGACATTGCCTATGTCGAGACGCCGCATCTGGGGAAAATTCTCAAGATCGTGACACTCAAGGGCGATCAGCTCGTGCCGATTGTTGAGCCGAAACCGGGGTTTTCAAACCATGCGATTGGTGAGGACTTTATCACCAGCGGCGTGCGGGAGTGTGCGGGACGGGTTGAGTTGCTGACGCCGAATGCCAGTCGGTCGACCTTGATGGCGGTGCGGGTTGAGGATGGAAAGGTTGTTGCGGAGCCGACGACCTATGCGCCGTCGCTCGCCGGAATCGAGGAAGCCAAACGCTGCGCGTAGTTATACCGAATAGCGCAGTACCCATTCTTTCAGCATCTCGCGTTCAAATGCCTTGGTTCGGCGCGACCAGTTCGCCGCCGCGGTTGGATTGGGATCGCTGTAAGGCGCGTATTGTTCGTCGAGTAGCTTTCGGCTTCGATCTTCATTAGCCATGAAGGTGAACGCCATCGGCCTGCCTTTGACCATGATAAACCCTGCCAGCCCGCGCACGAAATGCATGGAGCCGGTTTTGCCGACAATGGTGTGTTCGGGAGCCGTCATCCCGAAAGGAAGGTTCATCTTCTCGGCGGTCAATGTGCGATTGACAAAGAGGTCGGAATAAAAACGTCCCCACTTATTATGCGCCGTCCGAAGAGTGTAGGCGAGTTGGCGCGGGGTAGATCTGGACAAAGTCGAGAGGCCAGAATGGTTCTCAAGCGCGAAACCGTTCCAGCCTTTGCCGCCGACCCCGCCAACTTCTTTTGCCGTGAGCTGTGCCGTCAATGCCGCTGCGTGTCGGATCGTGACGGGTTTAGCTCCGCTTGCATACCCCGCTGAAACGCCGAGCGCTTCTGCTGTCAGATTATTCGAAAAGCGCAACAAGCCGCTGAGCAGTTCATGAACCGATTTGCTCGTGTGGACCGCAACTTCTTTGCCCTTTGGAGTTTGCCGGGCGCTTTCAGGAGGCGGCAAGGAAATTCCTCTTGCCGCGCAAACTTCAGCAAACACGCCGGCGGTATATGCACCGGGCTTGCGAACCGGCAACCACCGCGTCCCTTCTCCTTTGAGTAGGGATTGGCGCAAAGTCCATGTCTCTTGCTCGCCGGAAATGTCGTGGCCAATTTCAGGGCCGCTTCGGGTTACGCGAAATTGGATACTGGGGGCGGGCATAACGAGGCCGTCCGACACCGCCGCACCGCGAACCCGCAAGTAATCGCCATCGCGGGACCACCGGAACTGAACGCGATTGTAGTTCAGATTCAAACCGCCGATGCTTGGGTTGTATGGGGCTTGCCACGGTTGTCTTTTATCCAGCCAGCGTAATTTTGGCAGAGCCGAGTCGTGATAGATGAACCGGCCCGTGATATTCTGGACCCCCGCCTTGCGGAGTTGATCCGACAGATCGACCAGATCGTTTGTATCAATACTCGGATCGCCGCCGCCAATCAGATGCAGGTCACCCCGAAGGGTGCCGTTCTCGATTTTGCCGTCTGCTTTGATCCGCGTCGCGAAGCGTGCGCCAAGCCCAAGGACTTTCATTGCAGCGATGCTGGTTGGAATTTTTGCCAGTGAGGCGGGAATAAAGAGTCCGTCGGGATCTTTGCTATCGACGACGTCGCCACTTTCCAGATCAACTAGAATAAAGCCAAACCGACCGATTGGAGCTTGTTCCGCAATAATCTGAGCAGAACCGCGCGCCACCGAGTTGGAAGAGGTTGCGTGGGCGCGATGCGTCATCGTGCCCAGCGCAAGCCCGCCAAGGCCAGAGAGAATGTCTCGCCGCGTCGTTGTCATGCGTGCCTCATATCCAAGCGCCGCTCGCGCGGATTTTTGTTGAGGACTGCGCCCTCATCGGATGCGAAAGTAACGTCCAGCAAGGTGCATGCCGGTAGGGCAATGCCGTTGCCCGTCTGGGATCGAGGCGCGATTTGGCAAAGCGGGCGGCGGCGATGGAAAGTCCGGCTTTTACCTGATGTCCTGGCCGCGCAAAGACGGCGATCGGCAGCGTACAGAAAATCTCGACCCATTGATTCCATCGGTGAAACTCAACCAGATTATCTGCCCCCATCAACCAAACAAATCTCACATTTGGATAATGCCGCTGCATCGAACGCAGCGTTTCTGAAGTATACCTTGTGCCCAGACGTGCCTCAAGGTCCGTCGCGACAATTCCTACCCGTCTATTGATCAGCGTTTCGCAGGCGTCCAACCGCCGGCTTAAGTCGGCGGGGCCGCGTTCTTTCAGCGGATTACCGGGAGTGACAAGCCACCAAACCTGATTAAGACCAAGGCGCTTGAGCGCAACTTCGGAGATATGAAGATGCCCCTCATGCGGCGGATCGAACGAGCCGCCCAATAACCCGACTGTCATGCCCGGTGTGGCGGTCGGATGCCTGTTAGTCATAAAAAACGGCCCTCCAGAGACCTAGAGAGCCGTATCATTATCTTAGGTCGTGCAGAGGCAAAATTCTACATCGCGCAAGCGAACTGACCATTGTTAGAAAGCTGGATCAGCGACCCACCACGGGAGACGCAATCGAGCAATGCGGGATCTTCGACATTGCTGACACCATTATAGCCGGTCTCAACACCGGTTGGAACGACGTAAGCAGACTCTTGCTCCTGTTGGCCAAGCGGTCCTTGGCCATTCGCGGTGTCGAACTCGCAACGGTAGGCTAAATCTTGGCCTTGCTGAGCAATGCCGCCATTGGCGTAGCAAGAGCGCAGCGAGCCGTCGACGCCAGACATATCGAGCAATTGGCCCGTTCCGGGCTGTGCGTTGACTTGCCGGATGTTGGTAACGTCAATCGCGTCAATCGTTTGAGCGCGCGATCCAGACTGTTCAAGTTGAAGAACGACGTCGGACGAACCATGTAAGGTCGAACCGATGGTACCGGGCGAAAGGATCCCGATATCTTGGGCAAATGTTGATGATGCTGCGATCGATAGCCCGAGCGCGGCAAACGCCGCTCTGGAAAGTGTCTTCACGGTATTCTCCTGCCTTTATAACCTGTTGGCGCGGCTCCCATCGCGACGAACTCAGGCTGCGTAGTGCAGCGAATGGGTCGAAGCAAACGGGTTGCGGCGCGTATACAGTGTACGTCACGAATTGCGGCAATGTTAAGGGCAGAGCGAAAAGTGAAGCGAAGTCAGCGCTTAAATGGAAATTGGTAACCTAGTTATTCAGTAGATATCGCAACGCGACGTCACGAAAACGTGAATATTTAAGCAGCGATGAGGCCGCTGATTTCGCTTCCGTGAGCGCTGAATGCAACGCTCACGGGTCAAATTTATGCGAATCATTACTTAGGTAATGGATGCGGACTGTATTCCTCAACACCCAAATTTTCTCGTCAAAGGCGGATGCAGCCGATGCGTCCGGCTGGCAGTGGAATTTCGATACCGCCTGAGGCTTTGCAGGCCTTGCGATCTTCCTCACCCCAAGCACCAGATTGCTTCACTGTGCCATCGTTGAGGATGTAGAGAGTTTCAGCGTCGCCATCCGCACCCGACACCGCTGGATTGTATTGAAGTGGTGCGCCGATCAACGTGCGGCCTTGCGCGTCCGTCGCGACCGTTTTTGATGTGGGTTCAGGCGTTGCTGGCGCGGTTGCCGATTGAGCATGAGCGCTCACGGTTCCTACAAGCAAGAACGCCGAAACGAGTGAAAGTTTAATAGACATAAGTCGCCTCCGTCCCAAGATGAGGTGATTGAGCCATCGGTGGCCATGTTTTGGCAACGCCGAAGGTCTGAAGTTCGTTCGTTGCCCACCAGAATATCTAGAGATGTGGCTCTCAAGTCGCGATTGACGTATCCTGTAAGTCACATCTCCGTGTGTGACCGGCAAGAGACGCCCCCTGCAAGCGTTTGCCTTTCCTTGCTTCGGTGGGTAGAACGCCGGAAATTTCACGACATTCAGAGGGACAGAGCGGCATGGCCGAGAAATTCGTTTACTACATGGACGGCGTGTCGAAGACGTATCCGGGCGGAAAGCCTGTGTTCCAAAACATCCGCTTGTTCTTTTACCCCGGCGCGAAGATTGGCGTTATCGGGAATAATGGCGCCGGTAAATCGACTTTGCTGAAGATTATGGCAGGCCTCGACAAGGATTTTACCGGCGAAGCTTGGGCGGATAAGGGCGTCCGTGTCGGTTATTTGCCTCAGGAACCTCAATTAGATGAGAGCAAAAACGTCCGTGATAACGTCATGGAAGGCGTCGCAGAGAAAAAAGCACTGCTTGATCGTTTCAACGAGGTCGCGATGGGGGTCGGCGAGAACCCCGACTTGATGGACGAGATGACCGAGCTACAGGATCAAATCGACGCGCAAAACCTGTGGGATCTGGACAGCCAAATTGACGTGGCAATGGAGGCACTGCGCTGTCCTCCCGATGATGCAGACGTCAAAACCCTATCGGGTGGTGAAAAACGCCGTGTTGCAATGTGTAAGCTGTTGCTTGAGCAACCCGAAATGCTGCTCTTGGACGAGCCGACCAACCACCTTGATGCGGAAACAATCGCGTGGCTGCAAAAGCACCTTCAAGAATATGCGGGTGCTGTCCTGCTGATTACTCACGACCGTTATTTCCTCGACAACATCACGTCATGGATTCTGGAATTGGATCGGGGCAAAGGCATTCCGTGGGAAGGCAATTATTCTTCTTGGATGGAGCAAAAAGCCAAACAGCTTGAGCAAGAAGAACGCGAAGATAAAGGCAAACAACGCACGATGGCGCGCGAATTGGAATGGGTGCGCCAATCGCCGAAAGCCCGCCAAGCGAAATCCAAGGCGCGCTTGAATGCCTATAATGAAATGGCGGCGCAATCCGAGCGCGAGAAAGTCGGCAAGGCTCAGATCGTGATCCCAAACGGCCCGCGCCTCGGGGATAAAGTCATCGAAGTCGATGCCATCAAAAAAGCCTATGGCGATAAGCTGTTGGTGGATGGGTTGTCGTTCAGCCTTCCTCCGGGCGGGATTGTCGGTGTGATCGGGCCGAACGGTGCGGGTAAGACGACGTTGTTCCGTATGCTCACAGGTCAAGAGCAACCCGATGAAGGATCAGTGACTTTCGGGGACACGGTGCAGCTTGGGTATGTGGATCAGAGCCGCGATGCGCTTGATCCGAATAAGACTGTCTATGAAGAAATCTCCGAGGGGAATGACATCATCGTTCTGGGGGATGCCGAAGTGAATGCGCGGGCCTATGTCGGCGCGTTTAACTTCAAGGGCGGCGACCAGCAGAAAAAGATGAACATGCTTTCGGGCGGAGAGCGTAACCGCGTTCATATGGCCAAGCTGTTGAAAGAGGGCGGCAACGTGCTGTTGCTCGATGAGCCGACCAATGATCTGGATGTTGATACGCTGCGGGCGCTCGAAGACGCGCTGCTGAGTTTTGCCGGATGCGCCGTGGTGATCTCGCACGATCGCTGGTTCCTGGACCGTATCTGTACGCACATGCTGGCCTTTGAAGGCGACAGCCATGTGGAGTGGTTCGAAGGCAATTTCGAGGATTATGAAAAAGACAAAATCGCTCGTTTGGGACCGGATGCTGTGGAGCCGAAGCGGATTAAGTATAAGAAATTTGC
>CAZJWF010000147.1:0-6271 GCA_964549375.1 uncultured Neomegalonema sp.
AGCATTGCTTCGAAATCGTCCATGCTGGGTTGCATCGATTCCGTTGCGGTTGCGGCATTTGCCATTCAGTTAGCTCCTATTACGTCGATGTTTTCTGGCCTGCCGGTTGTCTCCGGCGGTCTTTAAAGAGGTTGCGAGTGGTCGTGCTCGATTGCCGATTCGGGCTTTCAAGTGAAAAAGCATAGGCACCCCAGAGGGTTAACTCTCGGTTGCGTTCGTTTGCTGTTTCACGAGGCGAAAGGTCGCTTCGACGGACCGCTCTATACGCATTTCGGGGGTTTTGAGCAAGCGTTCTGCATTGATTTCAATGATCACGCTGACCACCGCAGGAGGTAGGCCCCCGTGCCGACGCAGCCTAGGCCGCCTTGATCTTTTGGGTCACGAGGCGCAGCGCCTCTGTCACCGCCTCATCGATGGTCATTTCTGTCGTGTCGAGCAAGTCCGCATCCTCGGCAAAGGCCATCGGCGCGACCGCGCGCTCCGCATCCCGCTCATCACGATCTTCGATCTGCTCTTTGACAGTTCGATACGCGATATCTTCGGTTTTCGACAGCTCTCGCCAGCGGCGCGCGGCCCGAACATCCACCTCGGCGGTGACGAACAATTTCGCGGTCGCATCAGGCAAAACCACCGTACCAATATCCCGGCCATCGACCACCGCACCGCTAAGCGCGAAATTCCGCTGCCAACCCAAAAGCGCCTCTCTGACCTCAGGGTGGGCCGCAACAATGGAGGCAAGGTTGCCGATTCCCGCGTCGCGCAGGTCGTCGCGGTCTAAGACTTCGATGGACAATTCGGCCGCAATCCGTCCAACGGCCTCGCCATCAGCGGGAAAAATGCCCTGATCCCGAACGAGCGCCGCGACGCCGCGATACAGCATTCCCGTATCGAGGTGGCGCAGTCCCAGCTCTTCAGCGATGCGCCTGGCGATGGTTCCTTTGCCAGAGGCAGCGGGTCCGTCAATGGCGATTGTCGCAGTATCAGTCATCGCGATCCCTCGAAACGCGCGGATGACAAGGACTCCGCGTGGATTATTCTTAAACTCTAGCGCGGGTCAATCGCCGCTGGCAATTCTTCCGGCCCTACCTCAGTAACTGCCGAAACGTCGTCCCATGTCAGACAGAAAGGAGTTTTTACCGTGATAGGGGTGACTGATTGCTTAATCTGAGGTCGATTAATTGACTCGATAATCAACCAATACGTGCGTCGCGAGCAATACGTATTGCGTGAGAGAACCCTCAGATTACGTGGCACCCGCCAGCGCAAAAAGGTGCTACCCACGCGACTGTTGATTCCAGCGAGGTGAGGACACCGCCATGAAAGCCCTTGTTGCCCATGCCGCAAAAGACCTGCGCCTCGAAGATCACGACATGCCGGAGGCCGGAGCAGGTCAAGTGCTGATCCGAATGGAGGCGGGGGGGATTTGCGGGTCGGATCTGCACTATTACAATCACGGCGGCTTTGGGTCTGTGCGGCTAAAGCAACCAATGATCCTTGGTCACGAAGTCGCGGGCCGGGTGGAAGCTGTGGGCAGTGGTGTCGATGCCGTTGCGGTCGGTCAGTTGGTGGCGATCTCTCCATCGCGGCCTTGTGGCGGGTGCGAATATTGTCGCGAAGGGGCGCAAAATCATTGCCTCGATATGCGCTTTTATGGGTCGGCGATGCCTTTCCCACATATCCAAGGCGCGTTCCGCGAGTATCTGGTCGCCGGCGCCGCGCAATGTGCCGTAGCAGATGGTCTGAGCCCCGGCGAGGCGGCAATGGCGGAACCACTCGCCGTTGTTTTACATGCCGCAAAGCGCGCGGGCGACTTGATGGGCAAGCGCGTACTCGTCACGGGTTGCGGCCCGATTGGGATGCTGGCGATTTTAGTGGCACGGGCTGCAGGAGCCGCCGAGGTTGTCGGCACCGATGTCGCGGCCTTCACATTAGACAAGGCGCGCAAGGTCGGTGCGGATGCGGCGCATAACGTCGCTGAAGACGCGGAGGCGCTGTCGATATATTCCGCCGGCAAAGGTCATTTCGACGTATTATTCGAATGCTCCGGCATAGCAGCAGCTTTGGCCGCAGCGGTCCCGGCGATGCGCCCCGGCGGCGTGATTATGCAGCTTGGTCTGGGCGGTGATATGACATTGCCCCTTCAAGCGATGACGGCGAAAGAGCTACACCTGCGCGGGTCTTTCCGGTTCTACGCCGAGTTCTTTACCGCCGTAGAAATGATGCAGCGCGGACGGATTGACGTCGCCCCCCTGATCACGCATCGTTTTCCGCTGGAGGATGCAATTGCCGCGTTCGAAATGGCTTCAGATCGTAGTCAAACCATCAAGACGCAAATGACGTTCAGTTAGCGCGAGACAGCGTCAGACGTCTCCGCCCTCTTCCAACTCGTCATCGAGATCTTGCGCGACATGGGGGTTGGCAAACATTTTCCGCGTGGCGTCCATTTGATCAAAGCTGCGGTCCAGTTCAAAGTTCAGCTTCGGCGCGAACTTCAGGGTCAGGCCGTTCATAACTTCGTGACGCAGGGGTTTGGAATGAACCCGCAGCGCCTTGAGTACGGTCTCTTCATCCTTCCCGCCCAGGACGGAAATGTACGCCGTGACCGATTTGAGATCTGGCGAGGGCTGCGCCTCGCTGACGATGATCGAGGCACCCGCAAGCGCCGGATCGTGCAAGTCACCGCGCATCAGGATATCAGTCAACTGCCGACGCACCAACTCGCCGACACGCAACTGGCGTTGACTGGGGCCGCGCGAAGGCGACTGCGTTCGACGGGACATCGGAAGACTCTCTTTGCTGTTGATCGATAGGGGGATAGCGATATTCGGGGCGAATTACCACCCCGGCCCAGCCCGGTTTGAAGGCGAGAAACGAACACATTTCATTCGCGGGTCCGCCCGCCAAATGTCGGCAGCCGAATACGCTGCATATCTCCGAAGACCATCATACCCCGATTGCGATATGTTAAATTTTCGTAAAATTGTTCCGAACAGATTAAGTTGCTGTTAACATTCATCCTCTACCGCAAAGGGTGGAGTATAACTCCACCATAGTAATAGGAGAGAAATCATGGGTCTCGGTGATATGCTGGGCGGACTTGGCGGCGCGGGCGACATTATGTCCAAGCTCAGTGAAAACGGCATTGATGCCTCTGCCATCGAAGGACTGGACGCTGAAGGCGTTAAGTCGATGCTGGCGGATAAGGGAATTGATCTCTCCATGCTCGAAGGGCTGGGCCTTTCGGTCGAGGACATCATGGCTAAAATTACGGGTGGCTGATGCCGCCGCATCCTCTCTTGAGGGGATCGAGAAATAGAAACGCCGCCTCGGAGTCGAGGCGGCGTCTTTTTGTTTGGGGTCGTTATCGGCGAGGACGTTATTCCAGCGTTCGCTCGACTTCGGTGGTTTCGAAGATCTCGATCACGTCAGCCGCGCGCAGGTCTTCGTAGCGCTCAAAGGCCATACCGCATTCTTGACCGGACTGAACCTCTTTGACCTCATCCTTGAAGCGCTTGAGCGTTTTCAGCTTGCCTTCGTGGATGACGACGTTGTCGCGCAGCAAGCGCACACCAGCATCGCGACGGGCCACACCTTCGGTCACGCGACAACCCGCGATGTTGCCGACGCCCGTGATCTTGAAGACTTCGAGAATTTCGGCGTAACCGATGAAGGTCTCTTTGATCTCTGGCGAGAGCAGACCGCTGGCGGCCTTTTTCACGTCATCGACCAGATCGTAGATCACCGAGTAATAGCGAAGCTCGATGCCTTTTTGGTTCGCGGCATTTCGGGCAGCCGAGTTCGCGCGGACGTTAAAGCCGATGATCGGCGCGCCGGATGCCTCAGCCAGAGTGACATCGGATTCCGTAATCGCACCCACGCCAGAGTGCAGGATGCGGACGCGGACGTCATCGTTGCCGACTTTCTCAAGCGCTTGCACAATCGCCTCGGACGAGCCTTGCACGTCGGATTTGACCACAACAGGCAGCTCCGCCATGTCGCCGTCGAGCTTGGCTTGGGCCAGCAACTCGTCGAGCGAACGACCTGCGCCGCGCGCGGCTTGTTTTTCTTTCGCCGCCGCCTGCCGATATTCAGCAACTTCAACGGCTTTCTTTTCGTTCTCGACCACGACGAGCGTATCGCCCGCCTCCGGCGTACCATTGAGGCCGAGCACTTCGACGGGAACCGATGGTCCCGCTTTTTTGGTGCGTTGTCCGTGATCGTCGATTAGCGCGCGGACTTTACCCCATTGCTCGCCGACTACGAAGATGTCGCCCACCTTGAGCGTGCCGCGATTGACCAGAACCGTTGCAACAGCACCGCGACCAACATCAAGTTGAGCCTCAACGACAATGCCTTCACCCGCACGATCTGGGTTGGCTTTCAGGTCTTGCAGTTCGGCTTGCAGCACGATGGCCTCAAGAAGTTTGTCGAGGCCTTCGCCAGTCATGGCGGAGACCTCAACATCGAGAACCTCGCCGCCCATGCTTTCGACCTGAACGTCATGTTGCAGCAGGTCAGTGCGGACTTTGTTGACGTCTGCCGCAGGCAGGTCGATTTTGTTGATCGCAACGATCATCGGCACATCTGCCGCTTTCGCGTGGGCAATTGCTTCAATCGTTTGCGGCATGACCTGGTCATCCGCCGCCACCACAAGGATGACGATGTCAGTGACGCCTGCGCCGCGTGCGCGCATGGCGGTAAACGCGGCGTGGCCCGGCGTATCGAGGAAAGTGACGACACCGCTGTCAGTTTTCACCTGATACGCGCCGATATGCTGGGTGATCCCGCCCGCCTCGCCCGCGACGACATTTGCCTTGCGGAGTTTATCGAGCAGCGAGGTCTTGCCGTGATCAACGTGACCCATGATCGTAACGATAGGCGCACGCGCCGTTTTCGTTTCATCAGGATCATCGTCAGTGACGAGGTTATCCTCAAGCTGGGTATCCGAGACACGAACCGGCGTATGGCCGAACTCTTCCACGATCAGCGTCGCCGTATCGGCGTCGATCGGTTGGTTGATTGTGACCATCATGTCCTGTTTCATCAGGAATTTGATCACATCACCTGCGCGTTCGGTCATGCGGTTGGCAAGTTCCTGCACCGTAATGGTGTCGGGGATACGCACATCGCGATACACCTTTGCAACCGGTCCTGCATTCGCATTGGCCTTGCGCTTTTCGCGATCCTGACGGCGCTTCATCGCGGCCATCGAGCGGCGGCGACCTCCCTCGTCACCCGAGGTTGCCTGTGCAATCGTCAAACGACCGGAACGACGTTTGTTGTCGCCCTGTTTCGGACGCGCGGAATCTTCCTTGCGCTTGTCGCCGCCTCGGTTTTGACCCGGACGCGCATCGGGAGTCGTGAAGTTCGGACGACCACGCTCTGGCTTTGGCTGTGCCGCTGAGGTCGTTTCCGCAGCAGGTTTCGGCTCTTCCTTGGGTTTTGGCTGCGCGCGCGAGATGATTTTTGGTCCCGGCAACGCGGTCGTGAGGCTCGAAATATCAACATCGGCCCCGGTTTTCACACCGTCATCCACGCGCTTGCGCGCGGCTTTGCGCTCGGCGGCTTTTTCCTCTTTGGCCTCGGCCTCTTTGCGGCCTTCACCTGCGGCAGCGGCATCTTTCGCTGCTGTTTCTTCAGCTGCTTTTGCCGCCTCTTCAGCTTTGCGCGCTTTTTCAGCCTCTAGCTCAGCAGCTTTTTTCGCTTCTTCAGCGGCTTTAGCAGCGTCCTCGTTGGCCTTGGCCTTTGCAACCTCGTCCTGCTTTTCTTTCGCCGCCTTCTCAGCCGCCTCGGTGGCGGCTTTCTCAGCGGCAAGACGTGCCTTTTCTTCGGCGGCGACGCGCTTGGCTTCCGCAGCAGCGGCCTTTTCGCGAGCGGTATCAGCGGCCTTTGCCGCATCCAACGCCTTCACGCGACGCGCGTATTCCTCATCGGAAAGCGTTTGCAGGACCGCGCTTTTGCCGCCCTTCGGCGCCTTTGCCTTGGGCTTTGCAGCGGTAGACTCTGCTTTTGCCTCAGCCTTCGCTTTGGGAGCCACCTCGGTTTTGGGAGCAGCTTTGGCAGCGGCAGATTTGACCGATGGGCGTTTCGCGCCCCCGACCTTTGGCGTGACGACACGCTTTTTCTTAGTCTCGACGACGACGGTTTTTGACCGCCCGTGAGAGAAGCTCTGGCGCACCTGCCCCGCCCCAGCACCCTTCGAGATGCTGAGTTTCGCAGGTTTTTTAGCGTCCGTATCGTTGTCGCTGTCGCTCATCAGTACCCTTTCGAG
>CAZJWF010000148.1:0-6209 GCA_964549375.1 uncultured Neomegalonema sp.
CCAAAAATCATCGAAAACTCCCTCCGGTACCCGCGCATTGCAGCGCGAAGGTAAATGCTTAGAGTGCGCTCCAAACTGAGAACTCTTCTGGGAGAACACGCATGACGGAACGGGTGGATGCCAACGGCCTTCAGGTCGCGAAAGAACTACATGACTTTATCGAAACCGAGGCTTTGCCCGGCACAGGCGTTGACAGCGCCGCCTTCTGGTCGGGCTTTTCAACCCTTATTCATGATCTGACACCCAAGAATCGCGCGCTTTTGGATAAGCGTCGCGACTTACAAGCCAAGTTAAATGAATGGCACAAAGCCAATCCCGGCAAGCCGGATATGGCGGCGTATAAGGCGTACCTGACGGAGATCGGGTATCTGATCCCCGAAGGCGCAGACTTTTCGGCGGACCCTCAGAACATCGACTATGAGATTTCGACCCTTCCCGGCGCGCAGCTCGTCGTGCCGATCACCAACGCCCGCTACGCGCTCAACGCGGCGAATGCACGTTGGGGCAGCCTCTATGATGCCCTCTACGGGACGGATGCGATGGGCGATTTGCCATCCGGCAAAGACTTTGACGACAGCCGGGGCGATCGTGTCGTCGACTGGACGATGGGTTTCCTTGATGATGTCGCGCCGCTGAACGGTTCGGATTGGTCCGGGCGCGCAGGTTTTAAGATTGAGGGTGAGAATCTTCGGATTCTCATGACCGGCGGTGAGGTGCTACGTCTTGAGGACGAGGCGCAGTTCGTCGGTTATGACGGCGACGCCGACAATCCGACTCAAATTCTGCTCCGTAACAACGGCTTGCACATTGCCATCCAGATCGACCGTGAAAACCGTATCGGCAAGCGCGATCCGGCGGGCGTGGCCGATGTCGTCATGGAGGCGGCTGTCTCGACCATTTGCGACTGCGAAGATTCTGTCGCCTGTGTCGATGCTGAAGACAAGACGCTGGCCTATCGCAATTGGCTGGGCCTGATGAACGGCGAGTTGGAAGACTCGTTTGAAAAGGGCGGTAAAACCATGACCCGCCGCCTGAACCCGGATCGCGAATACCTGTCTCCGACGGGCGGTGTTCTGCGTTTGCACGGGCGCTCGATGCTGCTGGTCCGCAATGTCGGTCATCTGATGACCAACCCGGCGATGTTGGATCGCGACGGCAAAGAGGTCTTCGAAGGGCTGATGGATGCCGTCATCACATCGCTGATCGCCAAGCACGATCTGCTCAAAGAGCAAGGCAATCGCTTCCGCAACTCTCGTGCTGGTTCTGTCTATATCGTCAAACCCAAGATGCATGGTCCGGAAGAAGCGGCCTTTACCGACGAAATCTTTGGCCGCGTTGAAGATCTGCTCGGCATGACGCGCAACACGCTTAAAGTTGGTGTCATGGATGAGGAGCGCCGCACCTCGGTTAATCTCAAAGAGACGATCCGCGCCGTGAAGTCCCGCGTCTTTTTCATCAACACCGGCTTCCTTGATCGCACGGGTGACGAGATGCACACCTCGATGGAGGCGGGTCCGATGATCCGCAAAGCCGAAATGAAGGGCAGCGAATGGATCGCAGCCTACGAGGACTGGAACGTCGATGTCGGTCTTGCGTGCGGCCTGCGCGGTAAGGCGCAAATCGGCAAGGGCATGTGGGCTGCACCGGATCGGATGCAGGCGATGCTGGCTGAAAAAATCGGCCACCCGAATGCGGGCGCCAACACGGCTTGGGTGCCTTCGCCGACGGCGGCAACCCTGCACGCCACGCATTATCACCGCGTTGACGTTATCGCGCGCCAAGAGGAGTTGGTTGCGGGGGGACCGCGCGCCTCGCTTGACGGGCTACTCACGATTCCACTTGCGGAGAACACCAACTGGCCGGATGATGACCTGACAGCGGAACTGGAGAACAACGCGCAAGGCATCTTTGGTTATGTTGTGCGTTGGATTGATCAAGGCGTTGGTTGTTCCAAAGTCCCTGACATCAACGACATTGGCCTGATGGAAGACCGCGCCACGCTGCGGATTTCGGCACAGCACATGGCGAACTGGTTGCATCATGGCATCGTCACCGAGGATCAGGTGATGAGCGTCATGAAGCGCATGGCGGAAAAGGTCGATGGCCAGAACGCGGGCGACTCGCTCTATGAACCTATGGCCCCCGGTTTTGATGGCGTCGCTTTTCAAGCGGCGTGTGATCTGGTCTTCAAAGGCATCAATCAGCCCTCAGGGTATACCGAGCCAATTCTCCACGCGCGCCGGCTGGAGAAAAAAGCCCGCGCGTAAAACCACGCAAACTGATCACTCATCCCGCGCAGCGCAGGTTTCTTCCCACGCTGCGCGGGTGAGACAATACGTTTTGAACGGCGCAGGTGTGCCACCAAGATTCAACGTTGCTTCGTATTGATACGCGGCCCCCAGCTTTGCGGTCGCTTTCTGTGACCGGATATTCGCCGGGTCGATGTGAAACCAAACCTCATCCAACATTTTCAGGATGTGCTGGATCATCAACTGCTTCACCTCAAAATTTGCAGCGCCGCCCCAATAGTCTGCGGCCAGAAATGTAAAGCCAATGGAGACTGTCCCCAGTCTGTCCGGCGCGGTGTAATAGCTGGAACAACCTACAATCTCGCCAGTTTCAAGCGTCCGAACCGCGAGGGTGGACTCCTTTGCCAGCAAAAAATCGAAATAGGGCGCGAAAACTTCGCGCTCATGCCGGTTATTGATCGGATGCCCGGCCCAGACCGTCGGGTCGTTTGCGGCGGCGTACAACTCCTCAAAATCTTGTGCCGCCAAGGGACGCAAGTCGAGGGTTCGCCCCGTTAATCTGGGCTGAGGATCAAAATCTACGGGCAGCACCTAATTCTCGTCCCCCCCTACTAGCCAGCAAGTGACGGCAACCACAGCACGATTCCGGGGAATGCCACCAACAACGCAATGGTCAGTCCATCGGCGATGAAAAATGGCATCACGCCTTTGAAGACATCTTGAACGGTTAAGTCATCGCGCACTCCGGCGACGACGAAACAGTTCAGACCAATGGGCGGAGTGATCAAACAGAACTCCGCCATTTTCACCACCAAGATCCCGAACCAGATCGCGCACATTGGGCCGGACATGCCAAAGGCACTGTTTGCGGCAGAAACAAACTCGCCGCCATTAAGGGCCATCACCGCAGGATAAACCACCGGCAATGTCAGCAGCAACATGCCGATCGCATCCATGAACATGCCCAAGATCGCGTATCCGAGCAGGATGCAGACCAAGATCAGAAGTGGTGAGTAATCGAGTGCCGTGATCCAATCTGAAAACGCATCAGGCAATTTCGCAAAGCCAAGAAACCGGACGTAGATCAAGACACCCCAAATGATCGAGAAGATCATGAGCGTCAGCTTGGCGGTTTCCAGTAGGGCTTCTTTCATTTGTGCCCAGCGCATTCCCCGGATCAGCGCCATCACGAATATGATGAATGCTCCAATGGCACCGCCTTCGGTTGGCGTTCCCCACGCATCACCAAACGGGTTGTAGACAAAGAAGATGATAATGACGACGACCAGAACAATGGGCATCGCGGCAGGTAGCGAGGCAAACCGCTCACCCCAAGTAAAGCCGCGCACCGGGGGTCCAACGGTTTTGAACGTGACCGCAATTCCGATGATGAGCGCCGCGTAAATCACGGCAGAAAAAGCACCGGGAATAAAGCCTGCGAGCAACAGCTTTCCGACATCCTGCTCAACGATGATCGCATAGATCACGAGGATCGCGGAAGGCGGGATCAATGACGCAAGCGTACCTCCGGCAGCCACAACACCGGCGGCGAATTGCTTGTTATAGCCGATCTTCAGCATTTCTGGGATGGCGATGCGGGCGAAGACGGCGGCGGTCGCGACCGACGCACCGGACACAGCGGCAAAGCCTGCTGTCGCGAAGACTGTCGACACGGCAAGCCCGCCCGGAACCCAAGCAATCCAGCGTTTCGCCGCTTCAAACAACGCAGTCGTCAGCTTGGCGTGATAGGCAAGATAGCCGATCAAAATAAAGACGGGAATCAGGCTCAAAACATGGGCACTGACTTTGGAGTGAGGCGTCAGACCCGCCACTCGGACGGAAATCTCTAGGGCTTTCCCAAAGCGCGCTGAATCATAATCAAATCCATTCCAGCGCAGCCAGACAAGACCGACAAATCCGGCCAGCCCGGCGGCAAATGCCACGCGCATCCCCAGCACCACGAGCACCAACATGCCGCCGCTGACCCAAAGACCAATTGAAATGGGTTCCATCAGTCTGACCCTTCCAGCGCTTTGGCTTCAAGTTGCGCTTGTTCGGCGACAGTTAAATTCAAGGGTACAGCAACAGGGTTTTCCAAACCGATGATCAGCGCCCTCGCATACCCCCATGCTTGCAAGAGCAGCCGCAGGATCAAAACGGCGAAGGCGATGGGAACGATCAGTTTCGAAGGCCAGATCGGAATTCCAATGTCGATAGAGCTGTCTCGGCTGAAAAGTGGCCGCGTCAAATCGAAGGAACGATCAAAGTGAGCCCAAGCGCCCCAAGTCAGGGCAGTGATCAAAATCAAAATCAATAAGATCGAAATGAGTTCAAAGAACCACAGCATCCGGCCTTTTAGGTTTCCAATCAGCATGTCCATTCGGATATGCGAGCCGTCGCGCTGCACGTAAGAGACGCCCATGATCGCGATGATGGGCATCATCGCCTCGATGTAATCAACATATCCAGCAAGTGGTGACGCAAAAAACCTGCGGCCAATGACGGAATATACCGCAAGGAACATCAACGAGAAAATCGCCAATCCGCTCAGCAGAGCACAAAATCGCTCCAATGGCAGTAATATGCGGTCGAGTCGACTAAGAAGGCTTGAGTCCTCAAGGACCGCAGCAGAGCCCGTCATGCGGTTTCCTCCGAGAAATAACTGAAAATGGAAATGTACGACGAAGTGGGCCGCCCTTCAGGGCGACCCTTCAGCACAGTCTGGTATCAGCCGTCAGATTTGGCTTTTTCCAGAGTCTCTTTCACCAGGTCGTAAAGTTCTTGGCCTGGCAGACCTTGGTCTTCCATATCTTTGATCCATGCCTCGCGAATGGGATCAGCGGCTTTGGCGCGGAATTTCTCGATCACGTCTGCGCTGATCTCGACTTTTTTCACGCCTTTTTCTTCGAGGACCGAATCCCACCGTTCCAGAAGCTCGGCATAGTTCGCAAGGTAATGGTCAAGTGCTTCTGGGATTGAACTGTCGAGTGCTTCACGCTCTTCATCGCTCAGGGATTCGTAAGCGTCGATGTTTGCCACGACCGGACAGTTGACCGTGCCGGGGTTCAGGTTCGCGGTCCACCAATCAGCTTGGTTGATCGTGCCGAATGAGAGATGCGCGTGCTGCGCGAACGCAACCGTATCGACCACACCTGATTCCATCGCTTGATAGGCTTCGGTCGCTGTGACTGAGGTTGGCACACCGCCAACCGACGCGAAGGCTTTACCAAGTCCGCCTGTTGCACGAACGCGCATACCTTCGAAATCTTTAAGGTCGTCACGAGGGTTGCCCGTTCCAACCAAGTTGTACTGTGGCATTGGCGAGGTCATCAGCAGTTTCGCATTCCACTGCGCCATTTCTTCTTTCGCGGCGGGGTGCGAGTACACTGCCTTCGATACAGCAACTTCTTGCTCAAGGTTCTCGACGCCGAGGAACGGCAGTTCCAGCACCGTCACAACACGGTTCTTATCCCGGTGGTAGCCGGCACAAAACTGTGCCATCTCAAACGCGCCGATGCTAATCCCATCGAGGTTTTCGCGGTTTTTTGAAAGCCCACCGTAACTGATGTTCATGGTGAACTTGCCGTCCGTCTTTTCGCTGACCAGTTCGGCAAGCTTTTCGATGTGTTCAGTGAACGCACGGCGCTTTCCCCAAACAGATACATTCCATTCCGTCGCCGCAGCTTCACCTGCAATCGACAGGGCCAAGGCTGACAAAGTCAGTTTCACGGAAAGATTTTTCACTTGTTCGTTCTCCCAAAATCATTTTTCGCGGATTGGTGGGGTAAAGGCTAATGGCACGGGGTCGGGGTTCAAGAGATTCTTTTGGAACACAATGTAAGAAAACATGATTTCGTACAGACGGTTTTGCGCTGGCGGCTGGGAAGGTGTCGGGGAGTCGGTATGATCAAAAACGCGATGGTTTAGATTCTCAATGTCTCAAAAGAAATTCTGATTCTA
>CAZJWF010000149.1:0-6150 GCA_964549375.1 uncultured Neomegalonema sp.
CATTCGCAGAACGTAAGTCTTCCGTATTCCTTTATCTTCCACCGCCGCTGAGCGAAAACCCCATCCCTTCGATACACAGTTTGCAGCGGCTACATCGCTCGCCGATACGCTGCCTGACTGAGCGAAGAGGAGAACAAGAACTCCAAAAAAGCGAGCGAAAGATTTAACCGAAGCCGGCATACAAAAACGGTCTCCCACGATGTTTTACAACTATTTCAATGAGAGTGTAGCGCACGACCCTACCCGTGCAACTTAGGTCTGATGCGTTTTTCGCTGCCTCGCACGCCGCTTAATCGTTATCCGTTGTACCCGCACCTGCACCGCTAAGGCGAGAAGCGTCCGTCGCGGGGGCGTAAGTACGCTGGGCATATTTGTCCAGCAAGGCAACGGCTCCGACCTCGGTTTCGGGAACTCGCACGACGGTCTCGCCATCCTCACCCGCAGCCGGGGCCGCTTCGCAATGCGCTTGTACGGTCAAGAGCGCATCGCGCGAGGCCGTGGTCACAAGCCCTGCTTCCGAGATAATCAACTCCGTATCGTCCCATCGAAGCGCCAGACCAGACGGCGCTCTGCTCGCAAGGTAAGGTGCCAGTAACAAAGGCTGCCGTACCAAACCAAGGTTGCTGGGAATATCACGCTGTGCATCCATGATTGCGGTGCCGAGACTGATAGGGCAAAGGTCATGATCCGGCTCGCCCAAACCATCCCGCCAGTCGAGATACCGCGCCAGCGCCGCAAGACCAGGCACATTGCGCGCTTGCAACCAGCGCACTGCAAAACCAGCTTCATCGGCCATGCCCCACGGCATACCGGCCCCGCGTGCGGCCTTGACCGCCAGCGCCTTAATCTCTCCGAGTGACCAGCTCACGACAGCGGCGGATAGGCGAGTTCATCGGGATCGAACTCAGCCAGCTCATCAGGGAAAGGGGCACCTTGGAACATGGTGATCCGCACCCAGCGATCTGAACGAGGATCAAATTTGGTCGCGCCGAAGAAGGAAAGCTTACAGCGCAGCAGATCAATCGGCAGCATGTCCGCCGCAATCGTATTGTCGCGAATTTCCCCGTACGGGTGACGAAAGGTGATCTGCGCGCGCCGAACCGTATGGCGGTGTTCTTGATGGTGCGCTAGGAAATCGGCGACCAAGGTGTCGTTTGTCCAACCCTTTAGAGCATCAAGTGCCCGCATGGCATCTCGCCCCGGCGCGAGGGGTTGTTCGTACATATCGAGCGGTTCTTCAAAACGCTCGCCCAGACGAGGTTCAAGTTTTTCTTCGGAGACATACCAAACCCGCGCCTGTGCCGTCGGCGCGCTAAAGTCGATCTGAGTTGCCCAAGCATAAATCTCGCGCAAACGCTGCTTCAACATGCCAATGGTCATGGTGCCGTCAATCGGTGCAAGCGCCGATTCATCAGCACTCATGGTATCCGCCAAATCATCAACAAGCGGGCCATAGACCTCCATCATCAGCGAAACGAGCTGCTCCTGACCTTCAGTGGTCAAATGCTGCTCGCCCCATCGATACAGCCCATCCCAAGGATGCGCCGCGGCAAGCGTTCCTGTCGCAAGATACGCCGCAAGCGACGAGAGATCTGCGCGCAATCCGAGACATTTTTCCGCTTGTTGCGGGTGCTCGACTCGCCAGTTCTCAGCGTTGATCCTCGCGCGGGAGACCAGCGTCAAAAAATGTTTGACTTCTTCAGGTGACGCATGCGGAACATCGCGCACGCGCGCCAAAGCCGTCTCGCGCGCATTGATCCACGCATGAATCAGCGTCGGGTGGTTGAGCAGAAACGGTGCCATACCCAAGCCCGTCGAATTGCCGACCCCAAAGCGCCGGCGCAATTCTGGGTCGAGGCGCACCGCCGTTTCCGGCGCGCGCGCTTTAGCCAGATGCTCAACAAGATCGAGTGTAAACGTGCGGATCAGCCAGACACATAGCAACTCAGGCTGAAACGAACCTTGGAACTCAGGGCGATCCGCCCATAGATCACGGTCTGCGGCACCAAACTTACCAGACCCGTAAACAGCCGTGGTTCGCATCAGATACCCGACCGGCTCTATCACGGCGGGGTCGGGCTGACCGCCGCGCGACAAGGCATCAACCACATGCTCGAATAAACGCACGGAGCGATTTGCGCGAGAGAGGACCAATTCTCCCTTTGAGATTCGCCCCGCTTCTTGCACCGGCACGTTTTGTGAAAGTCGGGTCAAATCCGCCTCAGTCGGTTCGCCATCCACCAAGGTAAAGGTCGAATCCCATGCTTCGGCAATCACACGGTCCGAGCGCTTCTCAGCTGGTAGATCATGCGAGAACGCCACCAGTGTATACGTGCGCTCTGGCCCCTTGGCCCGGTAGGTCGCGACCCCAACGCCGTTGCTGTCAATGCGCCAAATTGGACAATCGAATTGCCAATTCTCTGCCTTAAGACGGCGCAGCAGCACGCGCATGAAACTGAGGCGCGTTTGGTGAAAACAGCCCATACGGGACAGACGCATAACCTGTTCCGGCGGGCGCATTTCGGCGGTTGACGCCGTATGGGTATCCGATGACCTCATTTGTAGGATGATACGCCTTAATTTGGCGTCGCGGTCAAGCGAATGGTGCGTCGCATTGCTTCGATACCAAAGGCAGGCCCCAGCGCCATGATCGCCAGTGTGAGCGGCCATCCAATCATGCTCGCCAGCATCGGCGTGACCTGCACCGTTATCGCCGTTAACGCAAAGCCCAGCGCCGTTTGGAACGTCATGAGACTTCCTACACTTTCAGGGGGTGCAGCATCGGCGACAAGGGCAGAAAACTGTGCTGAATCAGGGATAATGAAGATACCCCAGAGCACCAGCACGCTCGCGACGAGCCAGACGGGACCGGCGAACGAGAAAGCCGCCACGACACCAGCCAAACCACTGAGGATCATCATCGCTTGCGCCGCACGGGCTTTGCCAATGCGATCCGCAAGCGCCCCGACGGGAATACAGGCGAGACCGCCCAACGCAATGGCCAAAAACGCCGTGAGGCGGGCAGCAGTCTCCGGGGCGGCATGACCGGAGAGCGTGAAAGAGGCGGCTGCAATCGCGGCACACCATGCCCAGAACGCATAAAGCTCCCACATATGTCCCAGATACCCCGCATAGGCGAGACGCACGCGCCGGTTCGTCCAGGCTTGCGCAACAACACCGGGATCAAAACGGGGGGCGCGACTATGAAAGGGGCCAAGCTGAGTCAGCAAAATTAAAACCGCGCCAAGCGCCGAAGCCAGTGAAGCAACTCCGACCGTCACCCGCCAATCCAACCCACCGAGTAAAGCAAACAAGTGCGGCGATGCCGATCCTAAAGTCAGAGCGCCAACCAAAAGCCCGACCAGCAACCCGCGATCCTTTTGGCCCCACCCCACTGCAATTTTCATCCCGACTGGATAGACTCCCGCCAGCGCTGCCCCAGTGATGACGCGGAGTACGATTTGCTCGGTCCCACCGATGGCCGTCACCAGCAAGAGCGCATTCGCCGCCGCCGCTACCAAACCACTGAGAAAAAAGACGCGCCTTGGATCAAAACGATCCGCCAACCCCAAAATAGCAAAGCCCAAAGCGCCAATGACAAAACCAATCTGCACCGCACTCGACAATGCCGCCCCGCGCGCACTGGACAATCCGGCCTCTGCCGTCATTTCCGGCAGCACCGCCGCTGAGACAAACCAGAGGCTCATGCCCGCAATTTCTGCGAGGCAGAGCAACCCAATGGAGCGAGCCTTGCTGGTCAGGTTCGATTGAGGTGTTGTTTCCGTCAAGAGGAGTCCTTTAACGATGGTGCGGGCGTAGGTCGCAACTGTTGATTGGTTGTTTCGTATCTCCAAGAGGTGGGTCCGCGAAATCGGGACACTTTTTCGTGGTGAAGGTTTCGCGGTTGCGACGCCTATTGCACCTACGCGCGGTTCCGCATGACATGTGCCTCCATCGCCGCAAGCCCCTCATCCAAGCCAGTGCGACCATAACCCAAACGGAAGCGATCCGTCGGGGTCGGTCCAAGCTCTGAGGAATAAATCGTGCTGGGCAACAGCAGGACGCCGCTTTCTTCTACCAGCGCGCGGCTGAATTCTTCGACACCCTCTTCTCCCTTATAACGCGGGAAGGCCATGCACGACCCATCTGGCCGCCGCCAATCAAAGAGATCGGGATGCCGCGCGAAAAACGCTTCCCACTTCGGTAAGTTCTCATCCACGATACCGCAGTTCCGCGCGAGCAATGTGTCACGATTTTTGAGGGCGATTTTGGTCAGACGTTCGCTAGGGCCAGAGTTGCAGATAGAAAGATAGTGCTTCATCCGCTCCATCCGCGACAGCACTTCAGTATCCTGACAGGCAATCCAGCCGACACGGAGTCCCGGCAAGCCATAAGATTTCGACATCACATTCAGCGATAAACCGCGCTCGTAGACATCGGCGATAAACGGCAGATGAACGGCATCAGATGGACCAAGTCCGTTAAAAATCTCGTCATGCAAGATATAAATGCCGTGCGTGCGGCACAGCTCGATTAACGCATCATAGCGGTCGCGCGGTAAGATCGTTCCAGTCGGGTTGTGAGGGAAGTTAATTGTCACAAGCCGGGTGTTGGGCCGAATTGCTGATGCTACGCGATCAATGTCGAGCGACCAATCATCGTCGGGATCCAGCGGAATCCCCGTGGCCTCGCATACCGCAAGCGGCAGCGTTTCATGAGATTGATAGTTCGGTGTAACCACAATCGCGTGGCTATCCCGATCGAGTAAGACAGAATTTGCGGCAAAAATGCCTTCACTCGCACCGGCAAAACATAAAATATCGCTGGCTTTTTGTTGGGCGTAAGTTGCGGCGATGATCTCTCGCAGGTCCGGGGCTCCATAGGTTTCGGTGTAGCCCAACCACATCCCTTCAAAGTCTTCGCGGTCCTCGGGCGAGGCCAAGGCAAGCAAATCGCGCAGGGAAATGCTCTCCGCATCAGAGGCCGTCATGTGATACCGTGCTGTGAACTCCCATTTCGCGAAGTGAGTTTCGAGCCTAAAATCAGGGAGTGTCGTCATGGAACTTACTTTCTCGGCGGAACTGCGCAGCAGATGAGTGAAAGATAGACGATGATTACGCTAAAGCGACCTGAAATCGAAGCGCTGATCGACCCGTTGCGCGCGGCAGAGGCCATTGAAGATGCTTACCGGTCGGTCAGCCGGGGCGAAATCAACCTACCTCCCGTTGGGCACATCACGTTTCCTGATCGCAACGCGGATTGTCATATCAAATACGGTCATATCGCAGGAGATCCGATTTTCGTCATCAAAGTCGCAACCGGCTTTCCGGGAAATGAGGCGCAGGGTTTGCCAAACGGAAATGGAGTGGTTCTCGCCCTTTCAGCGGAAACAGGCGCGATGCGTGCCATCCTCCACGATGAGATGATGTTGACGGATATTCGTACCGGGATCGGCGGGGCAATTGCTTCGCGGTTGCTCGCCCGAAAAGACGCCAAGCGGATCAGCATCATCGGAACCGGAGAACAGGCACGGCGGCAGATCGAAGCGCATCATGCGCTACTCGGCGGCGACGTTACCTTCACGATTTGGGGGCGGGCGCCCGATAAGGCTGAGCGGGTGGTAGAAGCGGTCTCACACCTTACGTCTGTCACCGTTACAAAAGACCTCAGCAATGCGTGTCGCGCGGCGGACATTATCGTTACCGCAACCGGCGCGACCACGTCGTTCATCCAACACGAATGGGTACGAGCAGGCACTCATATCACAGCGGTGGGAGCGGATGCCCCCGGCAAACAAGAGTTGGAAAGCGCACTGGTCGCAGCGGCGGATCATCTCTTCGCGGATTTAAGCACGCAATGTCTGGATCATGGCGAGCTGTCTAAACCCTTTCAAGACGGTTTGATCGCAGCGGATCATGTCACGGATTTGGGCGAGGTGTTAATCGATCCAACGCTTGGGCGGCGGTCAGATACCGATATCACGATCGCCGATCTGACCGGCCTCGCCGCTCAAGATATCGCGATGGCACAGATCGTTTTGGCAGCGAGCGATGCGGCCTAACCGCAGGTCGACAGAACCACAGCCGGCACAGCCCTCAAACCCCTCGCGCGCCGGGTAGGTAAACCGCCAATACACACCCGTTTTTGGTC
>CAZJWF010000150.1:0-6144 GCA_964549375.1 uncultured Neomegalonema sp.
TCCCAAGGCATGGGCGGTCCCCTTAATTCTCTGTCAGTTCGTCTTCATCAATCGACGCGAGCAAGTCTTCCCAGCCATCAGAGGGCTGCATTGCCAATGCGGATTGGATAAAGGTTGAAAGATTGGTGGCACTGGCGGCGATATAGGCGGCGACGAGATCGGGGTGATCCTTCGCATAACCCTTGCCAAAAACAGCATCGAGTTTTGCAACAGCGGAATCGACAAATTCATCCGTGTAGCCTGTCGCCGCATCACCGGCCATTGTGTCATCATCGAAGCTCATCACTACGCCGCCCGTGTCGTTGCTTGTTCGATCCGCTTCTCGTGCTGACCTTGCACGATCCGCTGCACGAAGATTCCCGGCGTGTGGATCAAATCCGGGTCGAGGCTGCCGGTCGGGACAATTTCCTCAACCTCAGCAATCGTGACCTTTCCGGCGGTCGCACAAAGCGGATTAAAGTTCCGCGCGGTCTTGCGATAGATCAGGTTGCCCTGTTCGTCGCCTTTCCATGCTTTGACGATGCCAAGGTCAGCCTGAATACCGCGTTCGAGGATATACGTCTCGCCATCAAAATCTTTATGCTCTTTGCCTTCAGCGATCACCGTACCGACGCCCGTCTTTGTGTAAAATCCGGGAATTCCCGCCCCGCCTGCGCGCAGTCGTTCTGCCAGCGTGCCTTGCGGGTTAAATTCAAGCTCTAATTCACCCGAGAGATATTGCCGCATGAACTCAGCATTCTCGCCCACATAGGATGACACCATTTTTTTGACCTGCTTTGATTGCAGCAAGATCCCAATGCCGAAGTCATCGACGCCGGCATTGTTGGAATAAAAGGTCAGGTTCTTTGTTCCCGCATCCTTGATCGCCGACAGCAAATTCTCTGGAATACCGCATAGGCCAAAGCCTCCGGCCGCGATGCTCATACCGTCGACCAGCACCCCCTCCAGAGCCGCCGCAGCGCTGTCGTATACCTTTTTAGCCATGCTGTGTCCCGATTTTGCAGTGCAATATCCGACTGTTTTAGCGATCTGCCGAAGCGAGCGCAATCGAAGAAGCTATTTCAAATCGTCGGTTCCCAAGGCATCCGCTGGTCGCGCCATCGCATAACGCGTAACCCAGCATAGGCGCTCTTGTGCGCGTGTGATCGCAACGTAAGTCAGCCTTTTCCAGAGCGGCAAGCCCGCTTCCATCCGATTAGCCCGTGCCGCGGCATAAAGATCAGGCGCGAAGACCTGAACAGTCGGCCATTGCGACCCTTGCGCCTTGTGGATGGTACACGCCGCCCCGTGCAAGAACGCTGCGCCCATACGTGCAGCAGTCGGAATGATCGGCTCTGCGTCCTGACGTTCGATCTGAATAATCGCCGCGACAGACAGTCGGGGTGCTTCGACCCCGTCTACGTACAGCTTCGCAAATCCCGGTTTCTTACCGGGACCGAGGTAAAAGCTTTGTGCACCCTTTACCAGTCCGGCCTGTTCCAGCTCGATGCGTTTTTTGCGCTGCCGAGCGGGCAATTCAGCGCCGTCGCAAATTAATGGCTCGCCGGGCGACAGCATCGTCTCTCCCAGACCGTAAGCCGTGCGAAACGCCCAGATCAGGCGGATGCGCGTCGCATTGCGCCATACTAACATCGGAGAGCGCGCCATCATCTGCGGGTCAGCGCGAGGGGCAATCACGACCCGCTCGTCTTTGTCCGCAGCCTCACGAACCAGTTTTTCAAAGGCTGGGAAATCGACCTCCGGGTCTGCCAATGCATACGCAAGGTCAATAATCGGGTTGCCTGCCTCTTGCCGGAAAACGCGGCTCAAATTCGCTTTGGAAGGCTCCGGCAGCTTATCGAACGGCATCTCGCCCGACTCGCCGACGGGCGCGAGTTGTGCGGGGTCTCCGAACAAGATCAATATCCCAAAGACGGCGCGCAGATCATCGAGCTGTTTTTGGTCCAGCATCGAGGCTTCATCCACGAGGCCGATATCAACCTCGTCGTCTCGCCGTGCCCATCCGGTGATAAACTCTGATCCGCGCACGCCGACGGTCGCCAGTGCCGCCGGAACGGATTTCGTTTCGAGAAAGTATTCGAGCGCGCGGTCCAGCGCCTCGTCGGTCAGCAGATCATGCTGTGGCCGCTCGCCCTTGCCTTTATCACGCAGCCATTCCGCAACTTTCTCATATTCCGGGTCATAGACGGGTGTATAAATGATCCGGTGGATCGTCGTCGCGGCAACCCCGCGCTGACGCAGGACACTGGCGGCCTTGTTGGTCGGGGCCACAACCGCAAAACTGCGCTTTCCCGCGCGCTGCCCTTCGCCGTCAGGGCCAATTTGCACGGCATCGGCATCCATCAGCGCTTCAGTCAGGGTTGCGAGCAGTTGCGTCTTGCCAGACCCCGCCTTTCCCAAAACCGCGAAAACACGCCCTAAATCATGATCGCTATCCGCGATGTCGCCCAGAGCATCCGTTGGTACTCCGGCAATCGTCAGGCCGGACAACGCAATCAGTTCAGCAACCCGTGAATAGGCATCTTCCTGATCGCCAGAAAGGTCTACGTGCTGCGTTTGTGGCAACACCTCCTGTTCAGGCAATCCAAGGCCAAGTGCCGGTTCATCCATGCCAGCCATCCAACAAATGTTCGATAACCGTTCTTCTCATGGATAGGAGGAAGACACAATACAGAACGTGGGATTAGGCCGTGCAACTCCCGCCACCAAGAACGCAGAACTTCGCGCAATGTTGGTGGTTCAGTTTTATCGGTTTTTCAGCTTCTCTGAGCGTCGACCCCAGCTCAAATTCATCTTCGTAAGCGAGCAATGTGCAGGCCAGAACCGCAGGTTTCTTGGCTCCGCGCCGCTTTACGACCATTCGCGAAGACGCACACATGATGTCTTTTGGATTGATGTCGAGAATTCCCCAGCAAGCCGTCGTGATTTCGGGAACTTCAACATTTTCATCCATTTCAGGAAAGAGAATGCAGCGCGATGGATCATGGGCGTCAACTGGGACGCCCTCCTTCTCAAACATCGCTTTATATCCGGCGCGCGCCTCTTCGTCACTCTCGCCCCAGCACGTCCGACCGGCAGCATCAAGCCGAAATCCATGTTTCGCGAGCCAACGCACGCCCTCCATCGCCTTCGCGAATGATCCCTTACCCCGCTCGGTGTCGTGGAGTTCCTCGCTGTAGTGATCTAGCGAAATTCGGAGGGTAAGCTTATCGCCAAATTCCTCGCGCAGCGCGAGCAACCCCTTTTGCACGCGAGGCCGCATCATCGGCTGCATCGCATTGGAAAGGATCAGCACGTCATACCCGCACCGTAACGCGGCCTCCGCCATTGCGATCATCTCCGGGTTCATAAACGGCTCACCGCCCGTAAAACCGATCTCTCGCACTGGCCAGCGTGCGGGAGATTTCGCCCGGCGCTCGTCTATTTGATCAAGAAAATCCACGACCTCAGCTTCGGTAATGTAGACCAAAGCATCATTCGTTGGGCTGGAGAGGATGTAGCAATTCTCACATTCGATATTGCAGAGTGTTCCGGTGTTAAACCACAACGTTTCCACGCCCGTCAGAGGAACACTCGCGCGGCGTTCGCCTTTCGCAGTTATCGACGGGTCCGAAAACTTTTCAGGCAGTGCCCCGGTTTCAACCTTCGGTGAGTCTTTAGTCAATGTTTCAGCCGTATCCGGTTGATAGTCCATATATAACACTAGCCTTCTTTGGTCGAATGCCGTCTTCATCGGCTAAGACGCTCGTTGCGGCGAGTCAACGCCATCTCGGTACACTCACGTCTCTGTCATCGCTTCTGCGCGTTGCTCTTACCCGACAGGTCTCGATTTTGACACTTACAAGGTGTTTTCTTCGCGACAGAATTCAACGTTCTGCGTATAGCTAAGGCAAAACAAGGGCAGACTGAGCAATATGGCTGAACATCGAGGATTCTTTTCCTGGTGGTTCGGGGAACTGCGAGAGATATTCTCTGGCCGCCCCGTGCCAGTTCATGCGCTCCTATTGTCAGACCACGAAGTCGCTTTACTCGAAAAGGGCGTGGATACGCCCATTGGTGTGGTTGACATCGCGGCCGAGGATTGGCGAGAGCAAATCGAAGGCTTGCGCTCGCGGATATTAAAGCGGCGCGGCAAAAATCCGATCATCGAGGTGCAACTCCCTGCGGAACAGGTGATGTTTGCGAAGACGGTCCTAAGCCCTGACAGAGAAGGTCGACGCAAAGCCGCATTCTTAAAATTACAAGACCTAACGGGCCAACCCCCCGAAGATCTCGCTTTCGATGTCGCCGCAAAACCTGACGCGCAGGGACGCACAGTTCTCGCAATTGCGCCTTTATCGTCTGTCGAAGAAGCCGCCCATTACGCCGAAGAATGGGGATTTGATCCTGTGCGTGTTACCAGTATGGAAACGCCAAAAGCGTTTAGACGCGGCCCAGATCTTGATAGTGGACGGGCGGCCCGCGCTGGCGGTTCGACGCTGCCAAAAATTGCCGTCGCTATGGGAGTTTTGGCGCTCTGTCTTTCCGCCGCAGCCGCAGGTAGAGCGTTGTCAATCCGATCAGACCTTGCACGGGAAGCGGAAGCGCAAGCGTCGGCTATTAAACCTGCCACTGGCAACATCGAAGACCGTCAAATCACCTTGGTCGAATTCGCCAGCGCCGCCGCCACAGCAACCGATTTTCGGGACGTGACGATGCCGGTATGGCGGGTACTCGCGGAGGCGGCCTCAACCATTCCGCCGGATGTCGTTTTGACGGGGTTTGATTACAAAGCAGGGCAAATAATTTTGCGCGGTTCTACCAAATCTACCGTCGCTCTCGAAGAATCTCTCGATCAATCGCCGGTATTCAGCGCACCGACGCTAGAAAGCACCAGCAAGCACCGCGAGGGCCGTGCGAACTTCGTGATGGAAGCCACCATCGACGAAAGGAGCATTCGATGAAGTCGGGGGGACGCAGCAGAGCAGCCGCACTTGCGCTTTTGTTGGGTGTGATCGCTGTATTGGGTGCCGCCGTGATCGTTCCAACGGCACTTCATTGGACGCGAACCGGCACGATCATCGAAGACGCCCGCCTCAAAATTCAGCGTTCAAACAAGCGGACCGAAGCCTCCGAAACTTTGGATCAAACCAAACAAGCGTGGAGCAGTTTCGCGTCGGAACCGCGCGCCGGTTTCCTGTTGTCCACAACTGACGACGAAGGCATTGCCGAAACGACGATCCGACTTCAAAAACTTTTTGCCGAGTTCGACGGCGCTCTGAACTCTGTTTCCGGCAGCGCGGCGGAAGGGCCACGCGCGGGTGTACGCCGATTGAGCTTTAGCGGGTCGGGAATCCTTCCTCGCGAGAAATTAACGCCGTTTCTGACAGTGCTGGAGAGCAAACCTGCTTTTCTGATCATCTCGGAATTCAAAACGCAAATCCGTGCGGTAGACCGGCTATGGATCAGTTTCACCGCCGACGCATTTCGTCTGGAGGGATCAGGCGCATGAAACGAGATGCTTGGTATGCTGTGATTGCCGCCCTCGGCCTGTCAGCGGTTGCGGGTGGATATGGGCTTTGGAATGCTGGGAAACTCGCAAATCCATCAATTGAAGCTGAACGTAGCAAGCTAACCGCTTCCCTGCCGTCACCGCCAAACTTTGAGATTGACGACAATCTACTATCGACCGCCCAAGAAATTCTGCGCTTACGCGATCCATTCGTGGAACGCGATGAAGGCGACGAGATCAGTAGCCGAGGGCTTAACCTGCCCAAGCTGGCACCGCCTGTGCGGTTTTCTGACCCGAATGAACAGATACTCGAAACTGAACCTGTCCCCGGAATCGTGCAGAATATCCCGCCGACGACTGCTGGTTTAGGCGCACCTCTCGCCCAACAAAAACGCCAACGGGGCAGCCTCACGCTTCGAGGAGTTTTTCCGTCTGCTACCGGCGGCAGAGCAATGGTCGCCATGCCAGACGGTCGTATCGTCAATGTCGTGGTCGGCGGTGTCGTCGGTGGCTGGCGGGTGCTCGAAATCCGTCAGGGCGCAATCCGATTGGGTCGCGGGCAACGCACGATCTTGTTGGCAATGCCGCGCTAAAGCTACGCCCGTCTCACCCTCTCAAAGCAGGACGACAGCCGCGAGACCTAAAAACGCAAA
>CAZJWF010000151.1:0-6127 GCA_964549375.1 uncultured Neomegalonema sp.
GTGCATCTGCCTCAGCCCAGCTTTTTATCCAGCCGTGCATTTCTCCCCACCAGTCAGAATGCCCTAGAGCATCTGCAACATCTTGGGTGGAAATTACTTTCCCCTTTGACGTGACGCCCGTGCGGATCAGCGCGGACGAACACGCAACACCCTTTCGTTCCGCTGTTTGCACAAAATAGAACCACCGTTCGTCGCGGGCCACCAGATGAGTGTGGAGCGAGAATCGCTGAAATGGCAGCAGCCGGCTGCGGTACCTAATGCTCGACCCAGCGACGACCAATCCCCATCGTTTTTGTTTGAGGATTTTCATCAACCCGGTCCGAATTCCGAGGTCAAAGCGTCCGAGATCAAATAGTGTTAAGTGGCGGCCATTGTTCAACTCGCCGAACATATCGCAATCCCAAGGCCAAGTCGTCATCCGCAGAATGCTCGGTTCGGAGGGCGATAGGGGAGAGCGTCTGCGCCCTCGGATCATAACATCGATAAATCGCATAAAAGGATACATTAGGTTTTCATTCATAGGGTGCGAAGACTCATGATTTCGGGGTATAGATTGCAAAAAGCAACCCTCACCTCACGGAAGCGAACGTCAAATGGTGACTACGACAGATGTTTTGGTGATCGGCGGCGGTATCGCGGGGATTAGCGCAGCGGCCCGGCTCGCTCCTGATGCCAGTGTCATCGTGTTGGAGCGTGAGAGCGCCATTGGCACGCATTCCACGGGTCGGTCGGCGGCGACCTTTATCCTCAATTACGGCAATGCGACGCTCCGTGCATTGAATGCTGCGAGTGAGGCTTTCCTGATTGAGCAAGATGTCTTGACGAAACGGGGTCAATTAGAACTGGCAACGGAAGCGCAACTTGATGATCTGGAGGTCTATCTTGGTGAATGCGACGGCTTGGAGCGTCTGAATATCGACGAAGCGCTCAAACTTGTCCCGGCACTGAAAGCCGATCAGTTCAAAGCGGCCGCCTACGCGTCCGATGCGAAGGATCTTGATGTCGATCGCGTGTTGCAAGGCTTTGTGCGGGCACTTACGCAAGCCGGCGGAAAAATTGTTTCTTCCGCGCCCATCCA
The DNA here is from genome assembly GCA_964549375.1 of uncultured Neomegalonema sp. Classification (GTDB taxonomy): domain Bacteria; phylum Pseudomonadota; class Alphaproteobacteria; order Rhodobacterales; family Rhodobacteraceae; genus JAHDDY01. The sequence goes on from CAZJWF010000151.1 coordinate 1,079, forward strand.
TTCGATGGAACTTACAGGAACCGTGTGGAACCTTGAGACTGCGGCAGGCTCTTTCGAGGCTCCTGTTGTTATAAATGCCGCTGGCGCTTGGGCAGATGAGATAGCAAAAATCGCAGGTATTCGCAGGATTGGACTTAGTCCTTGCCGGCGCAGCGTGGCAATTCTGCCGGTTCCTGACGATCGGGATGTCGCGCACTGGCCCTTGGTCGGCTCGTTGGATGAGACTTGGTATGCCAAGCCTCAGAGCGGCAAGTTACTCGTTTCACCCGCTGATGAAGATCCTGTACCCCCCATGGATGCTTGGCCCGACGATATGGTTCTTGCCGAAGGGTTGGACCGTTTCGAGCAAGCGATGGATTATGCCGTGACTCGGGTTGACCGAACATGGGCCGGACTGCGCAGTTTCGTCGCCGACCGCACCCCGGTTGCCGGATTTTCCCCAGATTCGGAGGGTTTCTTTTGGCTGGCGGGGCAGGGCGGATACGGAATTCAAACCTCGCCTGCGTTATCCCAACTCGCTGCGGATTTGATCTTGAAGCGCCCAACATCGATTTCCGGTGAAATTGTCGAAAAGCTGTCACCCGGACGGGAGGGGATTGGACCGAGGCTTTCGTTCGGATAGTTTCTAGGCATCGCGACTCGGAGGCTGTTTTGGCTCAATTTGTCCATCTTCGCACGCACACCGCTTATTCAGTTTTGGAAGGGGCCGTTTCTGTCAAGAAACTGCCTGATATGTGCGAAGCCAACGGGTTTCCTGCTTTGGCAATCACAGATACGAACAACCTGTTCGGAGCGCTCGAATTTTCTGAAACGATGAAAAAGGCGGGTGTGCAGCCAATCATCGGGTGTCAGCTTTCGTTGCGCTATGCGGAGGCTGCGTCCGCAATGGAGCGCACCCCTGACGCGGCTCACGTCACCCTGCTGGCACAGAGCGAAGCCGGATACGTGAATCTGATGCGCCTTGTCTCGTCCGCATACCTTGAAACCGATTCTAATGAAGCGGTTCAGGTCTCTATGACCGCTTTGCGAGATGCGGCGGAAGGTTTGATCTGCCTGACAGGTGGTCCTGATGGTCCTGCGGGAAGGCTGATTCGGCAAAAAAAATCTGCCCTCGCGCGCGCGCATTTAGACGAGATGGCGGAAATTTTTCCGGACCACCTCTACGTCGAGCTACATCGACATGGGGATATGGCGAACGGCAGTCGCCGGACGCCGCCGCAGGAAGCCACGGAAGCGACTTTTCTTGATTGGGCCTATGAAAATGACAAGCCCATCGTTGCGACCAACGACGTTCACTTTCCTGACCGAACGATGTACCGCGCGCATGATGCGATGCTTTGTATCGCTGATGGCCGTTATGTCAGCGAAGACGATAGGCGTCAGCTTACGCCCGAACATTATTTCAAAAGCGGCGAAGAAATGGTCGCTCTGTTTGATGATCTGCCCGAAGCAATTGAAGCCACGGTGGAGATTGCTCAGCGTTGTGCGTATCGCCCGCTGACACGCAAAGAGATTTTGCCGAAGTTTGCCGATGATGAGATTGAAGAACTTCGGCGTCAGGCTCACGAAGGCTTAGCGGCGCGGCTCGCGGTACATCCGATGGCGGCAGAACGTAAAGACTATGACGACAGGCTCGATTTCGAATTGGGCGTGATTGAGGGGATGGGCTTTCCGGGGTACTTCTTGATCGTTGCCGATTTTATTAAATGGGCAAAAGATCAGGATATTCCAGTTGGACCAGGGCGAGGGTCGGGGGCTGGTTCGCTGGTCGCTTGGGCGTTGACGATTACCGATCTGGACCCCCTTCGGTACGGATTGCTATTCGAGCGGTTCCTCAATCCCGAACGGGTGTCGATGCCAGACTTTGACATCGATTTTTGTCAGGACCGGCGCGAAGAGGTGATCTCGTACGTGCAGGATCGATATGGCCGTGATCGCGTCGCGCAGATCATTACTTTCGGCACGTTGCAGTCCAAAGCTGCCGTGCGCGATGTCGGGCGCGTATTGCAAATGCCGTATGGGCAAGTAGATCGCCTATCGAAGATGATCCCCGTCGAGGGCGTCAAACCTGTTCCCATCATCCGCGCACGAGAGCAAGAACCTCGCCTGAAGGAAGAGGAAAAAGCCGACGAAGCCGTTAAATCCCTGCTCGATATCGGACAGTCTATAGAAGGATTATTGCGGAATGCGTCCACCCACGCTGCGGGCGTGGTGATTGGTGATAGGCCACTCCATGAGCTAGTCCCTTTGTACCGCGACCCGCGTTCGGACATGCCCGTGACGCAATTCAATATGAAATGGGTAGAGCCAGCGGGGCTGGTAAAGTTCGACTTTCTTGGCCTTAAAACACTTACGGTCTTGCAAGGCGCAATCGATATTTTGAAGGCCCGTGGAACCGAGATTGATTTGTCGACAATTCCGCTGGACGACGGATTGACTTACGACCTTTACAGCCGCGCGGATACGATCGGCGTGTTTCAGGTCGAGAGTGCGGGAATGCGGGACGCGCTGCGCCAACTTCGCCCGACCTGTATCGAAGACATTATCGCCCTCGTCGCGCTCTACCGACCGGGGCCGATGGAGAATATCCCAAAATATTGCCACGTCAAAAATGGCCGCGAAAAACGCGAGGCGCTACATCCACTGATCGACTCGATCCTTGATGAGACCCAAGGCATTATTGTTTATCAGGAGCAGGTGATGGAGATCGCTCGGAAGATGGCCGGGTATTCTCTCGGCGGCGCGGATTTGCTCCGCCGAGCAATGGGTAAAAAAATTCAAGAAGCGATGGATGCTGAGAAGCCGAAATTCTTGGAAGGCGCTAAGGCAAATGGCGTCGATAAGAACAAGGCGTCCGAAGTCTGGAACCTGCTCGACAAATTCGCAAACTATGGCTTCAATAAATCTCACGCGGCCGCCTATGGTTTGGTCAGTTATCAGACGGCCTATTTGAAAGCGAATTATCCCGTCGAATTCATGGCGTCGGTCATGAACCTTGACCTTCAATCGACGGATAAACTTGGTGTCTACAAGCAAGAGCTTCAACGTGCTGAAATCGCCTTACTGCCACCGGATGTAAATGCGTCGGCAGCTGCGTTTGTGCCGGAAGATACGCCAAATGGTCTTGCCATTCGCTATGCTTTGGGAGGACTAAAAAACGTTGGACGTGAGGCGATGGACGCCATTGCGATAGAGCGTGTGGCGAACGGGCCTTATCAGAACGTCTTCGACCTCATGGCGCGAGTCGAGCCTAAACACTTGAACAAACGTGCTCTTGAAAACCTAATTCGAGCGGGAGCATTTGATACGTTGAACCCGAACCGCAAACGTCTGTTTGATAGCGTCGACACGCTGTTGTCTTACGGACAGTTGAGCGCCAGTGAACGTGCCAGCGATCAGGGTGGATTGTTCGGTGCAGAACCGGATGCCGTGCCGCCGCCCCGCCTCGCCGCGACTGGCGATTGGCCCTCGACCGAGCGATTGGCGCAAGAACATGGCGCGGTTGGGTTTTATCTGTCGGGGCATCCACTCGACGAATACGCACCCGCGTTGGAGCGCAAAAAATTCGTGTCTTTCGCACAGCTTGAGCGGATGGTTACGAGTTCCACACCGAAGGCTTTACGGATTGCCGGGGCTGTGATGGGAAAGGACGAACGCAAATCGGCGCGCGGCAATCGCTTTGCCTTTGTGCAACTGTCCGATCCATCGGCGCTCTATGAGGTAACGGTATTTTCTGAAGTACTTGCGCAAAACCGCGATAAGCTGGAACCGGGCGCCGCCGTGGCCTTGACGGTGGAGGCGCGCAAGGATGGTGAACAGCTCCGAATTCAAGTGCAGGGCGTTCAACCGATTGACGATGCGGTGGCGGACGCAGCGGCAACTTCACTCAAGGTCTTCATTGCTGACCCCGGAGCATTCTCATCTATTCATGCGCGGTTGTCGCGCTCTGATGTGCTACGCGGCTCCGGTCCTGTGACCGTCGTTATGGACCTTGAAGAAGAGGATTGCGATGTCGAGATGCGCTTGCCGGGATCATATGATTTGTCGCCGCGCGTCCGTGCCGCGCTAAAGGACGCGCCAGGAGTGATAGAGGTGATCGAGGTTTAACGAACCAATGGGTCTACGTTTTATCTTCATGCTGACGCGAAACGACAAAACTGTCGAGGATGCGGAGCAACATTTGAAAACCGCGCTCGCGGCGGGCGTGCACCATATCGGCTTCAAAGATGTCGGCCTGTCATTTGATAAGCTCAAAGACCTTAACGCTAGGATCAAAGCCGGAGGCGCGACCAGCTATCTGGAGGTCGTATCACTTGATGCAGAAAGCGAGATTGCGTCAGCGAAGGCCGCAGTTGAGATTGACGTTGATGTTTTGCTGGGTGGCACGAATGTTCAAATAGTTATGCCCATTCTCGTAGGTAGCGGGATCAAGTATTTTCCGTTTCCCGGTAGGATCGAAGGCCATCCGAGCATCTTGGCGGGGTCGATTGATGAAATTGTTGAAAGCGCTGAACAACTGGCCGCACTAGATGGCGTGGATGGCCTCGATTTGTTGGCTTACCGATCTACGGAGAATGTCCGAGGGTTAATCGCGGCGGTTTGTGCTGCGGTCGATAAACCAGTCTTTGTCGCAGGATCAATTGGTAGCCGTGATAGGATCGAGATTGTCCGGCGGTCCGGTGCCGCTGGGTTTACGATTGGTACTGCTGCACTTGACGGTGATTATGCGGCTGATAGCCCGGAGTTAGAATTGCAGTTGCGGTCCATTCAGCGCGATGTTGCGGGGGTGAACAATCATCTATCACCCTACACTCCGAAGAATCTTATGCAGGCTTTTGAATCATTTTCAGATGTTTGGTCACCGAAGGTCGCTGGGCAAGTCAATGATATGCATGTCAAGCTTGTGAAGCTGGAGGGCGAATTCGTTTGGCATCACCACGATGTCGAGGACGAATTGTTCTTCGTCCATAAAGGCAAACTGCTGATGAAGTTCCGTGACCGAGATGAGGTTTTGAATGAAGGCGAGTTCATCGTCGTTCCGCACGGCGT
>CAZJWF010000152.1:0-6118 GCA_964549375.1 uncultured Neomegalonema sp.
GCCAAAATCCATCAGGCATTCGAACCGGCGCTTCGAAAGTATTATCCTGAAATTGTCGACGAGACGGCGACCATCGCCGCGCGCGTATGAGCGGTTTAGCGGACATCAAAGCGCGCTTGGCTGCGGCAGTTGAGGCTGCTGCGCGCCCGAAAGGTAGTGCCAAACTCCTAGCTGTCTCCAAAGTGCAACCCCGCAGCCGTGTTGAAGCGGTGTTGCAACAGGGGCAGCGTGTTTATGGCGAAAACCGTGTGCAGGAGGCGCAAGGGCGCTGGGTCTCTCTGCGCGAAGAATATACCGATATCGAGCTTCACCTCATCGGCCCCTTGCAGACGAACAAGATCAAACCGGCCCTTGATCTGTTTCAGGCGATTCACACGTTGGATCGGGACCGCTTGGCGCGAAAGCTGGCGACTGAGATTCAGGCGCGGGGCGCGTCACCAGAGTTGTTGATACAGGTAAATATTGGCGAGGAGCCGCAGAAAGCGGGAATTGCTCCGGATAAGGCGGATGCCTTTATCGCGGCTTGCCGTGATACTTACGACTTGCCAATCGTCGGTGTGATGGCGATTCCACCCGCGAATGAAGCGCCAGAGCACCATTTCAAAGCACTTGCCGATATCGCTCATCGCAATGGGCTAGACGAAATCAGCATGGGAATGAGTGCGGATTTTGAAGCCGCCATCGCCTATGGCGCGACAATGGTTCGTGTTGGTTCCGCAATATTTGGGGCGCGCGATCCATCCGGCGCAATCTAGTTTGCCACTAGTGCGCTTCGCCCTGAACGCTACACGGATTTCAGCTCGATACGTCGTCGACTGCTGGGAACGACCGCTTAGGCGGATTTTGCTTCGCCGTCTTCGCCAAACAGCGCATCAAGATACCAATCCAGCGCCGTAACGACCACGTCTTCGACAGAGCAGTTCATTTGACGTGAGACGTGATCGAGCAGCGTGGAACGACTTTTGTCGAAAGAAACTGTGATCCGACCTTCGGCAGTTTCTTCGGCAACCGGCGCACCATCGTTCTCAACCATTTCTGGTGTTTCGCTGCGTTGCTCTGCGACGGCTTCGTCTTCGAACTCGCGGTTGAGCAGTTCTTCTTCGACTTCATTTGCGGAGAAGTCTGGCAGTTCTGACTCGCCGATACTCTTGGCGAATTCCTCATCGACGTTTGCGGCGGATGATTCCGCTGCAGCTTCACCCATACCTGCCATTGCAGCGATGCCGTCGATGTCATCCATAGCGAAATCGAGATCGGTCTCGGGCGCGGATGATTCTGACACTGCGTCAGTTTCGTCGTCGAGCATCGCGTGGTCTGACGGCATGGTTTCGGCAGCGAGATCTTCCGCCCGAATATCCGCCGGATCGAAGTCGAACGATTCGTCTGAATCTTCTTGCGGCATCTGCATGATGTCGGCTGGATCGACGGGCATGTCACCCTCGGCCATTTCAGGCATCACTTCTGCGAATGACTCCGATAACGTTTCTGCCGGAGAATGATCTTCAGGCATCGACAATTCTGGTTCGGCGGGGAAAGCTGGTTCAGGGGTCTCAATGGTTTCAAAGGCTTCCGTCGCGGGTGCCGCCAGCACTTCTTCAGGCGCGCTCGCCGTTTGCGCTACGGAGGGCTGAGCGGCCATACTTTCCTTCATCCGCTTCAGCTTCGCCAATTTTTCCATGCGGCTAGCGATGCTTGTCGTCTCGGCCATTGAAAGTCTCCGTCGTCTCACACCCCGGAACGCGATAATCCCGTTCGACCTATTTGTTACCGTGTATGCGTTAAGGTCGTGTGAAAGCAGTTAAGAGAGGCCAATGCGACGTGGCGGAACCTGTCGCAGTGCATCATATGCGGCATTTATCTCTGCCATGCGGCGTTCTGCGAGGCGAGCGGCCTCGTCTGGAACGCCGCGTGCTCGCAGTTTGTCCGGGTGATACCGCCGTGCGAGGTCTTTCCATGCCTCTTTAATCTCTAGAGGGGAGGCGGTTTCTCTGATCCCGAGGATTGCATAGGGCGACTCGTCGCGGTTGAGGGCGTGCCGTCGGCACATCGCGTCGAATTGAATGTCGTTAAAGCCAAAAGTATTTGAAACTACGCGTAAAAATTCGATTTCGGCCAAATGTAATTCGCCATCAGCACGTGCAATATGAAAGAGCGCGTCCAACAATGTTTCAAGAACGTCGCCAGCGCGAGTGAACATTTGGGCAACTTTCGCTGCATAAAGTTCGAAGCCCGCGACATCTTTGCGTGCCAGATCGAAAAATCGCCCCACCGTTGGTAAATCGTCCTCATCAATACGAAAGATTTCACGGAACGCCACGACCTCGTCACGGGTGACCCGGCCATCGGCCTTGGCCATCTTGGCGCCAAGCGCAACAACCGCGATAGTGAATCCTTGCGTCGTTTCAGGTGGGCGAGAATAATTAAAAAAATCAATAAGGTATTGCGGGCTGAGCGCAGCCAGACTCTCAAGAAGACGAGTCCAAATTGACATCTAAACGGGCGAGTCCGCGGAATCTAGATCATGGCTGCCAGTGAGAATGACGCCCACGAACCTGGAAACCTCGGCATCAAGGTGATCTCCCGGTAAGCCAACAAACCGGCCTTGCAAACTGATCGAGACAATGCCGTGAATGGCCGAAAAATACGTCCGGGCGCGCAAATGCAGATCAGCTTCTGAGAGGCTCGACTGCAGAATGTGCAATGGCGTGATGACGTGGCTCATGACCGCGCGCTGACGATCTTTAAACCAATCCGGTGTTGGTTCGTGCTCGCCGGAATTGTGGTCGAACAATGCGTCCCATAATGCCCGGTTGTCCCGTGCGAAATGCGCGTATTCGAGGGCAATCGCCAAGAGCGCCTTTTCTGGGGACAGATCAGTGACCGCCTTCGCCAATGCCGTGCTCAATCGGTCCAGCGTTCGCGCATTGATATGCAAAATCAACTCATTCAGGTCGCCGAACGCAGTATAAAGGCCGCCCAGAGCGCAGCCAGCATCCTTCGTGATGTCACGCGCGCGTAATCCGGCCAGTCCGTTGACTTCCATGCGTTTTTCCGCGGCCTCAATGAGTCTTTCGCGCAGCGCTTCCCGTTTCTTGGACATTCCGCCTCGTATTTTTTATGAACAGCGTTCATATTTTTCTTGAACGACGTTCATTCTCGTGTATAACCTCTTTATGAACGATGTTCACAAATGGAGCAAGCAATGTTTCGATCACTCATCACTTTAGTACGTGGCAAAGTCCACGATGCAGAGGAAGATTTCGAGGACGCCCATGCCCTCCCAATCTTGAAACAACAACTCAGAGATTGCGCGCAAGCGGTTAGCGCCGCGCGGAAGGCATTGGCGCTGGCGATTGCTCAAAATGAGCAGGAAGTTCAACAATTTGATCGTCTGGAATCCCGTCTTGCGGATCTCGAAGAACGCGCGGTTTCCGCGTTAGAGCAAGGTCAGGATGATCTGGCGCGCGAGGCGGCGGAAACCATCGCCCGGCTGCAAACTGATCAGGAGTCCAGCCGCGCCGTTTTGGATACGTTGCAGACGGAGGTGGGTAAACTTCGCGCGTCCGTTGCGGCTTCAGAAGAGCGTCTGCGGGCGTTGAAACGCGGTGAGCGGGTCGCGATGGCGACAGATAAAGCGCAACGGGTCTCACACGCGATACCAGGCGGTGCGGCCAGTGCTCTGCGCGATGCGGAGAAGACGCTGACTCGGCTACGTGCGCGACAGACCGAGGTTGATGCAGCGAAGACGCGCTCGACGATCTCGAAAACACCAATGACACCAACATCCTACGAGAAAAGCTCGCAGCAGCGGGTTGCGGTGCCCCCTTGAAAACAACCGCCGACGCGGTGCTGGAGCGTTTGCGCGCCCAGACGACCAAGCCTGCTTAAACTCATTCTCCTCGAAAGGACCGATCAATGAGCGATTCAATTCAACGACATTCCGAAGCCTGGGTGAAGTTCAGCTATCTCAGCTTTGCTATTTCCTGCGTGATGATGACGGGTGGCCTCGTCCTCGCGCCGATTGACCTTGCGACGAAGGGTTACATCGCGATGGCGGCTGTCATGGTGATCCAGACGACGGTGAACTTGACCAAGACGATGCGCGACAACCATGAGGCGGATAGGTTGCTGAACAAAATCGAAGATGCGAAGACGGAACGTTTGCTGCGAGATGTCGATCCGGTGCAGGTCGCGTAAGGTTGCTGTTACTCCATTGATAAACATCGTGCTTTCCTCGCTTCGATTTAGCGGGGAGGGCGTTTCGTGATGGTTGCCAAGCCCGATTTACCTGCCTAGAGTTTGCCGAAATTGTGCTCCGCGATACGTTCTGAAAGCCCCGTATGGAAGTTACCTCTGGTCGATTTACTGCCCGTCTTGCTGAGACTGAGGAAGATGTTCGGGCCGCGCAGCGTTTGCGATACCGGGTTTTTGTCGAGGAAATGGGCGCGTCCGCGTCGCAACAAGAGCATGATGATCGCCGCGAGAGTGACCATTTTGACAGGCATTGCGACCATCTCATTTTGCTTGATACTGAGAGCGAGGTGACGGACCCGCAGGATCGCGTCATTGGCGTCTACCGCCTTCTTCGCGGCTCGGTTGCAAAGTCGGGGCCGGGATTTTACTCGGCGGCGGAGTTCGATCTGGAGCGAATTCTCGAATTCCCTCATGAGACACTAGAGTTAGGCCGCTCTTGCGTCCATGTAGACTATCGTAGCGGCGCGGCGATGCAGCTTCTCTGGATGGCCTTAGCGCAGTATATTTACACGCATAAGCTGCGTCTATTATTTGGCTGCGCCAGCTTTCACGGCTCAGATATGCAGGCTTTGGCCAAGCCACTGTCGTACCTTTACCATACGCGCCTTGCGCCAGAGCACTTGCGCCCGCGCGTTCTGAGCGAATTCTACAATGGTATGAACCTCTTACCTGCTGATCAGGTCACGAGGCTGGAGGCGATGAAAGAAATGCCCGCGTTGATTAAGGGCTATCTTCGCCTCAACGGATATGTTGGCGATGGCGCATTTATAGATAAAGATTTCAATACGATAGATGTTTGCCTCGTGATGGAAACCGACAAGATTTCCGCGCGCTATCACAGCTTTTACGCCGGCAAAACGCCTGAGCAAACCGCGCAGGAGTTAGGCGGCTAAAACCTCTTGAATACGGCGCACTGTTGCCAGCGCATCGCCATCGAAAACACCCGATATAAGCGCGAAATCGGCGACTTTAGCGACGACTTCCGGGTTTTCAGAGACACAATCCACGACTAACGGAGTCTCAATCACGGCTTGCCACCATGACAGGAGGTCAGGTTCTAAATCTACAACTGGACCGAGCATGACATAATCCGCACCACCTTCAGCGGCAACCATCGCGTCGTGGCGAGAAATCCCGGCTCCATACCCGACAATCGAGTCGGCACCAATTTGTCGCCGCGCCCAGTTGATTTGCTTTGGTCCGCCGACCAGATGCACCCCGTCGAGCGCGAACCGCTTTGCCAGATCCAGCGCCGTCGTATCGTCTCCTCCGACGACCAAGGGGCATTCGGCGGCTGTGGCGACATCAATCATCCGCTCCAGCGCGTCCGCATTGGCTTCAACAAACTGCGAGACGTCTGCAAACAGGCACGCGACCCCTTCGGCCAGCACCGACGCCAACACTCTCTCGTCCAGCGCATCAAACGCCGGGGCGGTCAAGTAAAGCTGGGTCTCAACAGGCTCTTGGATCATTGGGCGCGGCCTCCTTTGTCAGGCGCGCATAGCGTGAAATCATCACGCTGACCAGATTCGCGTCTAAAGCACCCTCCGGCGCTTGAACATGCGTCCTCCGTGCCCCAAATCGTCTCGAATGAGAGAACGCGCGTTGAACCAAACGGCGTGCGGGCATACAAGGGCGCAAATGCCGTAAGGCAAAGCGTGATTCAAAGGAGCTTACATGCCCTGGAGCAATAACTCTGGTGGACCTTGGGGCAGCGGCCCGTCTGGTGGCGGCGGCGGCAAAAACCCTTGGGGCAATCCGCCACCGGGCGGCGGCAACAATGGCGGCGGGCGCGGTCCCGGCGGCGGTGGCGGCGGCGGCGGACCACAGCCCCCTGACCTCGACGAACTGTTCCGCAAAAGCC
>CAZJWF010000153.1:0-6106 GCA_964549375.1 uncultured Neomegalonema sp.
CGGTCTGCTGAACTGATCAACTGCGAGAGAGAGAGCCGCACCCATGACCACAGGGCAAACATGGTGTTGAGTATCTGAACATCATTACCCCAGAGAACGCGCCGGAATTGGTCGATCTGAGGCACGAGGTTCCGATGGCCTCGCTTTGGAGGCGCGCAGCAATACGCCGCGCGCTCGTTGGTCATGCTTATTGGCAAACGCCGCCGATCATCCACTCGCCGATACCTTTATCGAAGATGATGATCTTTGGATCGGCGACAAAGGTTGCGCCTTTTTTAGAGCAATAGTCGGTGTTCAGCGCATTGGTTGCTTGATCCATCGCCTGAACCTGCTCGTCCTTTTCGCCGATAAAGGCCGGGTCACGCACGACGTTCGCGGCCACCAGATCCGTACCAGGCAGCGAACCCGTCAACCAACCGTATTTGAAGTCGGCATTCGCGACAGCAGTCGTTGCAACGCTCGTGGCACCCAACGCAACGGCAATCAAAATAGCTTTCATCAGTCTACTCCTCGAATATCCCCATGCTCCCAAGCGCGGAGATTCCGCGTCAGATCCATGACTGTTGCTTCTGGTCGACACTGTACAACGCAGATACTTCGTACATATTAAGAAAATTAAATGTGACGAAAATCAGCATTTTACTGATTTTATTGATATTTATCCGCCTGCCGGGCCTCTAAAAAAGTCAAACAATGAAGATTTGTTAACCTTTGACGAGGACTCGCACGTCGAAAACGGACGTTTACTCCGCTGCGACCGCCGCCGTCACGCGCCCAGCTTCTTTAGCCTTGATCCGCTCCTCGATTTCGCCCCGGAAGTTCCGCAACAAGCCCTGAATCGGCCAAGCCGCCGCGTCGCCGAGCGCACAGATCGTGTGACCCTCAACCTGTTTCGTAACCTCGTAGAGCATATCAATCTCTTCAATCGCCGCGTCTCCGGTGACGAGACGATCCATGACCCGCATCATCCAGCCGGTTCCTTCACGGCAGGGCGTGCACTGTCCGCAGCTTTCGTGTTTGTAGAATTTCGACAGCCGCCAGATGGCTTTCACAATATCCGTTGATTGATCCATGACGATCACCGCCGCCGTGCCGAGGCCGGATTTCAGCTCGGATAGGGCGTCGAAGTCCATCAGCACGTCTTCGCACTGTTCGACTGTCAAACATGGAACCGAGGATCCACCGGGAATCACCGCCTTCAGATTGTCCCAGCCTCCCCGAACACCGCCGCAATGCTTGTCGATCAACTCGCGAAACGGCACTGACATTGCTTCTTCAACCACGCAAGGACGCTCAACATGTCCCGAAATCGCGAAGACCTTTGTGCCCGCATTGCGCTCGCGGCCAAAACTGGCAAACCAGCCTGCACCGCGTCGGAGGATTGTCGGAACAACTGCGATAGATTCAACATTGTTGACCGTTGTCGGGTTGCCATAAAGGCCCGCATTCGCCGGGAAGGGCGGTTTCAGGCGCGGCATTCCCTTTTTGCCTTCAAGGCTTTCCAGAAGGGCGGTTTCTTCGCCGCAGATATACGCTCCCGCGCCGTGGGATAAATACAAGTCGAAATCGAAACCACTGCCACAGGCGTTCTTGCCGATCAGACCGTCTTCATAGGCCTCGTCGATGGCCTGTTGCAGCGCCTCTTTCTCGCGCACATATTCGCCGCGAATATAGATGTAGCACGCATTTGCCCCCATCGCGAAGCTGGCAATCAAGCACCCTTCCACCAACGTATGGGGGTCGTGACGCATGATTTCGCGATCTTTGCAGGTGCCCGGCTCAGACTCGTCAGCATTGATCACCAGATAGTGTGGCCGTCCGTCACTCTCTTTGGGCATGAACGACCATTTGAGGCCGGTCGGAAACCCTGCCCCGCCGCGTCCGCGCAGGCCGGAATCCTTCATCTCCTGAACGATCCAATCGCGACCTTTGTCCAAAATCGCCTTTGTGCCATCCCAATGTCCGCGCGCCTTGACGCCCTTCAGCGAGCGATCCCGCATCCCATAGAGGTTGGTAAAGATCCGGTCTTTATCGGTGAGAAAGTCGAAGCTCACGACACGTTCCTTTGGTCAGGCACCGCACAATGCGGCGCGCATTGGCAAGTTAGTTTCCGTGGCAAGTCAGTTTCCGTCGAGTTTTCCGATACGCGGGAAGACCATCCATCCCAAGATCAGGCCATAAGCTGCGGCAACCAAGATCACGATGAATCGGCTCAAAGATCCTGCTTCATCCAGATTTCCGGCAAACTCCCACATCCCTGTCATGGCCGCCACGACAAAGGCCAGCCCGATAAAGACAAATGCCCAAATCGCGCGATCAGAAAACAACCGACGACGGTCAAAAATGCTCAATCCGGGTTCCAGAGAGGAATCGAGTTTGGTCATGCCGAGGCTCCTTCAGAAACAGCAATCGCGACCGACGCATTGGCGGTCTCTACATTATCATCGAGCAGCGAAGTCGCCCCGCCTGCTGGCTCAGAAGCAAATCGGCCCGTTAGCGAGCCGGGTTTAGGATAGTCACCTTTGCGAAAACTCTCGACGATCTTTTCGAAACTCTCTGTCGTCAGGTCTTCGTAGTAATCCGAGTGAAAGCCGCCTTTCACCCATGAATCAATTTGCGCCATCGGCGCATTCGCGCAGGCTCCGAGGCACTCCACCTCTTCCCATGACAGCTTGCCATCACTTGAAACAGTATGGGCGGGACCAATCAGCTTTTCGCACATCGCGGTCAGGTCTTCTGCGCCGCAGATCATGCAAGTCGTCGTACCACAAACCTGAATATGTGCGTTCTCGCCCGTCGGCGCGAGTTGGAACATGAAATAAAAGGTCGCGACTTCCAGAGCGCGAATACGAGGCATATCAAGCAGTTCAGCCACGCCTTCAATCGCTGTCCGCGTCAGCCAGCCCTCTTGCGCCTGCGCGCGCCACAGCAACGGAATGATCGCCGAAGCCTGACGCCCTTCCGGGAACTTAGCAATTTGTCCCTTGGCCCATTCCGCATTTTCCGCCGTGAAAGCAAAGCTTGCAGGCTGGACGCTTTCAGGTGCGAGGCGGCGTGTTGACATGTGTTTCGATCCTTTGAGAAGTCAGAGCGCTATTTGCTGCACACAGCTCCGGTCGTCAACCGCGCGCGTCCACGCGCTTCGTCATCGACCAGACCACCACTAGCTGTCATATCGGCCATGATCTCACCCACGGCGCGACGGGTTTCTTCCGAAGCATTGGCGAGTGCAGATTTGAGCTGGTCATAAGTCAAAGAGCAATCATTACGCTCAAACAGGCCCAAAACCTTGCCTTGCGCCTCGATATAGCCGCCGACACGGCCACTCAGACGAATGGGTTTGCATCCGCCAATTTCGGCATAAACGCGCTTTTCAGCGACCTCACAAATATATTTATCACCAAGGCGATCCGCGATAATCGCCGAGCCGCCTTTCGCGTCAAAGCTGAGAATCTCAACGTCGCTGGCAGAAACCGAGTTGCCCAGATCTTGCGCAAGAACTGGAAGTGCAGTCATAAGGGCACACGCAACCCCTCCACTAAGAATTTTTTTCATGACGTGACCCTCTTCAAATCTGGTTCAACTTTCGATCAGATTATCCGGCGTAAAATTCATACGAGCCACTATAGAATAAACGCTCCGAATTTCACAGATCACGGCTTTAACAGGAACCTCTATCGGTCAATCTCGCCGAACACGATGTCGAGCGACCCAAGGATCGCGCTCACATCCGCGAGCATATGCCCCTTGCACATGAAATCCATCGCCGCGAGGTGCGGGAAGCCCGGCGCGCGAATTTTTAGTTTGTAGGGTTTGTTCGACCCATCGCTGACCATGTAGACGCCAAACTCACCTTTGGGCGCTTCAACGGCAGCATACACCTCTCCGGCAGGCACTTTGAAACCCTCGGTATAGAGCTTGAAGTGATGAATCAGCGCTTCCATCGACCCTTTCATCTCCGACCGTCGCGGCGGCGTCACCTTGCCGTCTTCGCTCATGACCGGCTCACCAATGCTGGTATCGAGCTTTTCAAGACATTGGCGCATGATCTTGGTCGACTCGCGCATTTCCAGCATCCGAATCAAATACCGGTCGTAACAATCACCGTTCTTCCCAATTGGAATTTGGAAATCGTAGTCGCTGTAATTCTCGTAAGGTTGAGAGCGGCGCAGATCCCACGCCCCACCCGACCCGCGCACCATCACGCCGGAAAAACCCATCGCCTCGCACTCATCCAGCGACACAACGCCAATATCAACGTTACGTTGCTTGAAGATCCGATTTTCGGTGAGCAGCGTCTCAAGATCGTCAATGACTGCCGGGAATTCCTCGGTCCATTGCCAGATGTCGTCAAGCAGCTCTTTTGGAAGATCTTGGTGAACGCCGCCGGGACGGAAATAAGCGGCGTGCAAGCGCGCACCGCAAGCCCGCTCGTAGAAGATCATCAACTTTTCGCGCTCTTCAAACCCCCATAGCGGCGGCGTCAGCGCGCCCACATCCATCGCCTGCGTCGTCACATTCAGCAGGTGCGAGAGAATGCGGCCAATCTCAGAGTACAGCACCCGAATGACCGAAGCGCGATACGGCACAGTGATGCCCATCATCTTTTCGATGGCCAAGCAATATGCGTGCTCTTGGTTCATTGGCGCGACGTAATCAAGCCGGTCGAAATACGGCAGCGCTTGGAGATAGGTCTTCTGCTCAATCAGCTTTTCGGTGCCGCGGTGTAGCAGACCGATATGCGGATCAACCCGCTCAACAACTTCGCCATCCAGCTCCAAAACGAGACGCAAAACACCGTGCGCCGCAGGATGCTGAGGACCAAAGTTGATGTTGAAATTACGGATCGAGGTTTCGCCGTCTTTGGTGGCGGTGACCGGAGTGATCTCGTTCATGCCGCTCCCTCTTTCTCTTCCGCCTTTTCGTCACCCGGCAAGATGTACTCCGCACCCTCCCACGGCGACATAAAGTCGAAAGACCGCATTTCCTGAACCAGCTTCACCGGCTCATAGACAACACGCTTGACCTCTTCATCATAACGCAGCTCGACATAGCCAGTGACCGGGAAGTCCTTGCGAAGCGGATAGCCTCGGAATCCGTAATCAGTCAGCAAACGGCGCATGTCAGGATGCCCAGAGAACAAAATGCCGTACATGTCGAATGTTTCCCGCTCGAACCAATCCGCGCAGGGAAAGACCTCCATGATCGACAGCGCGATCTCGTTTTCGCGCAAGGGCGTCTTAATCCGAATGCGCTGGTTCTGGCGCATCGACAGCAAGTGATACACGACGTCAAACCGGCGCTCGCGGCCCGGATAGTCGACGGCAGTAATATCAACGAGCGTTTTATACTGACAGGTTCCAACGTCCCGCAGATGGCGCATGACTTGGACAATCCGGTCATGAGGAACGGTGAGCGTCAGCTCTCCACCCGTCACTTCATATTTCGAAACCGCATCTTCCAGCGCTGAAGAAATGCTGTCGCCATGATCGTCTAGCGCGTCCAAATCAATCATCGCTGGATCGTCCCCACACGCCGGATTTTGCGTTGTAGTTGCAAGATACCATAAAGCAGAGCCTCAGCCGTCGGCGGGCAACCCGGTACGTAGATGTCGACCGGTACGATCCGGTCACAGCCGCGCACAACCGAGTAGGAATAGTGGTAGTACCCGCCGCCATTCGCGCAAGACCCCATCGAGATCACATAGCGCGGCTCTGGCATCTGATCGTAAACCTTACGAAGTGCAGGAGCCATCTTATTGGTCAAGGTTCCCGCAACGATCATCACGTCGGACTGACGCGGGCTGGCGCGAGGCGCAAACCCAAACCGTTCGACGTCATAGCGCGGCATCGAGGTGTGCATCATCTCGACAGCGCAACACGCAAGGCCAAAGGTCATCCACATCAGCGACCCCGTCCGACCCCAATTCACGAGGTCTTCGACATTGGTCAGCAGATAACCCTTATCCGCCAGCTCATCAGAAATCGCGCGGGTCATAACTTCTTTGTCGGGACCAGCGACGATGCTCCCAGCAGGGGATTGGATCAGCGAAGACTCTGTCATCTTATTCCCAATCCAGCGCACCTTTGCGCCATTCGTAGATAAA
>CAZJWF010000154.1:0-6038 GCA_964549375.1 uncultured Neomegalonema sp.
AATCCAGCGACCGAGTTGTTAGAGTGATTGTTGTTTATCGCTTCTGCTGCGCGATGAATAGGAGCACTTTGTCGAGAAACGATTCATCGACGTCTGGAAGTTCGCGCAGGTCAATCGTCACCCTACCCTTCCTGGCTTTTGCGACAATTTTCTTACCCATGATGATTTGAGTTCTGGTGAAAGATTGACCGGTTTGCGCAGGCTGCTTTTCCTTCTTACTTGATGGTTTGGCACTTTGACGTTTCCCATCGATATCCGGCAAAGGCTCTCCTGTTTTGAGAGCCGGAAGCAAAGCATCAATTGAGTGCAAAGTTAGTGTGGTCGGATCTTCGAATTCGCGCTCAATGCGTTCTCGATGTTTGAACACGGATCGGGCTTTGCTGATCTTTGCCTCTGACACGCTGATCCGTTTTCCGAATTCCCGTGCCTTGAGTTTAGGTTCAACCTGCACACCGGCTTGAAACAGTTCTCCGATCGATAAGAGTTCTTCGTAAAGGCTGAGATTCTCTCGCTCGGCGTTCTCGCGGAAACGCCTATGCAACTGATCAAACTGTTCGCCCTCATTGGGCTTTGCGACGCATACAGTCCGTACACTGCGTTTCAGCCGACGTAAAGCTTCAAGACGTCGGCGCCCGCTGATTAGTTTAAACCGCGCTCCCCCCACAATTGGGCGATTCTGATCGTCGAAGCCGGGCTTCCATTCCGTCGAGGAAGGCATGACCTGAATCGGTGTGTCCTGGCCGTTCGCATTGATCGAATCCTCTAAGGTCGCGAAAGCTTCGTCCTCAAGCCACTCCCCTATTCTGTCGCTACCAACGTCATCGTCGATTTGTTCAGGCATCAAGTCGAAAACCAGATCCCCACGCATTAGCGCGGCGCGTAGTTCGTCTTCGCGCTTCACTAACTCGCCACTCAGAGCAGCCTTTCCGGCGGCGTTCCAAGCGCCGCCTGTAACATCATCGCGCGATGCATGGGCTTCGCGAGCTTGAACGAGTGTTTCGTCGTCCGCAGGCACGATCTGAAGGGGTTGTTGTGTGATGCTACGAGGGAGTTTCTTGGCCATTAGTCTTCCTCACCATAGTTGGCGTTGATCCAAGCTTCGGCGTAACCGCGCTCCCGGCCAGGCCATATTCGGGCGACGAGCGCATCATTGGCCGCATTGGCGTTCTCAATAAACCGGTTGAGACCTTTTTTCTGCCCCGCAGAAGGCTGAAACTCATAGGCACTCTGATAGAGGTCTGCCGCATTGGAAACGGCATCTGACCGAAGATAGAAAACTGGTGAGACAATGCCGGGACATTTCTCCATGATCGAGGCGATCTGATCGAGATCAACATCGTTGGCACGTTGGACGATCGTCGGCAGGATGGTATGGTTCCCATCGCCAATCGAGAGTGTGGTGTTGGTCGATAACACCGTTTCTACGTAGTCGAGCAGCTTCGTTAGAAACGCTTCAAGCGTCGCGATATCGAAACCCTTCATTGTCTGCGGAATAACAAGATGAGTGCTGGCGACGAGATTGTTCAACTGGAACACTGTCAGCGCAGGCTGGTAGTCGATGATTATCGCGTCGAGCGTCTCAGATAGGGCCGCATTTAACTTCGCCGGATCAACCGCGCCATCGGAATCGGCCAGATTGCTGGGGGAGGTTAGGGGAGGGTGCCCCGCCGACCATTTCTCGATGGCGCTTCTTGTGTGCATATAAATTGGTGGATCGAGTACCTGCGAGCGCATCAGCCGCATTAGTTGTAGTTCGCCTTCCGATGTCTCTACATTGGCCGGGATAATACGAATGCCCGGCCACGGCGTCGTGACGAAGCATCCGTCGAGATCGGCTGTTGAGCGATTTGTGAGCGGTGTGCCATTCTCCTCATCCGCATAAAGCCCAGCGAAGTCGACCAGCGTCTCATAGTCTTTGAATGGGATTCCGTGGCGGTTTTCTGGCGGCGCAAAGTAGAGTGACAATGTGTGCTGCGGGTCAGCATCAATGAGCCCGATCCGCATTCCGTAATGCAGTGAAAGGTATTGCGCGAAATGTGCGGAGGTGAGCGATTTGCCGGTTCCGCCTTTTTGGCTAGCAAAGGAAATGACCGGGATCGGATCACCAGGCTTGCGCCAGGCGAGAGGGTCCACCCGCGGCTTTGGCGTCGAAGCCAGAATCGCTCGCATCGTCATGATCTCAGGTAATCGATAAACGCGTTCGCGTCCGACGATCTCTCCTTCGGGCCAGGACGCGCTTTCCTTTTCATGCCGGGAGAGGGTCGAGACGCCGACGCCAATTAGTTCGGCCACCTGACGTTTTGAGAAGGATTTTTCGAGGCGCGACCCGATCGCTGCTTCGCGGCGCGTCTTCGGCTCCATACTAGCGAGGCCTCGCACAGCCGATCTCAGAAAAGACTCAAGGGTGCCCTGTGCCATTCGATTCTCCTGAAAACTTTCTCATGAGAAAGTTCTTGGTGCTCGTTTTGTGCGTGTTTTGCGTGAAATGAAGCGAAAAGCAACCCAAAACGGGGAAATTGCGCGTTTTCAGTTGCGCCGAGATTGCCGTTAAGGAATCAGTTACGAGCTTTCGCGATGTGGCGTCGGCTTGCCCAATGATGATCCCCTCGGAATTTCGAGATGTCATAGCGGGTTGCTAAGCCACAAGCAAAGTAGATTGAGCAGCGGATCTGGAGACAGCAGACCGAAAAAGAAAATCCCCCGGAAGCCGGGGCTATCCGAGGGACATCTAACATCGCCCGTAGGGCGTCGTTGTGCTGACGAAAATTTAGATGCTCCCAACAATCTGATCAAGTGAAATCGTGCGATTTGCGCGGCTCATTTTTGCGGTCTTTCGCAATCTCGGTATCGCAAGGCTCGATGTCGAAGGGTGAGGTGTGCCACTTGGACTAGCTTGGGATTGCCTCCGCTCTCCGGAAACCCGGAGCGAAGAACGATGAGTGATGGATCAATTTCCTTAGAAAGAATGGACGAAAATAACCGCGAAATCTCGCGAGAGTTCGAAGGGCTAGAGGGCGAGGAGCGGTTTCGAGTTCTCAATGCCCTGGACGTCAATCCGCGTTGTCTGAAAGTAAGCGCGCGTGCCGCGGAATATGCTCGCCGCGAATGCCAAAAGATCGGAGAAGATGCGTGGAGGAGGGCGAAGCCGGTTCGGTTCTGCAGCATGGTCACGCTAGCTCATGAATACGGAGTGAGTGAACGGGCCGTGCGAGCTTGGGAGGCAGAGCTCGTCATGGCCGGAATCATTTTCCGACGCAATCCACGCTCCCGTCGATGCGGTGCCGTGAGCGGAGGAGGGATCAGCTTCGCACCGATTGCAGTTCAGATTGAACATTTCGAATCTCAGGCGGAGCGGGTCCGTTTAGAGATCAAGCGTCATGCCGAGCTGCGGTCTCGTCACAGCCGTGTGGTTAGGCACATTTTCAGGATGCTTGATCGGAGCGTGTTCTTCCCGGAAATCATTGAAGCATCAAATGACATTCGAGCTCAAACCGAAGCGACAAGGTTAGAACGGATCTACGCGACAACGTCGATCAGTGAGCTGGCAGCCGTATGCGACAGCCTGGTCATTCTCGAGTCGACCTTAATGGCAACTCTTGCTGCTGTGGAAACTCCAATTGAAGTTCTAGAATCTGACGACATGACGGAAGAAAACGTACGTCATACAGAATTACAAACAGACTCTCCTGATCCTTCGGATACAAGTAATCAGCTTGTGAATAGAATACGGCCACGTTCTAACGAACGTGAAGCTTATTCTTTTGCGCGGCCTAACGGCCGCAATATCTTCGAAAAAAGTAAGGAAGAGCAGGGCAGGGCGGGTCAAGCATCAAACGTCCATCCTGACGGTCTAACTTTCGATATCATTCAACCAGCCCTATGCGCTGCTAGCTCTGAATTTGTAGAAGCTTTTGGCAGGGCGCCAGGGTCCCAATGGGAACGGATGACCTATGCCGCGACAGCGGTTTTAAGACCCTTGGGGATTCATCCGAGCGCCTGGAAAGATGCTGTCGGGATGATTGGGGAGGAAAGGGCTGCTCTGTGTGTTCTTGTCACGGACGCCAAGCATCGATTGCCCGATGATCACCCAAAACACGTTCGCTCACCGGGCGGGTATTTGCGCATGATGTCCAAGAAGGACCGGGTCGGAGAGCTCAATGTCGAGCGTTCGATCTTTGGCTTGGCAAAAGCTGATGTGCTGACTGCCGCTTGTTGATTTCAGCTCTAGCCTCTCGTGATGGGAAAACATCTACCTGTTGTGTCTGCATGAAATTATTTCACATTATCTAGTGATATGTGCTATAAATGTTCTAGTATAACTGCTGCAATTTGAGAGAGTGGGGACCATGGAAGTACAATCTGAAGTTACGAGCTTTGTTGAGAAAGCTCGGTCATCCAACGATTATCACCAGCTTCCGGCGACCGAAAAACAACTCCGGTTCGCCCGAAAAATCGCCCAAGGAGCAGGGGTCTCACTGCCATGGGATGTTCAACAAGATCGTCGGACGCTTTCGATTTGGATTGACGAGCATCGAGGAAAGTTGTCGGTCGGTATTGCCTCTAGTGAGCCGTCGTCAAAACAGGTCGCCTTCGCTGAACGCATCGCTCGTATGAAACGTCGTGCCGTTCCCGAGGAGTGTTTCCGCGACAGATCAATGATGTCGCGGTGGATCGATAGCAATAAGTAGGGGATGGCTGATCGCTTCGGGTGCAGCATTGACTAGCGGTCCGAGGCTGGGATGCAGTCTAGTCAGCGAAATCAGCAATTTCTGTACATGTTGATTAAACATGTTAAAAATATCGCGTTTATTTAACGCGACAGGCGCGACATGTTAAAGCCAGATTATACGATTCCAACCCTGCCACCACCGGTCGACCTTGAGACGATTGCAGTGCTGAAAGCATTGGCGCGGGCAAATCGCGCATTGGCGGAACTCAAGGGCCGCGCGGCGACAATACCCAATCAGGGCATTCTGATTGATTCGCTCTCACTTCAGGAGGCGAGGGCAAGTTCGGAAATAGAGAACATCGTCACCACTCAGGACGAACTTTTCCAACTCGATCTCTTTCCAGAAGGGACCGGCTCACCCGAAGCCAAAGAAGTCGCGCGCTATCGCGATGCCCTCAAACTCGGTCATGATCGTCTGCGAGCGACGGATGGCCTCATCACCAACAACATGCTGATCGAGATGTTTCGCCTTCTGAAGGGACGGACGGGCGGGTTTCGTGAGACCCCTGGAACGGCGCTCATGAACGAGGCGACGGGCGAGCGGGTCTTCATCCCCCCGCAAACCGGAGCAGAAATTTTCGCCCATATGACGGCGCTGGAGCAGTTCCTGAACGACGACGATGCCTGCACGCTCGATCCGCTCATCAAGATGGCACTGATCCATCACCAGTTCGAGAGCATTCACCCCTTTCCCGATGGCAACGGGCGGTTGGGCCGGATTCTGAATGTACTGTACCTGACGCGGACCGGGCTATTGGACATTCCAGTGCTTTACCTCAGCCGACACATCACTCGCACCAAGGCCGAGTATTATTCCCTCTTGCAGGCTGTACGCGACGAAGGTGCTTGGGAGGAATGGGTTTTGTACATGCTTGAGGCCGTTGCAGTAACTGCGCAGACGACGCTGGTGCTGGTCGAAGGCATACGGCAGCAGATGTCCGACATGAAGCGCCGCATGCGAGACGAATTGCCAAAGCTCTACTCACAGGATTTGCTCAACAACCTTTTTCGCCATCCCTATACCCGTATTGATTATGTCGTCACAGATCTCGGCGTGACCCGGCAAACGGCCGCGAAATATCTTGAGGCATTGTCCGACGCAGGTTTCGTTGAAAAGCACAAGCCGGGCCGGACGAGCTATTATATCAATACAGCGCTCGTGGGACTCTTTGTCGAAGGAGCTGGCGGTAGTCCATGACCGTTTTGGATCGGTCGAATGAGTATTCTGACGCATTGGTCCTCGGCGTCTTGGCCCGAATGGAGGAGGTGGAAGTGTGAGAAATACATGGGAGTTCCTCCGGGCCTACCA
>CAZJWF010000155.1:0-6011 GCA_964549375.1 uncultured Neomegalonema sp.
CCTCCGTTAACACTAAATTAACCCGTTCACGGACTAATGGTTAACCAAGCGTTTACCGGTTCCGCGAGTCGCCATCATGATCGACGTCTTTCTCATCGCCACTTGCCTCGGATTTCCACTCCTATGGGGTTGGTGGCGATTGGAAAGGCGGCGCGTGGCAGAGGAAACCCGCCGCGTCGTGATGACATCGGTCATGGATGCTCAAAACAACCTGTTGAACAACATCGTCTGGCTCCGCACCCGTGCCGAGACCGGCAAGCCTCTGGACCCCGCCGAACTGCAACAGATTGACTGCGCCGTTCGGGAAACCCAAGCCCGCCTGCGCGAAATCGCTGTGTCAGAGTTACACGACACTCGAGACATGAACGGAATTCGAGTATTGTCCGCGCCGAAGGCAAAAATGACGGGGTGAGACCGCGTTATTTCGCGCTGCCGTACAGCTCGCTCTTTGCACCCAGATAGCTATCCCATGCAAACCAATAGGACACATGCCCCGCGACACGCGGCAAGCGTTTGCCCGCCTCCGAGGTCAAAAAGTCCTCGTTGACCCGCCATCTCCCCGATGCGCTCTCGACAGAGTCCGGCCCCAACGCCTCGAATATCTCTTCGCCGCGCTCATAAGCGCGCACGGTTCGCGTCTCCGCATCGCCAATCAACACGACCGCCCGCGACCCGACCCGATCATTGATCACCGGCTCGTCTTGAAACGCCTCAATCGGCCAAGCCTTCGCCGCCGCAAACCCTCGGATGCCAAAGACGTAGTCCTTACGCCGCGCATGGCGTTCATCCCCGATCCGTGCCGGAAACATCAAATCAGGGCTGGCAAAATACTCTCTATATGTCACCCCGGAGCCGTAATCGCGCACCCATCCGGTCTCCTGCGAAAGAACCGTCGTATCGGGATGCGCCTTGCGCCATGCCGCCCAAGAGGTTGTAACGATGGGCTGCGTTCTCAGCACCAAGCCGCTATGGGTCAGTGCCCCAACAACCGGCTCGCCTGTGAACTGATTCCAAAGGCTTTCCGTTTGCCTGTCATACATCAGCTTGTTCGAGCGATAGAGCAGACCGGAAGAACTGAAAATCAGCGGAGCCTCGCGTCCCTCAACCTGCGTTTCATAAGCAATCGCCGCCGCGCAGAGCGTACAATAGGCCAGTGCGAGCGGCACCCCGCCCACCGTATCGTTCATCATCTCATGCCAGCCCATAATCCGAAGCGGATAGGCCCGCGCATCGCCATTGAGCTCGACTCCGAAAACTAGGTCATCATCGGCCAGATAAGACGCCTCCGCCGCCTTGATCATTTCGGGCATATCCAGCGGCGGGATTCCATCCACTAATACACCGCCCCAAACGATCTCCTCAAATCGGATTTTCATCTCATCGCGCGCCGTATTCGGCCCTGAGAAAAAATCTCCAAACCGCGCATCAGTATTGGCGACAAACTTTAGTTTGAGCGGACGAAAAGACTCGTGCGGTTTGACCTCTGGGTGAGCCTCTTGCCAGTCATACGCATCATGCCACGTATCGAACGCCTCACCGGTCAACCTTTCCAGCGCGTCTCGGACATGCGCGTCATTGCCAGTCTTCCGCATGGCGAACACAAATGTCGGGATCAGGCTGTCATCGCCGCCCGCCAACAAAGCCTCAATCGCTTCACGTCGTTCGGCGCCATGCGACACGAACACCTGCAAGGACAAGTCCGCAATTTCGGTATCGGAAAGCTCAGCCGCAAGCGCGGGTTGCCGCGTACCGAGAAAGACCGCCGCAATCCCTAGTAAAGACCAAACAGAGAACCGTGTCCGCACGCTGTTCACCCCATTTATTCGTCGAACAAGTCGCGTTTCTGGGGCGCTTTCAAGCCCAGATGCGCCCAGGCTTTTTGGCCCAACATCCGCCCGCGAGGCGTTCGTGCGATTAACCCTTGCTGTAACAGATAAGGCTCAATCACATCCTCAATGGCATCGCGCGCTTCGGACAAAGCTGCCGCCAGAGTCTCAACACCGACTGGACCGCCGCCATAGTTCTCCGCGATACACATCAGATAGCGCCGGTCGAGTTG
Source organism: uncultured Neomegalonema sp. (assembly GCA_964549375.1). GTDB lineage: Bacteria > Pseudomonadota > Alphaproteobacteria > Rhodobacterales > Rhodobacteraceae > JAHDDY01. Next base: position 2,060 of record CAZJWF010000155.1, read on the forward strand.
ATCAAGTCCCGCCGCATCCACCTCGAGCCGCATCAGCGCATGATCCGCTTGCTCCCGCGTGATGGTGCCATCACTCTCGACAACCGCAAAGTCTCGAACCCGCCTCAGCAAACGCCCTGCAATCCGGGGCGTGCCGCGCGACCGCCTTGCGATCTCAAGCGCCCCGTCATCCGTGATGCCTACGCCCAACAATTCAGCGTTCCGCTGGATGATGGTTTTCAAATCAGCGGTGTCATAAAAATTCAGCCGCAGTGGAATCCCGAAACGGTCCCGCAATGGAGTCGTCAGGAGACCAAGTCGCGTCGTCGCGCCGACCAGCGTGAAGGGCTGCAAATCAATCCGGACCGTGCGTGCTGCCGGCCCTTCGCCAATCACCAAATCAAGCTCAAAATCTTCCATCGCGGGATAGAGAATTTCCTCGACCGCTGGATTAAGCCGATGAATCTCGTCAATGAACAAAACGTCCCGCGCATCCAGATTGGTCAAGACCGCCGCCAAATCCCCCGCCCGCGCGATCACGGGACCAGAGGTCATCCGAAAATTCACGCCCAATTCGCGGGACACAATCTGCGCCAGCGTCGTCTTTCCCAATCCGGGAGGACCGTGCAAAAGCACATGATCCATCGCCTCGTTGCGCGACTTTGCCGCTTCAACAAAAACCCGCAAGTTGGCGCGCACTGCCTCTTGCCCGATGAAGTTATCAAGGGCTTTGGGGCGCAGCGCCGCATCAGGCGCATCGTTTTCCAGCGCGTTTGATTGGATAAGACGATCTTCTTCCACGCCCTACCCCGCCGGTGCCAACGCTTTGAGCGCTGTCTTAATCAATACACCGGCATCGGCATCCGGTGCCTCGGCGGCGGCACGGGCCACGGCCTCGGCGGCCTCAGCACTGTCATATCCCAGATTCACCAATGCCGATAACGCATCTGCGCTTGCCACCGGATCGCGCTCTGCGGGGTCGCCAACAGCCGAAGCTTTGCGCGGCGAGGTGCGTGCCTCCTCGCCCGCCGTCGCCATCATGGCCGGGGCCTTGTTCTTAAGTTCGTTTACAATCCGCGTCGCTAGTTTCGGCCCAACCCCCGGCGCACGGCGCACAGTTGTGGCATCGGCGAGCGAAATCGCACGGCTGATGCCGTCAATTCCCAACGTTCCCAAAATACCAAGTGAAACCTTCGCCCCAACGCCTTGCACTGTGGTCAATAGCCGATGCCACTCGCGCTCGGCCATCGAGGGAAAACCGAAAAGCTGCATCAAATCTTCGCGCACCAACATCTCGGTATAAAGCCGCGCGCCTTCGCCGACGGGCGGCAGACCCCCAAGCGTCCGCGAAGAGCAAAACACGACATAGCCCACCCCGCCCACATCCAGCAGGACATGATCCTCGGCGATATGCGCGACTTCACCCGTAAGCCGCCCAATCATTTCGCCACCGCCGCCATGCGTGACAATGCAGGCGCACGATGCGCGTGACAGATCGCAATCGCCAGTGCATCCACGGCATCGGCTTTCTCCGCCTTCGCGCCCGGCAATAGCATCGCAATCATGTGTGCGACTTGTGCCTTATCGGCATGGCCCACACCGACTACGGCTTTTTTGACAGCATTCGGCGCGTATTCTGCCACGGGCAATCCATTCTCAGCGGGAACCAGCAGTGCGATTGCCCGTGCATGGGCCAATTTCAACGTCCCAACCGCATCCTTATTCACAAATGTATGCTCCACTGCGGCGCAGGCGGGTGTCCACCGGATAATCACCGCTGAGAGCTGTTGACGCAAATCATGCAGCCGCATCGCCAAGTCATCGCCTTTTGCAGAGATCACCCCATGCGAGACATGCGTCAGGCGGCTCCCCTCCACATCGACAACCCCCCATCCGGTATTTCGAAGGCCTGGATCAATCCCGATGACACGCAATTTCTGCTTCATCACTCTCCGCTAGCACGAAGCAAGAACATACGCGAGGACTTTTATGGCGCAAACCTCAGTTATGGTTTCCACATTGAAACCATTCGTCCGGCGCATACCGGAATTGCATTTCCAGCATTTGTTGCAGCGCAACATAATCGCTAGTTTACGTTCATCGCAACAGTGCGCGACTGCACTTTTTCAGGAACAACGACATGGCTGCCATCGATCATTCAGCATATGCACCGACCACCGCTTCACCATTTGCAACCTTGACGGAGGCCGTTCACGGTGCTCTGCGCGGAATTCGGACCCAAATCGCGTATTGGCAGACCCGCGACTCTCTCAGCCGCCTTTCACGGCGTCAGTTGGACGATATCGGGTTGGATGGCGCGAATATCGACATTCTTGCTTGGGAAATGGCAAAGCGCAACACGCTGTAACCCTCCCGGCGATCCAAATTTTCTCCCTGAGACTGGCGGCATATTCGTGCCGCCTCTTTTTTTGCCTGCGCCGCCGCGTTAGGGCTGGAGAATGAATACGCAATATCAAGCCTTCGATACCGTCAACCTAACGGGCGACGCCCACCTTCTAATCGTTTGCGATCACGCCTCGAACGAAAGGCCACCTGGATATGATAATCTGGGGTTGGCTGAGTCAGCATTCAAGCGACACATCGCTTACGACATCGGCGTTGACGGCCTGACTCGAGCGCTTGCTGAACGCCTGGATTGTCCCGCTGTTCTTTCACGTTTTTCTCGATTGGTCATCGACCCCAATCGCGGGGAAGACGATCCGACCCTTGTGATGAAAGTGTCAGACGGCGCGATCATTCCCGGCAATCGCCACGTTGATGCCAATGAGGTCGAGCGCCGTGTCGCGCTGTGCCATCGTCCCTATCATGAGGCGATTGATCAGGCGATCAAACGCAGCGAAGCCGAGACAGGACGCGGCCCGAACATCATCTCAATCCACAGCTTCACGCCGCAATTGCAAGGCCGCCCACCGCGTCCGTGGCATCTAGGAGTGCTCTACGATTGGGATACGCAAACAGCAGATGCGTTTCTTGAATCCTTCCGCGCCGAACCCGATCTGTGTGTCGGCGATAACGAACCTTACACCGGCAAATTAGAGGGCGATTGCATGTGGCGTCATGCAACCTGCCGCGACCTACCCCATGCTTTGCTGGAGATCCGAAACGATCTAATCACCGCTGAAGATGATCAGAAAAAATGGGCGGACCGTTTGGCCAAGCATGTTGAATCCGTCTTTCGGTAAGCGTCCTCTCATTTAAGAACTCAATCTCAAGAGTCATGGCTCGAAATCCGTCGAAATACGCCGCAGGATAGTGCGTTTACCTACGTGATTGCAGCATTTGGAAAATAGCGCCGGGGATGGGTAAGACAACCCATCCAAACGAGGTAAAGCCTCTCCGCCGCAAAACCAAAGGCTTCCGCTAGAATGACTATTCTTACCCTTTGCGAAGATGCTGCGACCCTTCTGCGAAAGTGGCACGAAGCGCGCGGAACCAATACCCTACCGAGTTCTAGATTTATTGACCCCCTCGAACTACGCGATTGGGTGGGCGATATCAGTGTCATCCACCTCCACGAAGGGCCACGCCGATTTTATGTTGCCTTGCATGGCGCCAATGTCGCGCGCCACCTTGGCCCGGATTTTCACAAACAGTATCTTGAAGATGTCGCGCCCCAGACGGCCTATGCGAATACCTTTGCGCCCTACGAGCTTAGCATCCAGACACGGCAGCCAAGCTATTCGATCCAAAGTGCAAGTTTAGACAGCAGGTTGTTCAAAACGCTCGCACGAATGATCCTGCCGTGCTCTCACGAAGACCCTGAGCAAGTAGGCCGCTTCCTCATCTGGGTTGCCCCGATCAACATTCAATCACCGGCGTCGTCGCTGGCATTCGTGCCCTACCGCGATGAAGGAAAAGCCGAAGGCAGCATCGAAACATCCGCCTGCCCCGCCCAGCTTTACCTCTTGGCCGACGAATATGCTGCGTGAACCGAAGATTTGCTGACGAATTA
>CAZJWF010000156.1:0-1525 GCA_964549375.1 uncultured Neomegalonema sp.
CCACAGCTGGAGGTGTCGAAACACCCGCCGTGTCGAGACCTTTGGTCAGCGCAATAGCTGGAGTTTGAGCCAAAGGCGTACTGGTCGGATCATCCTCACCAGCCGTCGTATCGCCCGAGCCACCATTGTCATCATCAGAGGCATCACTTGCCGTGTTGCCCGCTGGGTCCGTACCCGAAACGGTTGCGGAGTTATCCACCTTGCCCGCATCGATATCGGCCTGCGTCAAAATATAACTGCCAGTGAACGTGACCGTGTCACCCGGAGCAATATCCGTTGGCGTTCCGGTGCCATCGTCGAGGTCAGAACCGCTCGCACCGTCATGATTTGGCACCGGTGCTGTGCCCGTCCCGGTGAAATCATTGGTCGCGTCATTGGGCTCAGACACCCACACATTGTAGACATTCACCGTCGTCGATGTGTTGGTCACAATATAGGTATAGTCAATCGTGTCGCCTGGACTCACGCCGGTCGTGCCATCATCGTCATTCAGAACAGAACTCTTCACCAGACCAATCGTGCCATCTTCGCTTGGAGGTGTCAGAGGCGTTGGATCACCCGGACCGCCTGCATCACCGCCGCTGTCATCAGACGCCTGCGTGCCCGACGGGTCATTCCCTGTCGCACTCGCCGTATTCTCCAGGTCGGCGGGCGCATCTGTGGCGTTGGGGTCGATCAGTGCCGTGAACGTCACCTCCACAACATCGTCTGTGCCCAATACACCATCCGTGCCCGCAAAGATCAGAGGCTGACCCGAGCCATCAAACGCTGCAGCATTCGCGGTTGGAATAACAGCCGTCGTCGCATTGCCATCATCGGTGATCGTAATAGCGGGTGCCACTGTGATCGACTGGAACGCCGAACCCAGATTGCTGGCCGCACTCAAATCATCGCTGATCTGCAGATTGTCGACATCCACATCACCGGTATTCGTAACGGTGATCGTCACCGGGACCGTGATCGTCCCATCTGCATTCAATACAGGTGTGCCGAAGGACTTCGTTGTTGTCAGTTCAGGACTGAAAGCGACAACCGACACAGGTGGGCTGTCCGTTTCGTCAGTCACTTCGAGTCCAAACGTATCTGTCGTCGAAGCAGAAACCATGTTTACAAAACTGGCATCTGTGCCACTCGCGTTAGGTGCGAGCAAAACGGTAATTGAAATCGAAACCTCATCGTTCGGGTCCAGAACAATAAGGTTGGTCGGATCAAATATATTTTGATCTGTGCCTCCATCAAAATTTGGATTGGTGGGGAGGACACCGATTGAAGTTCCAACATCATTCACGATCGTCGCGGAAGCAGCCATCGAAATCACGCCACCGGTCAGATCACTAACCGTGGACGGAATGAAGGCGTCGTAGGGTGAATTGAAAGCACCGTCGAGATCGTCGGTAATGAGTATCCCGGTAAGAGGTTGCTCGCCGTCGTTTTCTAAATTAATCGAATAGGTGATTGTCGTGGTGAGGTCTGGGTTTAAGACAACGCTGTCAACAGTCTTGGCGACAGACATGCTGGCAGGCGC
>CAZJWF010000156.1:1625-5857 GCA_964549375.1 uncultured Neomegalonema sp.
GGCGCAGCATCAACCGTGATTTCTTCAGTTGCCGTTGGCGGCGTTAACGTTCCCGACGCTGGAGTTCCGTTGGCGGTCGCCGTATTCGAAACAGTGCTGCTGGCATCCCCAGCGGCAACCACATAATCTGCCGTGAATGTTATGATGTCGGTCGGGGCAAGCACATCCAGATCATTGTCAGCAGAATCATCACTGGAGTTGCCTGAATTATTGGTGAGCGATCCCAAGGTTACAGGCCCGAGCGTACCAGCACCGCCATGTACGTCAGACACGGTTACGTCGTTGATATTGACCATACCAGTGTTGGTGACTGTGTACGTGTAGGTGACGGTGTCGCCGACGGGTACATTGGTATCTGAGGAAGCGACTTTGTTAATCGTAAGACCGGGGCCAGCAACGAATGGTGGCGGCGCATCCACACAAGACATACCGTCATGAGCACTGGATCGTGCCGCGCTTAAGGTTGCACCCACCGATGGCGTTCCTGTCGTAGCGTCCAAGACTTCGTAGATGGTCCCATCACCGTTAGCACTAAAATAGAGACTGCCATTGCTTGCAGCCCACGCGGCACCAAAACCGTCGTTTGCCAAGCCCGGAACTGTTATGCGTCTCGAGAAGCCCGTCGACAGATTCCAAATCTGAAGGTCGCTGTTTCTAGCACCTACGATCAGGTTGTTACCAGCGGATTCAACGTAGGCATAATCAAGGGTATTTTGAAGATTTGATGACCCAGGCGTTAATGTGAAAGGAACTGATCCCGTCGTCAGTGTCACAACATCGATGAAATTGAGCTGCCCAGAATTCCCCGAGTAAAACAACCGATTGTTGCGATCCATTGCACCGCGCGGCGATGTAATCCCGAAGTCACCGAGGTCTTCGATGTTGCCGTCGCTGCCCACCCGGATGAGGTGCCCGTCAATTGCGCCTTCTTGCCCAAGTCCATAGACGTAATTGTCGTTCAGGTTGTGGCCGGTAGCGTTATATTGAAGCTGGTCGGGACCTATCGGCGCATACACACCCGTCGCAATGTTCAGCAGCGATAGCTGGCCATCGATGACCTCGTAGAAATCCGATACGCAGCCGAAATCTGGTAACGTCGATTGAGCGTAGGCATCGTCGCCTTTCGTCGAAAATCCAACGGTCAGACAGAGCACTGCAAACAGCGAAGCGGCCTTGCGATTGCTTCCAGACATGAACGAGCCAATGGGCGCCGCAATGCAGCAACGTAAGGCGCTGACGTATCGAATCAACACCGACGCGGAATGCGCAACGTAGCGCGCGGCAGCACGTGCTCGTTCACGTGCACCCAATTTAGCGGCCGCTGGGGTCGTCAATGCGACCGGAGCATCAAAGTCTGTGGTCACCTGATGGGCAAGCGGCTTGTTGATTTTTCGCAAGGCACCATTCGCAGAGCGCGGGTTCTCTGAACTGGAAAGATCAATCTCGGCGATCCGGCGCGTCGCCCGCCGCATGAGATTCAACGGCTTTGCGACCAAGCTTACAATATGTGACATTCAGCAATCCTTTGGGGCAGATCGCCGTTCGTTTAGTCGGTGTGTGGTTTTTAAAACCTTTACAAATAAATGCTTTCTCGGGAAGAATTTCGATAATTTTTAACCATTCTCGATGGTCTGTCGCAAAATTTGTCGAGTTGACGCTCAGGTTATGGTGGCCAGCCGGGGCGAAGATTTGGTTCTTGTTGATGAGCCGGCGATGATCACGCTCAAAGGACACACTTTCCGAAAGACGTGATCCTGTTTGCGGTCTTCTTCTACGTTCGGTACATGGTGTCCCTCCATAGTTTCGAGAAGATCATGGTTGATCGCGGTGTCACGCATCGGCTGACAAAGATGTTTGCGAAAAGAATGTCGCCAAAGAAGAGACGTCGCCGCGCGGAAGCCCTTTTGGAATGCTGGGAAAGGCGTCAGGACGCTTCCCAATTCCGGCATTGGTCAAAAGCTCTTCGGCACGAATACAGGCGGCAACCGTCCATTCAGCATCAGAGCGATCAGGGTCGATATGGTTCAGAACAATATGCAGCCGCATTCGGGCCAACACATAGGTCCATTCATCCGGTGATGCGCGCCGCCGGATGTTCGGCCAAACCGTGATCGGCGTTTCAGGCTCGGAGTGCTGCACATACCACGTGCGTTGATATCCACGGCAAACCGCCGTTAGCCATGCACCTTGAGATAGGTTCTGTGCAGGACTGTCAAAGGCAAGTATCAGATCGGGCAAAGGCTCGATCAGCGGATGATGACTCGTGCGAGCGTAGCCAAGTTGAATGAGGCCGATATTGTCCGCAAACTTGCCACCCTTCTTGGCCATTATGCGCGTCCGGCGGCCAGTCTTGGTAAGTCGCGCGCCAGTTCGACCATAAACCAGTCAGGTAAAGCTGCTCCTGCCTCATCCTCCGCGACGACAAGCTGTGCCATTTCGAGGGATATGCGCGACAGTTGGATCAAGCGGTCTTTGGCCGAGAGTGCCAGCGCTTTGGATTCGGCTCCCGCTTTCTTCTGGTCTTCGGGAAGTTCCTTGATCAGTTGCGCTCGGAACGATTGGACTAGAAAATACAGGATGTCGCGCTCTTCGGGGGCTTCGGGCCAGCCGATCTCGCCTTTCAGAATCGCCGCAAGATCGAAGGCACGCAGACTCTGACGGTAATACGCGACGAATTGCCGAGCATGAGCAGGGGTGAGTAATCCCGACGCCAACACGTCAACCGCTGTTTCGGTGAGATTTTCACCATAGGCATGGAGGGCATCAGACAGAATGTGCCAAGCGCGCGGGGTCGAAAACGGCTCTTCGTGTTTTGGAGGTTTCGACCAGAGGTGATCAGGGCGCAATCGAATATAGTCGTTCACAATCGCATGGATGCCTGCGCCGCCCGCCCAAGCCAACCAATCCTTTGCATTGGCCCGCAGCGAAACATGCGCCATGCGATTGAGCAGCGCTGATGACACCGGCTTTACGATTGCCGCATCTTGAGCGCGGTTGCCGGCACCGATCACAATTGAACCGGGCGGGAGTTCGAACTCTCCAATCCGTCGGTCATTTATCAGCGAATAAAACGCTTTCTGAACCTCATGCGAACAGGCGTTCAACTCGTCGAGAAAAAGGCAATATGGCTCTTTTCGAGAAATTTGTGCAGGCGGCCTGAACCGCGAAACGCCATCCTCAATCTGCGGGACGCCGATGATGTCTTCGGGTGCAAGCTGAGACCCAAGCATCGAAACGCAGTCCATCCCGACAGAATGTGCAAATCCTTCGACCAGCGCAGATTTTCCAATACCTGGAGGCCCCCAAATGAAGATCGGACGAACCGGCGCAACGTTGAGAAGAAATTCGGACAACTCCGACGGCGTGAGCGACTTTGCAGCTTCCAATCGGTCCGTCCTTTGGCCAGAGGTGACAACTTAAATGATCAACACAGACATACACGATGTAATAATTAGCAACGAAGTTCCAAAAGGGTAAGGCGCTCACCGTCAATTTTTCATGCAGCTGGATCACGAGCGTGCGCAACTGTCACACTGTGGTCTAACATTCTTGAAATGAGGCGATAACCGAATGCAAGAATGCGAGCTGACGCGCGATGCGTTGCGGTCCTGCTCCCCTCTCGACTCTTGGCGGTCTTCCGGGGAGCGGTGGCCCGCAGCGCGACGACGACGAATTGAACCAATCTCCACGAAACTGATCCAGACTACGTCAAATTACGCGGACGGCTCTGAGTTAAACCAAACTGCGCGAAACTCGTCCAAACTACGCTTGCGCCCGGCCTGCGAAGGCCCTTTTCGGACAGGTGCATCACACCTAGGCCTATCCCGCCATATCAATCTCACTTCGACTTGAGCGCGCGGAGTGGCCTCGATTGCGAAACTTTGCGACAAAACGCGAAAGTTTCGGAAGATCGCAGCAAAACGCGAATGTTTCGGAAGCTCTGCGAGATATTGACCCAGGATGGCCTAGGTTGGCTAAGACTTACCCAAACTGGCGCGATGTGGCCGAGCGGGTGCAGGAGGAGGACCAAGTCCGGAGCACCTGCATGCTGTTGCTCGAGTTTGCCGGAAGATATCTTTTCCGATCTGAAATTCTTCCTTCGTATCCATTTCGATGGAAAAATCTTCATTTGTGTCCGTTCAAATCTGAATCTATCCGTTTCGATTGGAAAATATGCATTCCGATCTGTTCGTATTGAAATCTCTCCGATGAGGTGGTGTGGGATCTGTGGC
>CAZJWF010000157.1:0-5787 GCA_964549375.1 uncultured Neomegalonema sp.
GACCTAAACCTTGGCAAGGTTTCGCTCTACCCCTGAGCTACGCCCGCTCATGACCGCATTGGTCGACGTAGGCGGGCATCTATACGGATTCGTTGGCGTAATGCAACGGGAATCTCAAACATGGTTTACGAGGCCTTACTGCCGGTTTCGCGCAACCAAATAGGGGTATCATCCAAGGTTCGAATAAAGGCATCATGGGCCGACTTCTCCGCCTCTGACAGCAGTTTTGGACGGGGTTTTCCGCGCGGTTGAGCAGGTGCCGCAGTGCCAGATTGTTGCCCGTCAGCCGTCGCCTGACCCGCAATATCCAGCGAAAAACCGCCCTGCCGACCGCCGATCAGCTCGACGTAGACGTCGGCAAGCAATTCCGAATCGAGGAGCGCGCCGTGTTTGACCCTTTTTGCGCTGTCGATCTTGAACCGGCGGCACAGGCCATCGAGGCTGTTTTGGGCCCCCGGATACCGGCTGCGTGCCATTTCCAGCGTATCAATCACGCGATTCATTTGAATGGGCGCTTTGTTGAGCCGGGCCAGCTCAAAGTTCAGGAACTTCACATCGAACTTGGCATTGTGGATCACCAACACGCCGTCGCCGATGAAATCGACAAAGTCTTGGCCGATGTCTTCGAAGATTGGTTTATCCGCGAGGAAGGCTTCGGTGATGCCGTGGATGGCTTCGGCCTCTGATGGCATGGAGCGACGCGGGTTGATGTATTGGTGATAGGTCCGGCCCGTCGGGACATGATTGATCATCTCGATGGCACCGATTTCGACAATCCGATGCTCGCCAGGTTCAAGGCCGGTGGTTTCCGTATCCATCACCAGTTCGCGTATGTCGCTCATGTTTGGCTCCGTTGATCCGTCTGAGGCTCGCTGAGGAGGGTCGTCACAATTTCTCTCACCTGTGCGTCAGCATTTTCCATCCCATCGCCGGTCTCAATGACAAAGTCAGCCCGTCGCCGTTTTTCATCATCGGGCACTTGTTTGGCGAGGATGGCTTGAAACCGTTCTTCATCCATATCGGGGCGTGCAAGCACGCGATCTCGCTGAACGTCGAAGGGAGCCGACACAACGACGACTTTATCGACATGCGCTTCGCCGCCGGTTTCAAAGAGCAGCGGAATATCGAGCAAGACGAGGGGCGCATTCTGATGGGCCGCAAAAAATCTCTCCCGGCTTTGGCCCAAAAGCGGATGGACAGCCGCCTCTATTTTTTTGAGGAGAGATTCGTCCTCAAATACCGCTTCGCGCAGGATGCCACGATCAACCGCGCCTTCTTTAATCGCTGTCGGGACAAGGTGTCCAATCGATGACACTGCCGCGCCATCCGCCGCGTAAAGCTCGTGAACAGCGGCGTCCGCATCGTAAACGGGAATGCCTTGCGCGCGGAACATGGCAGCGGTCGTGGACTTTCCCATTCCAATGGAACCTGTCAGCCCAACGATGATCATGGCGCAGGATCGTTCAGAACAGCATTGCGAAGGTCGTCATCGACCTCTGGTTCGCGTCCAAACCATGTCGCAAAACCGGGGCGTGCCTGATGCAGCAACATCCCTAACCCATCAACGGTTTGAGCGCCGCGTGATCTCGCGAGTTTTAGGAACGGTGTATCAAGAGGCGCATAGACAGCGTCCGTCACCAATGTCCCATCACCAATTTGATCAAGCGTCATGGACAAGGGGGGGCCGCCCTGCATCCCCATGCTCGTGGTATTGACGATCAGCTTCGCCCCATCAAGGGCATCCTCAGCTTCGCTCCAATCCAGAACCGAGACCACACCGCCCAACTCTTCGGCGATGGCATCAGCCTTTGATCGGGTTCGATTGCTCAGCCGCAATTCTGGCACACCAGCATCGAGCAGCGCCGCAACGATGGCACGCGATGCGCCCCCTGCCCCCAGCACCGTGACCGGCCCTTCGGTTCCAGACCAGTCGGGCCGCGCAGCGCGCAGGTTTTCGATAAAGCCAAACCCATCCGTGTTGTCGGCGACTATCCCGCGATCATCGTCATACATGATCGTGTTGGCCGCCCCCAATCGTTGAGCACGGTCTGTGGTTTCATCGGCAGTTCGAAAAGCCGCGACCTTATGAGGGATGGTGACATTACCGCCTACGAAGCCGACTTTGCCGAGCATCGGTAGTATCCCCTCGAAATCCTCTGGCGCAATCGGGAGCGGGAGATACTTTCCGGCGATTCCATATCGTTTCAGCCAATGCCCGTGCAACACAGGGGAGCGCGTGTGACCGATGGGCCAACCCGCAACAAAGGCCATTGGCGGAACGCCGTGGTCACTCATTCTGTCAGAACCTTTCTACTGCGAAGGAAGGTCAATACCTCCAAAAGCGGCAAACCAAGGATGGAAAAGTAATCGCCTGAAATTTCTTCAAAGAGCTGCGCGCCCCGTGCCTCTATCCGATACCCGCCGACCGTTTCCAAAACAGACTCGCCTTCTTTTTGAAGGTAGTCATCCAGAAATTCGTCCGAGAAATCTCTCATTCGCAGACGAGCACGCCCAATCCGCCGCCAAAGAACCGCGCCATTTTCAACGATGACCGCCGCGCTTAGCAACGTATGTTCTTTGCCGCGCAGACGCATGAGTTGATCACGCGCTTCGCGTAAGCTTTGTGCTTTGTCGAACGTCTCATCACCAAATGAAAGAATCTGATCGGCCCCTAAAATGTAGCCGGGTTGATCAATCGCGCGTGCTTTCGCTTCCGCCAAGGCTTCGGCGAGATCCTCAGCGGATCGCGCTGCTCTGCGGAATTCTTCTTTGATGATATCCTCATCGACGCCAGAAGGAATGGCCCTGACCTCGATGCCGACCTCTCGCAGCATCTTGGCGCGTGTTACGCTGGCAGAAGCGAGCGTCAGCATTAGGCACCCTGCCCTGAGCGCCGCGCCTCGACGAGTTGCAAAATCGCGGCAGAGGTTTCTTCAATGGATCGACGGGTCACGTCGATGATCGGACATGCCAATCGTTCCATGAGTTGCCGCGCTTCAATGACTTCGCGTTTAATCGCATCAAGATCGGCATAATCCGTCTGTCGATCATGGCTTAGGGCTTCAATTCTGTTCTGGCGGATTTGAGCAAGGCGCGACGGTTTTGCAGTCAACCCAACGATCAAAGGGCCATTATCTTTGAGTTCCAGCAAAGCCGCTGGTGGCTCATTTCCCGGTATCAAAGGAACATTAGCCGCTTTCACACCGCGAACCGCGAGGTAAACGCAGGTTGGCGTCTTTGACGTGCGACTGACCCCGATCAAAACGGCATCCGCTTCGCGTAAACGTTCCGCCAGATGGCCATCGTCATAGGCAAGCGCAAAATCGAGCGCCGCAACTCGGCTGTAATATCGCTCATCAACTGCATGTTGTGCGCCGGGACGCATGGCTGCTGATTTTCCAAAATATGCTGTCAGCGTCGAGAGCAATGGGTCGAGAAACGGGACCGCGAGAACCCCAATCTCGTGACAACGACGTTCTAATCGCGCACGCAAATCCGCTTCAACGACCGTGTGAAATACCAAACCGGGTTCTTCAGCAATCGCTGCCAAAGCATCATCCAACGATTCTGCCGAGCGAATCATGACATGACGACGATACGAAACCCTCACATCTTCGAACATTGCTACGGTTGCTCGGAGCGCAGATGAGATCGTTTCACCCGTCGAATCCGAGATCATGTGTATGCGATAGGGTTGAGACATAGAGCTGTGGATAGCGGGAATAACCGTGGTTTCCCATCCCGAATGTGCATTTCACGCTCCTGTTTCGATTTTGGCCAAGAGAGTCGTTACGCAATTAACAAGATTGGGCAGCCCCATGTGGAGAACGGGGATATATGCTGGCTAATCGGCAGAAAGTGAAACAGACACATCGAGAAAATTTAACGAAGCCTTAATCTTTATGAAGATTTCGTTAATGAGGATGGAGCCACTGTTCTCCCATCAGGCGCGCGCTATGTCTGAATAATCCTCTTGGTCATTTCAGAACGAAAATAATCCCTGAGATTCACAGGGATAAACTTATGTCACCAAGATTCCAGATTCTTGATTGGATGAAAAAAAGAGTCAGTCACGAATAAACGCTGCCGCTTGCACTTGACCACAAAACACGGAAGACAAAGACGATGAAGACAGAAGACAAACTCCTGATCCGTGCTCTGAATGGTGAAACGTTGGCAACCCCGCCTGTTTGGCTGATGCGCCAAGCGGGCCGCTATCTTCCGGAATACCGAGCGACCCGCGAGAAAGCTGGCGGATTTCTGAACCTGTGTTACACGCCCGATTATGCTGTGGAAGTGACGCTGCAACCGATCAGACGGTTTGGATTTGATGCGTCCATTCTCTTTTCTGATATTTTGGTTATCCCGCATGCGATGGGCCGTGACGTGTGGTTTGAAACCGGCGAAGGCCCACGCCTTAATCCCTTAGAAGATGCAGAGCCGATTCCAGCGCTTGAGTTGGAGAGCTTTCATGCTCATCTCGCGCCGGTTTATGAAACGGTTGGACGCCTGCGCGAAGAGTTGCCGAAAGAAACGACCTTGATTGGCTTTTCAGGCGCACCATGGACATTGGCGACCTATATGATTGCGGGCCGGGGCAAAGACGAACAAGCCGCAGCACGGCGATTGATGTTCTCCAATCCAGACCGCTTTTCTGCGTTGATTGACGTTCTGGCGGATGCGGTCTCACATTACCTGATCCGGCAGATTGATTCAGGTGCAGAAGCCGTCCAGATCTTTGATAGTTGGGCAAGTGCCCTCGCACCAAACTCTTTTGATCGCTATTGCGTTGCACCGACCATCAAGATTGTCGACGCCGTGCGCGCGGCACATCCCCATACGCCGATTATCGGATTTCCGAGAGGTGTCGGGTCTGAATATTCGGATTTCGCTCAGAAAACGGGTGTTAACGGGATTAGCCTTGATCAAACGGAGTCGCCGGAATGGGCCGCCAAAGCAATTCAGCCTCATTGTACCGTTCAAGGCAATTTGGAACCCATGCATATGGTCACAGGCGGCGATGCAATGTTGGCAGATATTGATCGGATTTTGGAGGCGCTGTCAGGTGGCCCACATGTCTTCAATCTGGGCCACGGGATTACCCCAGACGCAGATACAGCAAATGTTGATGCGCTTTTGAAACGGATACGTGGATAATGGCCGACGCTCATCTTTGGATTAAATGGCTGCATATCGTCGCCGTCATCAGTTGGATGGCGGGGCTGCTCTATTTACCTCGGTTGTTCGTTTATCACATCGAGACGACCGTCGATGCGGTGAAGACCGAATACCAGGCCGCCGAAGTGAAATTGCTGCGCCGGATTATGAATCCAGCGATGATTGTCACGTGGCTGTCTGGAATCGCTCTGGTTGTCGCGATCGTAGATGTTTCTACCGAGCAATGGATTTTGCTCAAGATCGCTCTGGTTCTCGGCATGACGATTTTTCATGGTGTCTGTGGACGGTGGCGTAAAGAATTGCTGGCGGGCACATGCAAAAAGTCGGGGAAGTTTTTCCGCCTGATGAATGAGGTTCCAACCGTCTTGATGATCGCAATTGTCGGATTGGTGGTCTTTAAACCGTTTTGAACGTCGTTAAATCTGGCTTCCTTGCGTTAAGATTTCGGCATCCCATGCTTGACAAAACCATTGGCCTGAAACAAAGAGGGTGCAGAACGGGCGCAGCGTCCTGCTGCGCGGCGAGTCAAATTTTCTGACAGCATTGCCCGATTTTCCCCCCGCGAAAGCACACGATATGGATATGACGTCCCTGAAGCTTCAGGAATTG
>CAZJWF010000158.1:0-5660 GCA_964549375.1 uncultured Neomegalonema sp.
CGGTGACTTCCTGTACGAAAGAGTCGCTATCGGCCACTGAAAGACTCCGAGATTGTTAGCGTTCTGCCAAGTTTGACGCGGACATTACGCATCGCGCGGTATGACGCAAGTATGACGACCCGATTACCGTGAATCATCTGGATTTTCTTGGAACACTCAACACGGTCGCAGCATTGAACCCATTCCTAGTCTGATCGCTCACTATTAGGTCAGACATGCATTATCAGTGTTTTTTCAATCCGTTTAATCTTGACTGAACAAATTATCGACATACGTCATGTCTCATGGAAAGTGTTAAAGAATCAGAATTTGTCGAAGCGCTTGGCCTGATCTTGCAGGCCGAGGGCTTCCCTCGCATTGCGGGGCGTTTATTGGGTATTTTTGTGCTGCGTGGCGGACCGCTCAGCTTTCAGGAGCTTTGCGATTCTCTTCAGGTCTCGCGCGGCAGCATCAGCACCAATACCCGTCTCTTAGAATCCCTAGGGGCGGTCGAGCGAGTAACCGTCACCGGCGAACGGCAAGACTATTTCCGTCTCGCTGATACACCTTACGAGCGAATGGCCGCAGGAAAGGTCGAACGCGCACGCCAAGCCAGCGAACGCTTACGAAAAGGACGCGATGCACTCGCGGGCTGCGACGACGCGACTTTTGGACGGATGACCGAACTTTCCAACTTTTTCGGCAGCATTTCGCGCGCCTGCGAGGTCGCCCTGACTGAAATGCGAGCCTCACGTAGCGAAGCAGAACGCCCTCGTATCGTTGCAGGCGAATGAGGGGATAGCCAAATGATCAGCGCCCTCCTACGTCTTGTTCTTGCCGCACTGATTGCCGTGGGGATCGTCGCCTACGTCACCAATGGCGATATCACTCAGGTCAGCAAAGCGGTCGCCTCCGCCTATGACGACGCGGTTGCCCGGAAAACGAAGCTGATCACAGCAAAGAATAAAGCTCCCGAAGAGACCGACACGAAGACCGACGAACCGATTGCCGTCGTCACCAAGCGCAGCCGTTCGGCCCCGATGGCGTCGGAATTGATCTTGACCGGAGCAACCGCAGCCAGCCGTCAAGTCGAAGTACGAACCGAAACTGCTGGAATGCTCGCCTCGACCACACAAAAAGGCAAACGCGTTCAAGAAGGCGACGTGCTGTGTCGTCTGAAAGTGGGGGATCGTGCGGCACGGAGAGAGGCGACCGTTGCGCGCTTCAAACAGGCGCAACTCGAAGAAAGCACACAGTCTCGCCTGCGTGAAAGAGGCATCGCAGCGGCAAACACGGCAACCAGCGCCCGCATGTCCGCAGATATTGTCCGCGCCGAAATCAAGCAACTGGATGTCGAAATTCGCCGTCTTGAAGTCCGCGCCCCGTTTAGCGGTGTGATTGAGGGCGACCCGGCACAAGTCGGCTCCATCATGCAAATCGGCAGCACATGTGCGACGATTGTTGACCCTGACCCCATCCGCATCATCGGTTTTGCACCTGAGTTTCGCATCGGTGATGTCGCACTCGGCACGGTCGGAACAGCAAAGCTCGCGACGGGCGAACAAGTTCAAGGAACAGTGGTCTTTATTGCCCAAAGCGCCGATCCCGCCACGCGCACGTTTCAGATCGACCTGTCTGTGCCAAACCCCTCGTATGCACTGCGCGACGAAGTCACAGCGGAGATCACGATTCCGCTGGGTACGCGCCCCGCCCACACCCTGCCGCAATCCGCCCTGACCCTCGACGACGAAGGGAAAATTGGCGTGATGGTTGTGGACAACGGCAATGCGACGTTCCGCGAGGTAAAAATCCTGCGCGATGACACGGATGGGCTGCGGGTCAGTGGTCTTGGCCAAACTGCCGAGGTCATCGTCGTCGGACAGGAGTACGTAAGCGAGGGCACACCCGTCACAACGACTTCCACGACAGATGCACAGTTAGGTGGTGGATCGTGAACGTCCTGGTCAAAGCGGCGATCAGCCGGGCGCGCATGGTCTTCGCGTTCATCATTCTTTCGGTCGCCGCCGGGTGGCTCGCCTTTACGGGACTTCCCAAAGAAGGCTCGCCAAATATCGACATCCCTACGCTCTATGTCTCGGTCAATTTTCCAGGTGTGAGCGCAGCGGACGCCGAACGATTGCTGGTCAAGCCCCTCGAAAATCAGCTTAAATCTCTGGACGGCCTCAAGGAAATGACGGGCGTTGCGAGTGAGGGTCACGCCTCAGTCGCACTAGAATTTGAGTTCGGATTCGACAAAGAGGCGATCATCGCCGAAGTCCGCGCCGAGGTGGATGAAGCGCAGGCCGAATTTCCTGAAGACGCGCTTGAACCTCGAATAATTGAGATCAACACCTCTGAATTCCCAATCCTCAACATCACGCTGTCTGGTAGCGCACCGGAGCGCACGTTGCTGCGCGCCGCTCAAAACCTTCAAGACGTTGTAGAAGGCATCGGTTCCGTCCTTGAGGCGGAAATGAATGGCCAACGCGAGGAACTGCTCGAGATCGTCGTCAATCCTGCGCGCCTAGAGACGTACAATATCACAGCGGCAGAACTGCTACAGGTCGTCTCAAACAACAACCGTGTCATCGCAGCGGGCCAAGTCTCCTCGGCCCAAGGAGCCTTTGCAGTCAAGGTTCCGGGAGCGGTCGAGACCATCTCTGACCTCAGTACACTCCCCATCAAAGTCTCAGGCGAGCGCACTGTGACTCTGGCAGATCTCGCCGATGTGCGCCGGACTTTTGAGGATCGCGCAACGATTGCCCGTTTCAACGGTGAACCAACAATCTCGCTGTCTGTCAAAAAGCGTCCGGGTCAAAACATCATCGAAACGGTAGCGGAAGTACGGAAGGCCACGAATGCTTTTGTCGCGAGTTGGCCTGAAGCTTTGCAAAAATCGGTGAAAGTTAGCTTTTCGGGCGACGAGTCCATCGGCGTCCAGGACATGGTTAGCCAACTGCAATCCAGCGTCATCACGGCAATCTGCCTCGTCATGATCGTTGTGATTGCCGCGCTCGGTTTACGCTCCGCCGCTCTGGTTGGCTTTGCAATCCCAACATCCTTCTTGCTTGCCTTCGCCCTGCTCGCAGTGCTGGGGATGAGCGTCAACAACATGGTGATGTTTGGTTTGATCCTCGCGGTCGGAATGTTAGTCGATGGGGCGATTGTCGTCACCGAATACGCCGATATGCGAACCAAAGAAGGCGCGCGACCGTCTGAGGCATATGGCGAAGCTGCTGATCGGATGTTCTGGCCGATTGTTTCGTCCACCGGCACTACGCTCTGCGCCTTTTTGCCGATGCTGTTCTGGCCCGGAATGCCCGGCCAATTCATGCGCTTTTTACCGATCACACTGATCTTCGTCCTAACCGCCTCGCTGCTGGTCGCCCTCATCTACATGCCGATCACCGGGATCATTCTGGCGAGGGCCACGCGATCTTTGGGAAAAATCTCAACGGTCTTACGGCGCGTCCTGGGATGGGGCGGCGCGCTGCTGCTCGCTGGCGCCGCACTATTGGGCATCGCGAGCATCCTCAAGGCATCGCTAGGCACCGGCATCCCACTCGATCAGGCAAAAACACTCAGCATTGTCGGATTGGCAGTTGCAACCCTCTTTGCGGTAAACGCGGCCTTCTCCCGCCGACAGCGCGCGGTGGCGCCATTCAAACCGGCGAAATCCCGCTTCAGCATTTACGGCACGGTGCTCCGCTTCTTGACCAACAATCCCGTCATGCCTGTCGTGGTTCTCGCCACCACCGCCTTTTTGCTCACGACCATTTTCACGAAATACGGAGAAGAAAACCTCGGCGTGGAATTTTTCGTCGATACCGATCCTGAAGTCGCGAACCTGTATGTCAGCGCGCGCGGCAATCTTTCCCTTCAGGAAAAAGACGTCATCATGCGGGCTGTCGAAAACAGAGTGCTGGCCGTCGACGATATCGCCAGTGCCCTGACGATCGTTGGCGACAGTGGCGGCGGCATCAATGCGCAAGGCCAGCCAAAGGACGCCATCGGACGCATTCAGTTCGAGTTCGAAAACTGGCGTCAGCGCAAATCCGGCGTGGCCATTATGGCCCAGATTGCCGATGTCACGAACAATATGCCGGGCATCAAACTTGAACTCGTGGAACGCGCCGAGGGGCCTCAACAAGGCAAGCCGATCAATATCCAACTCGCCGGAAACGACAACACGGCACTGATTGCGGCGGTCAAACGGATCGAGGCAAAGCTGCGGGCAGACCCCGGCCTAAAAGACGTCTCCACCACCCTGCCGCTGCCCGGTATCGAGTGGGAAATGCAGATCAACCGAACCGAGGCTGGTAAATACGGTGCCGATGTTGCGTCTATCGGGTCGATGGTCCAACTCGTTACGCGCGGCGTAAATGTCGGTACATGGCGGCCTGACGACTCCGAAGAAGAAATCGACATCCGGGGACGTTTTCCCGAAAAATACCGCACCGTGGCAACGCTCGATCGCTTGCGCGTGCAAACGCCGGTTGGCCTCGTCCCGCTCGCCAATTTCGTCGAGCGCAAGGCCGTTGCTCAAATCTCAGAGATCACACGTATCGACGGCGTGCGCGTCTACAACGTCGAGGCCGATGTCGAACCGGGTACGAATCCAACCGAAAAGATCGCTGAGCTAGGAATGTGGCTCAAAGAAACTGAAAGCGGAACGGGCGTTGTGCCCAGCTTTGCGGGTGATTTTGAGGAGCAACAGGAAAGCCAGGCTTTCTTGATGAAAGCCTTCATCGGCGCGCTCGGTCTGATGTTCATTATCCTGCTGGCACAATTCGACAGCTTCTATAATTCGGTATTGGTGCTACTGGCCGTGGTACTCTCGGTCGGCGGTGTCTTAGTCGGCATGATGATTATGGGACAGCCATTTTCAATCATCATGACTGGCGTGGGGATCGTCGCTCTCGCTGGCATTGTCGTAAACAACAATATCGTTCTGATTGATACATTTCAGAACCTTCGCGATGACATGCCGCCCCTTGATGCGATTGTCGAAACAGGGCGTCAACGTCTGCGTCCCGTGCTGCTAACCACCATCACGACGATGGCCGGTTTATTGCCGATGATGTTTGCCGTTTCGATTGATTTCGTGAACGGAGGCATCTCAACCGGCGCACCCTCTGCCTTATGGTGGACACAGCTTGCGACCGCGATTGTCTTCGGTCTGGGATTTGCGACCTTGCTGACCCTTGTCGTCACACCCTCCCTTTTGGCGATGCGGATTTGGTATCTGAGCAAGCTGCCGAGCTTCGGCTGGCGCGGCCTGAAATCACTGATCCTGCAAGGCACGGTGGGCCACAACGCTCAAATGCTGAAGGATCAAAAAGTTCGCCAAACCGCTAAGCGGCTTAACCGCGATGTCATCTGGTCAGAGCTCCCACCCATTCTCAGCACGGCCTCCAGCGGATCACCTACGGCGCAATCGACAACCGTCGCGACGCAAACCGCGCCCGAAGACTTCGCCACCCTTGGCACGTCTTTTCGGCTGGAACCCCAACCCGAACCACGACAAGCCCCGTTGGAAGAACGCTCCACCCCACCCCATCGCCCGACAGGATATTCCGAGGCGGCTGAATAGGTTTTTTGTGAACGAGACCCTGAAGTAATTCGAAAAACGGAAACAACTGGCGCATAATGATCTCTCAGACGGTTGCTAATATCGTAAA
>CAZJWF010000159.1:0-5640 GCA_964549375.1 uncultured Neomegalonema sp.
CTTCGGGAACGCCGACATAGAACACGCGATAGATGGTCGAGCCGAGCACCCATGCTCCCATCAGGAAGAGGCTCATCCCCTTGAACAAGGCTGCGTTGGTGCGCGCCTGCACCGAAGCACCGATCACCGCAAGCGAAATGCCGTAAGTCAACGCGTCGCCCAGAAAATCGAGTGCGTCGGCTTGCAGAGCCTGCGATTTCGCCAGATGGCCTGCCGTCATCTCAACCACGAACATGATCGCGTTCAGGCCAATGACGATCCAAAGCCGCTTTTTGTATTCATCCGAAAGGCCATCGAATTTGGCTTCGTGTCCGCAGCATCCGGCCATTACAGCGCCTCCCGCAATGTTCCGCCAGCCTGGGGCGCAGCGGGGGCAAGGTTTGCATCGCCACCGGGAATTGTCGGCACATTGCCACGCCGTATCGCTGCAACCCTGCGGTTCATCCAGTGGCGCACGATCCTGCGATACAAAAAGCCGCGCAACCCGGAGAGCTGACGATGCTCCGCGTAGAAATCGTCAGGCGCGTCATAGGTGCCAAAGTCATGGGTAATCCCGGTCTTCTGAATGTATGTGTCCTCGCCCGTCCATTCGACTCCGGGCGCCTGCAAGCAGTCGGTCCCGGCCCCATAGGCGCACAGGGAATCTCGATCAGGAAAACGCTCTCGCAGGGCGGTAAGAACGCCGTCATCGAGAATGAAGCCTTCAAGATTGATCCAACGATCCTCGAAACTGACTTCGACCCATGAATGCAAGATATTGCGCGGGGCGAGCGGATAGACCAGCTCAGGCACAACCCCTCGCTGCAAGCCTTTGTCGATAGTGAACCCATGAAAGCGGCATGGCACGCCGAGACTGCGCAGGAGCGCCATCAGGAGCGTTCCCTTCGTATTGCACTGGCCGTACCCATCGGCAAGCACGCGGGAAGCCGGAAGGGCGTCATCCTCGTTGTATCCGAATAGAACGTCATTGCGGACGAAGTCATAGACCGCGCCGATGCGCTCTTTCTGCCGCAACTTCGCCCAACCGCGTTCAGCAATGAGCCGCTGAATGTCGGGTTCGGAGAAGTCGAGGAGCGGCGTTTCAAGTAGGTGTGGATGGGACATTGCGTTTCTCTGGATTTTTTGTCCCGAGCAATATAATATCTCTAGTAACTAGAGGTTCAAGAGAAAATTCCATGCTGTCCATTGGTGCACTTTCCAAGCGAACCGGGGTGAAGGTTCCCACGATCCGGTATTATGAGCAGACAGGGCTTCTCGCTGCCCCCGAACGGACTGAGGGGAACCAAAGGCGGTACGGAAAACTCCAGCTTGAGCGGCTGAGCTTCATCAAGCACGCCCGCGATCTGGGGTTCTCGATCGAGGCAATTTCTGCACTAATCGAATTGCAAGATCATCCTGACCGGTCCTGTCAGGAAGCAAATGACATCGCGCTGGCGCAGTTGGCGGACGTTCAATCAAAGATCAAACAGCTTCGCGCTTTGGCGCAAGAACTCGAACGCATCGTTAATGGCTGCAGCGGAGATGGCCCTGCCGAAGATTGCTACGTCCTCGCCTCGCTGTCCGATCATGCATTATGCACCACGGAGCATCGGTAGCTCGTGCCCGGAGCGGTCTGTTGCACCCGCGAAGTAGCAGGCGGAGTTCGGGGCGAAGCGTCTTTCACTCCAAGTGCACGATCAGCATATCAACCACCGCTTCCGCACGTTCGTCAGTGGCGAGAAGGCGATGGCGTGAAATGTTGTGTGGTGTGCGAAACAGGAGCGTTGCGTCCTCGACCAGATGAATCGCCTGTTCGACTTTTTCCTGCGGAACGAGATCGGAGACGATCTTGGCGAGATCGCCTTGCAAGCGCGCGGTATGCGTCCGGACGAGGTCCACGTGTCCAGATGCGAGATTGAGGTAGGCATCGAAAAGGACCGGGTTCCTGTCATAGCGGTCCCGCTTGATTTGCAGGATACTCAAAACCCATGCCTTCAAGCGCTGGCTTGCGGCCCGGTCGTCTTCAGCGGCATGGCGTGACGCCCGCTCCACATCGGCGAACCAGCGCAGAGCCAGCGCGCGCACAAGATCGGCCTTTGTCGGAAAAAACTGGTGGGTATAAGACTGGGAGATGCCGATGCGGCGAGCAAGGTCAGATAGGACCAGACGCCGTCCCCGAGACTCTTCCAACGCTGTTTCCGCCTCGTCGATCAAACGGTTTCTGATCTCGTCCTTGTCAATCCTGGGTCTAGCCACTCACAACCATCTTCTTGTCTTCCATGCATAGTCATCGAAAGCCGAGCCGAAAACGCTCCGCAGCGCCCGTTCCTCGTGGGGGACATACCAATATGTCGATGCCAGGAAAAAGGCGACCGGCACCAACAGCGCGCACCACAAGTTCACATAGAACGCCGCTCCGAGAAGAACCAGCGTGAAGCCGAGATACATCGGGTTACGGCTGAACCGGAACGGCCCATCCGTCACCAGCGTCTTCGGGGTTCGGAAGGTGTGGATCTCCGCATCCTTTCCTCTGAAATGAACGCGGGCCCAGATCAAGGCAGCCAGACCGAGGGCAAGGGGAACATCCCAGGGCATCGGGCGATCAGGGCGGAGCAGATAGGTTGTCTCAGGGTGGAATCGCCAGAGCAGGACCAAGGCACCGAGTAACATAAGAAATAGAAAGGGGGGTATTAGACGTGACATTCCACTCTCCTGTGATAATTTATGATAAAAATCATTATTTATCATTTTTTGATTGTCAACTGTAAAGCTCGGCTTTTTCGCTCCTCACGAAACTCAGGCCGATTTAGGGACGCTCTCGTAGTTTTCAGCGCTCACCCGGATGGTAAGATATTGTCAGCCTACGCTGGTCGCGCGACTAAAATCCTCGGTGGCAGGGGGAACGTCCCAGTCACCCCCGTGTCGAATATTCGCTGACGGACCGATGTCGAGGACTAGCTGACGGTGTAACGATGAAAGACCCGCCAGAAGCAGTCTTCAGCAACAAGCTTTGCCCTCTTGGATCGGCGGACAAGGAACCGTCGCATAGGAGCAATACACACAGCAGTCACCAGGAAGTGGTTTAAGAACCACGCTGCAGCCTTTGCAATCATAGAACCATTGGCACATATTTGTCGGCATCGTCTCGGTTTCGACATGCCCGCAGTCTGGACAGGTGATTATCGATGTCAGTGTGACTTCGGGCGTTTCAGTCGCCATAGCGCGTACCCCGCGATTGCTAAAAACAGCGCCGCCAACGGCAGCAGAACATCGTCCCGATAGACGTAGCCGACGACGCCGGAAAGTCCGACCGCGCCGAGCAGCCAAGGGAGGATTGGCGTCACGCAACAGAGCAGTGCAGCGACCGCACCGCCGATACCAAGGCCGAGCCATCCACGCTCTGTCATCCGTCCCTCCATATGACGAACAGATATTCCGTCAGCGGTCGTTCATAGATCGCGGTCAAGACCGATCCGATAACGAGCACAGTGGCCAGCCCGAGCATGACGACAACGCGCATTCGCGCCTGACGGCGCAAGGCAATAATCCAGCCGATCCCGACGCACAGTGCGGCCATTCCAAGCAGGTACGGTTGGTAGGGCGTGAGCGCTCCGATCCCGGCAACCCACGACCCACCAACACCGGTAATCGCCAATAGTAACGGCAGGACGCAGCAGGACGCGCCGACCAACGCACCAAGTCCGGCCACCAATCCCAGACCCGCGGCCGTGGCGGACGCTCCATCGGATTTACTGCCATCTGGCTGGATTTGCTCATTCAAGCTCATGGGGTACGGTAGCACGCCATCGCGAAGAAAGGACATCACAGATGATTGAACTCGGCGCTCCAATCCCGGTTCTTCGGATCTTCGACGAAACCAAGGCGCGCGAGTTCTATGTCGATTTCATTGGGTTCGAGATCGAGTTCGAGCACCGATATGCCGATGACTATCCGCTCTATCTCGGCGTCACTCTATCGGGGTGCAAACTGCACCTGACGGAGCATCACGGGGACTGTTCGCCGGTCGCAAAGGTGCGGATTCCGACTGCGAACGTCGCGACGTTCTGCAAGTCGCTCTTGCAGAAGGACACGAAGTTCGCGAAGCCGGGCGGCGGTCAGATGACGCCTTGGGGAATGAAGGAATGCACGCTTACCGATCCGTTCGGGAACAAGCTGGTCTTCTATGAGGACGCATCAGTTGGCTTCGTAGGATGAGAACACCTCTGCTTCGCCATCGTCGCCCATGAGCAGGACGTCATAGGCATCGCGTTCGTCGCCCATCTCCATACCCGGTGATCCAATTGGCATTCGGGGAACAGAAAGGCCGAGCGCTTCGGGTTTCTGAGACAACAACTTCTTGATATCCGATGCCGGGACGTGGCCCTCGATGACATAGCCGTCAATGATCCCAGTGTGGCAAGATTTGTGACGAGGCGCGATGCCCCTGTCGGTCTTGAATTTGTTGAGCGCGCCACTCGACAAGTTTTTCGCCTCAACCTCGAACCCGCTTGCTTCGAGATGGTCGATCCATGCGTTACAGCAACCGCAACTTTCCGACTTCATAACTGTGATCCGGTCGGCAGTGTCTTGCGCCGACGCAATCGAAGTAGCGAGGGCGGCCACAGCGGCGATGGTCAGCGTGCGAAGCATCATGATGAGAACGTCTCCTGTCACTAAAGAATGAAAGCTAGCCTCTCCAGACGGTGGAGAGTCAAGGTGGTCCTTGGTTCTGGTTTAACCTAAGACTTCATTGCCTCATAGATCGGAGACTTGTCAAAGTGGCGTCAGTTTCCGGTTTTGGCATGATGGCGACTGTTGGCGATTCTTGCCCTGTCTTTCGGTTTGCTCTGCAACAGGCTATAAGAAAAGTGATGTCGTTCAGTTTCTCAACAATGCGGCAACCGAAATCGAGCCGATTGAATTGAACTTCTTGTGGAGACCACAGTTGCGCGATCCAAAAGATGAAATGGTCCTGGAGACTGCCGCGAATGGGCGGGTCGATGCGCTCGTGACGCACAACATCCGTGACTTTATGCCAGCAGCATCGCTCTTTTCGTTCGAGTTATTGACGCCGTCCGAAGCACTCAGGAGATTGAAACCATGACCGCCATTGTCAAATCCCGCGTGTCGCTGAATCTTCCCGCATCGCTGAAAGCGGCAGCGGAACGCTATGCTGAGAGAGACGGCGTCTCTCTCAATCAGTTTATTTCGATGGCGCTTGCCGAGAAAGTCGGTGCGTAGGGCGCGGCCGCGTTTTTCACTGAACGCGCAGCGGGCGGTGATGCGAAGGCGGCGATTGCCTTCCTCAAAAAGGCACCCGATGTCGAGCCAGATGAGGGCGACGCACGATAAGGGCGCGCACCGTATTCGAAGACGCCAAAGCGGCCCCGCGATTTAATCGCGGGGCCGCTTTGCTGAGGCGATAGCCTCAGTCCTGCGGGTTCCAGATAAGGGCGAAGGTGTCGTCGTCTCCGGCTCCGGCGGCGCGACCCAGATTGGCGTAGAGGCGGCGGGGACCGAACTCGGGCTGGGCGAGGCTCAGCGAGACGTAGTCTTTACCGGAGCTCTTTGCGCGGCGGGTCCAGCCTGCACCGATCTCGGAGCCTTTGGAGAGCACGCGGAAGTCGGGCTGGCCGTCTGCGGCCTTCTCTGCGTTTGGAA
>CAZJWF010000160.1:0-5572 GCA_964549375.1 uncultured Neomegalonema sp.
CATGGTGAATTCGGGCAATGCCATTGCCTGTTCTCCGTCTTTCCGGTTGATCCTCAACGCACCCTTGAGTCTTTCGACACCGGAAGGACCGCATGGGATGTCTCCCCACTTGGCCCGAAAGCACGTCTGTGATTTGGAGGGCTCAGTTAGCTGACACTCTCTGAGATTGCAAGTGTCGACTACGAATAAAATCTCTTGGATCAAAAGCGAAACGAGAAAGTCGCTAAGATATCATTCATTTAGCCGCAAAACGTTGAACTCCAGTATGCACAACACGCGCTTTACCCCGGTAGTACGCGTGACAAAAGGCATACTCAGTGCGTTATAATTGAATAAAGCGCCACTATGCTTCCAGACGTTTGATTTTTCGACATAATTTGGCAGTTCGTCAATAAATGTTCGATCAAGACGCATTGTCACGTCATCCAATCTTTCTGAATGGACAACATCGTCGATAAACTGGCCGACTGGATTGATTGGCAAGTAATCCAAGATGGCATCGCCAACCAGCCTTGTGACGTAACGCGGACCGTCGACACGTTCGTATAAAATGATGTTTCCCAATAACTTTGGGTGCTGCTCGGGCTTGAAACTGGACCATTCCGGCAGTCCATCTTCGCGGCGCTGAGCAAACCAAAAAGTCGTGGCAGCATCAAAAAGATCTGAGCTAAGGCTCTCATGCTCTCGTAACGGCAGCCGCTCTAACAGGACTTCATTGCATTGCATCTTGGAAGAAACCAGGGAGCGTAAATTGCGTAATCTGAATAGTGGCATGTGATCCAACGATCCTCTCAAGAGGTGTCATTTCGTTCGCAACGCCGTCTGGCCATACTACCTTTCTTGCTGGTCCTTGCAAGTTTCTTCAACCTTTGGGTGGTAACGCAATTTCACTGCTCGGGTGCCCCGAGATTAGAATAACTGCGGCGGCATCCAAAACTTCGGGCTATACTCTTTCGTCGGTTTGCTAAAACATGTGTGAATTTATGGAGACTTCGTGATTTTAACGCCGACAGAATGGATTGCACTTGGCCTGTCGTTAAAGGTGGCTGGCGTCGCTATCTTAATCGCGCTGCCCTTTGCAGTGTGGGTCGCGTGGATCCTGTCCCGCAAGAAGTTCTTTGGTAAATGGCTGGTCGAGGGGATCATTCACCTACCCTTGGTTTTGCCTCCGGTTGTGGTTGGGTATCTGCTGCTGCTCACCTTTGGCCGTAATGGTTGGATTGGCGATGTGTTGCGCGAGACCTTTGGGGTCTCTATCGCGTTTACATGGGTGGCGGCCGCCATTGCTGCAGGGGTGATGGGGTTTCCTTTGATGGTTCGGGCAATCCGGTTGGCGTTTGACGCGGTTGATACCGGGATGGAGAATGCTGCACGGACTCTTGGTGCGAGCACGCGCCGAACTTTCTTTACAATTGCTCTCCCCCTTGCCGTTCCAGGCGTCGTTGCGGGAACGATCCTCGGTTTTGCTCGCGCTCTCGGCGAATTTGGGGCGACAATAGCATTTGCTGCCAATATTCCGGGCGAAACCCGTACCCTTCCGCTGGCCATCTATACGGCGCTGCAAGCCCCGGATGGAGATGATGTCGCCTTTCGCCTCGCGGTGATTTCTGCGGTTGTCGCGTTGGTTGCCGTCGCTCTGTCGGAATGGCTGAGCGCGCGATCCCGTGAGCGTTTAACAGGAAAAGGATCATGAGGCCGCTGGCGGTCAACCTGCAAAAACAATGGCCAGGTTTTTCGCTGTCGGTCGATTTTCGTGCCGAGGGAGGGGCGACGGTTTTGTTTGGTCCGTCCGGCTCCGGCAAAACGCTTATCGTTAAAGCGGTCGCTGGTTTGGGACGTCCGGATCGTGGAAAAATTATCCTCGGCGATCGCGCCTTGCTGGATACGGACTCTAACATTTCCTTGCCGCCGGAGCACCGCCGGGTCGGTGTGGTTTTTCAGGAACCTAGATTGTTCCCACATATGACCGTTGAGCGAAATATGCTTTACGGATGGAAGTTGTTACCCACCGTTAACCGCCCGGACGTAAATGAAGTTGTTTCAATGCTGGGCGTTCATCACTTGCTCAAGCGGTATCCACATCGTCTGTCGGGTGGAGAGAAACAAAGGGTTGCCATTGGTCGTGCGCTGCTGGCTGCGCCGGAATTGTTGATTATGGATGAACCATTGGCCAATCTTGATGAGGCGCGGAAACAGGAGATTCTCCCCTTTCTTGCGCGCCTTAAGGCAAAATCCCAAACACCAATTTTATATGTTACGCACGCACAGTCCGAGGCAAACTTCTTGGCTGACCGTATCGTCCATATCGAAAACGGTAATATTTTGGAGATTGAAGCACGATGACTGAGCCCATCCTGATTGCCGGTCCAACGGCCTCGGGTAAATCTAGCCTCGCGCTGGAGCTGGCGGAACAACTGGGGCAAAGTTTTATCGTCAATGCCGACTCGATGCAGGTCTATGACGGGTGGTCTTTGCTAACTGCA
This sequence comes from uncultured Neomegalonema sp., assembly GCA_964549375.1. Lineage (GTDB taxonomy): Bacteria > Pseudomonadota > Alphaproteobacteria > Rhodobacterales > Rhodobacteraceae > JAHDDY01. Next base: position 2,484 of record CAZJWF010000160.1, read on the forward strand.
AGGCCCTCGACATACGAAGAAGAACAAGTTCCCCATCGCCTGTACGGTCACATTGATCCGATGGATGCGTATTCGGTCGGTGCATGGATTCGGGACATCTATGGTATTCTGAAAGAGGCGCGGGAAAAGGAGCTTCGTCCGATCATTGTCGGAGGAACGGGTCTTTACTTCACCTCATTGGTGCGCGGCCTTTCGATGATCCCGGAAATTCCAGAGGAAGTGCGCGCACGTGCCGAAGAAAAGTTATCACAGTTAGGGCGCTCTGCTTTTCATGCGGAACTGCTTCGCAGAGATCCTAAAGCCGAGGGAGTGGATCCACTAAACCCGCGTCGCCTTGTTCGTGCGTGGGAAGTCCACGCCCATACGGGTAAATCCCTCACTGAATGGGCAGCACAAACGCCGCCACCTCTTTTACCTCTTGGCCAGACGAAAGCGTCAATCGTGTTGGAAGCCGATCCAGATTGGCTGCGCGAGCGGATTGAGCAACGATTTGACGAGATGATTGAGTATGGTGCCATCGAGGAAGCCACGGCAATGATTGAGCGCGGTATCCCCGAGGGGATGCCGTCACTCAAAGCGCTCGGTGGTCCGGCACTCATGGCTTATGTGCAAGGAATGGTGCCTTTGGAAGACGCCATCGAGTCGGCAAAAGCCGCCACGCGCCGATATGCAAAGCGTCAACGAACTTGGTTTAGGAACCAAATGGCAGACTGGACCCGCATTCCTGCCGGTCCAGAAGCACTAAGCGAGTTGACGAAGTTGTTAGATAAGTTGCCTTAGACAACATAAGATTGCCGATAAGCACTACAGCTAACCTTCAGACAATAAAAGGGACGGTATCATCGATATCGACGCTCTATCCTTTTGTGGCGCAGGCCTGCACAGGCCGGAATGTGTACTTGCGCACAGGTCAGGATTGCTGTTTGCGCCATATTGCGCGAACGGAGGGGGCGTCAGTATTATAGATCCTTCGGGTCGAACATCTCATATAGTTGCGATGGATTCTGACGAGCCCCTCCATCCAAACGGTATAGCGTTGGAGCCGGGCGGGTCATTTCTATTGGCCCATCTCGGCGATGAACACGGCGCGATCGTTCGCCTTTTTGCGGATGGGAAAACAGAACTTGTCACAGATGAGGTTGATGGCCAACCGATGCCACCGGCGAATTTTGTTACGAAAGATGTTCAAGGTCGCATCTGGATAACCGTTTCGACCCGAGTTGTTCCAAGGGCAGATGATTACCGCAGCACGGCATCGACGGGCTTTATTGCGCGGTATGAAAACGGCAAAGCTACAGTTCAGGTTGATGGACTTGGTTACGCGAATGAGATGGCGTTCTCGCCCGATGGTAAAACGGCTTGCATCAATGAAACTTTCGCACGCCGCACTACCGCTTTCGACGTGAACGAGTCCGGGAGGCTGTTAAACAAACGAACCGTTGCGACATACGGTGCTGGAACGTTTCCCGATGGCGTTACCTTTGATGCAAATGGTGATCTTTGGATTACGTCCATTATTTCCAATCGGATTATTAAAATAACCTCCGCTGGTCCTGAGATCGTTCTCGAAGACAGCGATCCTGAGCATGTGGATTGGGTCGAAACAGCGTTCGTCAATGGCGATCTTGGGCGTCCGCACTTGGATAACGCGGTTAGTAAAAGGCTGTCTAACATCTCAAATCTCGCCTTTGGGGGCATGGATCTCAAGACCGCTTTTCTTGGTAATTTACTTGATGATAAAATTTATGCGTTTCAAGTTCCTACTGCCGGTCATCCGCTTCCCCATTGGGATGCAGAGCTTGGCCCCCTCTCAGACTTCCTGGAGACACCATGAGCAAGCCAAGAGTTGCGGTTATCGGTGCCGGGTATTTTGGGCGCTTTCATCATGAAGCTTGGTCTCGCTTGGCCGACGTGGAATGTGCGGCATCTGTCGACCTGAATATCGAGGCAGCGGAGCTGGCGGTCACAGATTTTAACTTCGGTAAGGCCTACCCCAATATTGAAGCCATGCTCGACGATTTTCAACCGGACATCATCGACATTACCTCGCCGTCATCCGAGCATTTTGAGTTGATCAAACGAGTCGCGAAATCTGGCGCGGCAGTCCAATGTCAGAAACCATTTGGCGCGTCGCTGAATGAAGCGCGCGACATTGTTGATTTTGCCGCGACGAATAATCTGACGCTCGCGATCCACGAAAACTTCCGTTTTCAACCGTGGCACCGGCAGATCAAATCCATTCTTGATTCCGGTAAGCTCGGGGAAATCTATCAGGCGACGTTTTATCTGCGTCCCGGTGACGGGCAAGGACCGAATGCGTATCTTGACAGACAGCCATATTTTCAAAAGATGGAGCGGTTCTTGATCCATGAAACCGCGATCCATCAGATCGACCTATTTAGGTTCTTTTTTGGCGAACCTTCCACGGTTTTTGCCAGCCTGATCCGTCTCAATCCGGCGATTGTGGGCGAAGATGCAGGGATGATTATTATCGATTATAAAAGCGGTTTGCGCGCTGTGTTCGATGGCAATCGGTTGGTAGATCATAAGGCAGAGAATACACGCCGAACGATGGGCGAGTTTCGTATCGAAGGATCACAAGGCACGCTGAACCTTGATGGCGATGCACGAATTTTTCTGCGCTGGCACGGATCGCAGAATGAAATCGAACACCCTTACGAGTGGAACGATAAGCTCTTTGGCGGTGACTGCGTTTATGAAACCTGCCGTTCGTTCCTAGGTCATGTCTTGCACCGCAAACCGCTTGAAAACGCGGCGAACGATTACCTTCGCAATCTTGAAATTGAGGACGCCGTCTATCGTAGCAACGAAGAAGGGCGATGGGTGGAATTGGGATAGCCGTTAATACGTCGCCCTTCCCCCGGACAAATCGAATGCGGCCCCGGTTGTAAAGCTGTTTTCTTCCGAGACCAGCCACGCGATCATTGAGGCCGCTTCGTTGACCTCCAAAAAGCGTTCCCGCGGTATCTTCGAAAGCATGTAGTCGATCTGCTCTTGCTTCATCTGATCGAAAATTGCGGTTCGCGCCGCGGCGGGGGTTACGCAATTGACTGCGATGTTGTGCTTAG
>CAZJWF010000161.1:0-5499 GCA_964549375.1 uncultured Neomegalonema sp.
TGCGGTGGCCTTCTGAGCCGAACCAGAATTTCCGGTCCGGCGTAAGGCGGAAGGGGTTGGCGCTCAGTCCGTAGAATTCTTCGTACATCGGTCACCTGTTAGGCTTTCGCCCCTTCCGAGGCGTTCTTTAGAAACTTGCGTTCACACCGATCACTGCCGAGTTCTCTGAGTACTCTTGATTCGGATCGTCTGCGAATCGCTCTGAGTACGTGTATCGCCCAAAAACATTTACAATTTCCGTAAGCTGATAATCTAATCCGACACTAAGCGACAAAGTTTCGAAATCGGACTCTTGTATCGCGGTGCCAGGCACCTCATCAAAGTCCACTACAGCGAACCCGATACCAGCGTTTCCAGACAAGCGAGACGTGAGTTCTCGCGAAACTTCCGCATTCGCTGAAAGGATGAGTTCATCGGCTTCAAATCCGGAACCAAAGTCGAACTGGGCAGCCTGAACGTTGGCAGTCCATCGCGTACGGTTTGTTGAACCGGAGATGAACGCTTGGACTGTATCTACGATACCATCATCGTCCTGATTATTGCTGTTGATGTCTCCAAATCGCGCGAGCCCGTTCGGGTTGCGATTGTCGAATGCAAGCGCATCATTAATGTTGGTAGTCGTCCCCGGACCCGTAGCCGATTCAAAGCTCAAAATGCGGCCATCAGCACCGATTTCGCTCGGTATCGCTGTTGCTGAGTTCCCCTGACCGACATTCGTGAACTGAACACCTCTACGTGCGCTGAGGCCCGCAACGATATTGTCGCGCAAGGCGTAGTTCACTTCAGCACCGTAATCGAACCCGTCGTAACGATACCCACCAAAGGCTCGCGCAGCAAATCGGGTTGTCGGCTGCCAACGCAGACCGGCATTACCAAAGAGGCCGTTCACATCGCCGTCCGCAATGTCTTCGTTAAAGAAGTCGTAACCAAGGGTACCCGTGACTGCCAAAGTCCGCGAAACAGGAACATCGACGCTGGCGTAACTAGTCCAGCGCGCCAAATCGTCGTCACGATCATCATTCTGAGGAACGAAAACTTCGTACTCAGTTGCAGCCTGCCAGCCGAAGCGGCGGAACTTGCGTGGATCACCAGTGATACCAGCGGCAAGGATATGAGATACACCGCCATCGAAATCTTCGTCATCGATATACGAACCACGCGCAGTGTAGCGCAGTTCGGTATTTGCCCATCCACCAATATTTTTGCGGATCGACGGACTGACCAAACCAAAGAAACTGCGAATCCGATCATCGGAGTTGGCAACTTGGTTGCCTGAAAATCGATCACCGGTCACGAATGACTCGGTGACGCCTCCAGCGACATCAAGATAAAGAAGGTTCGGAACAACTGCCGCCGACCAGTTCGTATTCACGCTAGCGCGAATACCGTCATCATTAGTGTTATTAAAAAAGGTATCGTAGTTAAGATCGACCCCGACCTGACCCGCCAAGCGTTCATTGCGGGCTGCGAAGACCGCGCCGACGCCCACGGTTCCGACAAGTTCGTCCTCTTCCTCGCCATCAACGTCGAGGTTGATGTTGTCCGAATATGTAACACTCGCTTGGACGTACGGCGTCACCGATGTAACCCAACGTCCACGACGCACGGGGGCGTCTGTGTCCCCAACACCTCGCGAACCGACAGATTGAATACCGTCAGGTTGAACAGCTGGGCCAACACCGACAGGCTGTAAGCCGTAAACATCATCACCGACAGGGATACCAGCAGTGGTATAACCCCCACCATTGCTGGCTTCATTGGTCGACTGTGCGGAAAGACTCGATACTGCGCTCACGAGGGCAAACCCACTTACTGCGGCCAAAAACCCAAGCCGAGTGGACGAGGTGTATGCCTTACGTGGCTGCTTGGTTATAGGCTTCATAATAACTTCCAAACTGCTCGGTGCGATTTCGGACTGTTGTCTTATTGAGCACCAGGTTGACGTTCTGGTCTGTCTCAAGCAAATCCAATGCCGAATCGATGGCCGCTCGCGAAGTTCTCTCCGCATCAACGACTAAGACGGTTTGCCCTGCGTGTTCAGCCAAGGCGACGGGTTCAGTTGATGCCAGCAATGGTGGAGCATCGAAGATAATTATCCGGTCTGTGTACCGGGACGCGATATCTGTAACAAGTTGACGCATATCGTCACCACCAAACAGATCGGTTGCAGAATCGACCGCGCCGCCAGCCGCAAGAACGCTCAGCGGCAAGTTGGATTCTCGCAATAAGACATCCGACAGCCGCCCTTCTTGGCCCAACAGTAAGTCCGTCAGGCCGGGCAAATCATTACGCAGTCCGAAAATATTTGAGATTGACGGGCGCGCCACATCGGCATCAACCAGCATTACATTCAATCCCTCGTCGAGGACGATCGATAGAGCAAGGTTAACAGCAATAAAGCTTTTACCCTCAGAAGGACGAGAGCTAGTGACAAGAATGACATGTTCACGTCCGCGCTGCTTGCGCTTCGTCCGCGCGTTCAGGCTCATGCGCTGCATCAAACGGCGTTTGATCAATCGGAATTCTTCTGAAACACGAGAACGTCGAACTTCGGGTGAGATAAAACCAAACTGCTTCAAACGATCAAAGTTAATCTCGAATTCGCGGCTTTGCGGCGCCGAAGATTTGGAACCTCGGCTTTTGTGCCGCGACGATTGCCTCGGTGCAGCAGCTGTGGCCACCACTTGAGACATCACCTTTGAATCGCCTTGAATAACTTTGGGAGATGAACGCGAGGGTGCGTGAACCTCTGAAGCGAGGTCGTCAGCGAAGTCATCTGCCCAATCCTCAGTCGCGGGAATAGGTGCGGCAAAATCGTTCTGGATCTGAGACGATTGTGGCTTTTTCTTTAATTCGGTCGAGGAAGCGACGCGGTCAATCAGGCTCATCAAAGTCTCTCCAGTTTAATCCGTTTGCCCGAAATTTGCGCGGCACACCCGGGTGCAAAGCGAAAATCAGGGGCGGTATTCTTCCAATGCGTCACGTCAGCTCGAAACGTTCGGACCCAATCCAACCTTTGCGAGTAAGCCCGTAAAGTCGGGGCGCCATAGTTCAAAATGGAAGCGATACGTCACGTATCCAAAGAGGACGATTGCAGCCGCTACCAAGGCCAAGAACAGGATATTTCCTGCCGCCTTTTTCGCCTCGGCACCTTTTTCTTCCATCAGCGAAACACCGCCAAGGATCGGCAGATCGAAACTGTTTTTTAGATGCTTGATCGTCGGAATATTGTCGGAAAGTTGAACCCGCATAAACGCAAGCCCCAATCCCGAACCACCCGCCAACATAAACGCACCCAGGAACAAGAGCAGGCGGTTTGGCCCCGCAGGCGTCACTGGCGCAAGCGGTGGCTCGACCACTTTCATGCGAAAGCCCTGAACATTTGAGGGCTGAATTACTGCGAGTTGATTTTCCAGTGATGCCACTTCGCTCAGCAACTTCGATTCTTTCGTTTCCAACTTGGAAAATTGTTGAACGATCTCGGGTTGTTTTGACCTGATTTCCTCAACGCGACGGATACCTTCATTTGCGCGAGCTATCTGGTTCTCGACAACATTGATGCGACTACGGCGATCAGCGGCTTGAGTGCGAAGCTCAGCGATCAAAGGGTTCGGTCCAAAAATTTCACGATCCGGCAACTGTGCAATAGGTTGCGAGTTTTCGATTTGCCAACGCTCTAGCGCGATTTCGTAGTCCAGCTGTCGTTGATTCTCAGCGGCAATCTGGGACTGTACACGCGCATTGGATGTTTGTGCTGATGCTTGTAATTGAGCGAATTGTGCCTGCGCTGCATTCAAACGGTTTTGCATCGTCTGAACATCAGGGTGTTGCGGCGTCAGACGCTCTAGCATCGTATTAAGCTCGGCCTGGAGGGCGCCAAGCTGCTCTTGAAATGAATCGGCTCGATTTTGCTCAGGAGTTGGACCTTGCGGTATAAAGCCTCTTGTGGGTCGAATGGGCCGAGGCGTCCTTTGACGAAGAGGTTGTTGAACCCTCTCTCTCCGAACGACGATTTCAGCAGGTGTCGCGGCTAACCTCGCTTGCAGATTCGCTAATTCCCCGCGCAACAAATCGCGGTTGCTGTTCAAATCGATAATTTGCTCGCGCAAACTGCGAAGTTCATTTTGAACTGCGTTGGTTCCACGAATGGCATCACCATGCTCGCGTTGGTATTCAGCAACAGTCGCCTCAACCTCTGATAATTCGACATTGGCATTGTCCAATTTGCTTTGCAAAAAGTTGCGCGCATCTTCCTGATTGGACCTATTCTGACCGGTGCCGCTTGTACTCCGCTCGAGAAAAATATCGAGCGCTGCCTGAGTGACATCACGTGCAACAATCGGATCGTTGTGCGTGTATTCAATCGTGTAGAAATTTGTGCTTTCGCGTTTCAACTCGAGCTTCTTTTCAAGATTCTCGACGAGCGCTTCCATCCCCCGGCGGTCATTGAGCGTCAGGTTCAAATCGGTTTCATAAACAATCTGTTCGAGGTTCGGGCGCGCGTAAATGCCTCGACGAACCGAGTCAATCTCGGCAGAAGTATTCGTGCGCGGAACACCACGAGGCAACACAGCGTTCAGCAACGCATTTTCATCGACCTCGATCGCGGCGCGAGATGTGAAGGTGTCGGGCCGCGTCGCCGCAAAAAACGTCCCCAACAAACCGACGAGCAAGCCGACAAGCAGAACACTCCATTTCCGCCGCCACATTTCGGAGGCGTAGTGCTCAATTTGAAACTTTAGGTCACCCATAGAGAGTCCTCGCAGCGGCGCTGGTAAAGATCACGCAGCCCAATTGTGAATTCGTCCCCAGCGTACTCGGAACACATCGAAAAACGGTTAAAGCGCGAAATACACTTCAATTTTTTGGGTGGACTGCTGCACGTCTCCTGCCAGTTGTGATTCGTAGCGACTGCCAAACTCGAAAAACACTGACTTTCAGTCTGTTATTTGGAGGGTGTTACTGCTTAATGCAATTAATTCGATTATTTCTTGCGCAACTCATCTTTGATTTCTGAAGATTTATCAATCAATTTGCAGTTAACTTTTGGGGTCCAAACGATTTATTCCATCATTCATTCGACCAATAATCGGGCTCCATCTCTTTCCAAGTGCGCCACTGAGAACCAATGGTGTCCAATTTTGGGAATTCATGCCACCGAGTCGGCCAATCAAATTACCGAACCCGTAAGTCGACCCTTCGCCCGGTTCTAGCTGTGCAACACAAAAGAGAAAGATGCGATAAATCGACGCTCAGCCATTTTCAATTTTGGTAGCCTGCGTGGGACAGCCGCTCCAGAGTACTGTTCTTGAACGAAAAATATAGGGACTTCGCTGAAAGCAACCAATGCGCGAGAAAATTATTTTTCATATTACTTTCAGCTTCTTGCCTCCACAGCGTAAAAATCTGTAAACACGAAAGCTCACGGTTCCGTTAGGTAATGACGAGGCGGCAGGTTGTCCAGGGACAAGATGATGGCAACACAACGATAGCTGGAAA
>CAZJWF010000162.1:0-5322 GCA_964549375.1 uncultured Neomegalonema sp.
GAGCGACTGGCTACAGAACTTCTGGCCCGCGGTCCAACAAGTCGCTAGCCGTTAGTACGAACAGAATCGAGCGGCGCGAGGCGTTAGACGGGCTGAGATCAACAGCGTCTGCTCCGTTTCTGAATTACGTGCGTCTCGCTGGACGTCATTGGACTCGTTTTGACGGTTCAATCTCAAAAAGGATATCGCGACATGCTCTCAGGGGTTTGCATCGGCACGAATGATCTTGAAAAGGCAGGCCAGTTTTACGATGCCGTTTTGGCAACGATCGGCATGTCTCGCGCTGTCGAAACGCCCGAAGAGGTCGGGTATGCGGCCAACGATGGTGTAGTGACTTTTTTCGTCCTCAAGCCTTTCGATAAAAATCCGGCCAGCTCTGGCAACGGCACACAAGTCATGTTCTACGCGCAGGACAAAGACGCTGTTCACAAATTTCATGACGCGGTGATCGAACATGGGGGCCGCGACGAAGGTGCCCCCGGACCCCGTAGTTATTCCGAAGGATATTACGGCGCATACGCTCGTGACATTGATGGCAACAAACTCCACGTCGCGATCCGTACATAGCTCCGGCAATGACTTTCGGGTGATGTGGAGTTACTGCCGTTGTCGAATTTCAGGACAGTTCTTGGCGCCTAACGAGGGTAACACACCCTAAATCGGCATCACATGGGCCATGTACATCATGGCCAGTGCAAACCCACCGGCCAGAAAAATTGTTTCCGCGACAATGAGGACAATTGCGTCTGAACCGACTCTTGTAATTTGGGTGAGTGACGTTTTCATGCCGACCGCAGCAACGGCGACAAGCAGCATCCATTTTGACGCCATCTCTGCAAGTGACAACAGTTCTGGCGGCAGAGCGGTGGTCGAGTTTAGTGTCGCGATAGCCAAAAACGCGACGACGAATCCGGGAAGTAGAGGCGGGCGTGTGCCGGACTGCAAAGATGCGTATCTTGCGATGATCAGCGAAGCTGCGAACACAACTGGCGCAAGCAGCGCAACACGCAACATTTTGACGACTGTTGCGACATCGCCCGCCTCATCGGAAATCGTGTAACCGGCACCGACGACTTGCGCGACATCATGGATGGTCGCGCCGACGAACAGTCCAGCGGCTTGATCACTGACGCCCGCATACCCTAACAAAACAGGGTATAGAACCATCGCGATTGTGCTTAACATTGTGACGGCAATCACGGTGAAGGTTAGATTGGCTTCGGAATTTTTATTGTTGGGTAAAATGGCGGCGATGGCCATTGCCGCCGATGCCCCGCAGATCGCGACGGCCCCACCAGTGAGAAGCCCGAACCGCCAACCTCGTGACATCAATCGCGCTCCGACAAGGCCGAAAAGGATTGTCACGACGACAGCACAGAAAATCCAGCCGATGGTTGAAGGCCCTAAACCAGCTAACATTTGCGCGCTGATGCGAAATCCCAACAGGGCAACACCGAAGCGGAGTATCGTCTTTGCTGCAAATTCGATTCCGGGTCTACATCGCTCGTCTTCATGAATGAAGTGAAGTGCAAGGCCGAACAGCAATGCGAGAAGCATTGCGGGAATGCCATAAGTCTCTGACATGAACTTAGCGGCACAGGCGGCAATAAAGGCGGCGAAAACACCCTTAAAGATACCCGTTGGGATCAGAGTAGACAGCTTGTCCGCCGCCGTCGAAGTCGCGGCATTTAGCAACTGGTCAAAACGAATTCCGGTCGTTGGAGCGCTCGACGTGTATGTCCGGTCTGGCATCCCGGCGACAGCAAGCTGGGCTGGTCTGCTATGAAAAGCTGGTGAGTAATTGCGTGCAACTTCAGAACGTCGACTGATTGCGGGACGATCCTGCGGTATGCTGCGCGACCCAGCTTCGTTGGGATTGTGAAGCCAACCATTCCCGCACTTACTGCATCGGGCCTTCCGCCCGTGCGACAAAAGTTTGCTCAAGGCAGCAATGAAGTGCGTCTGACAGTTGGGGCAAGTTACAATAATCTTTTCAGACATCTGCAGACCACATCGCCGTTCTGACAAGAATCTAACATCGATAGGTCCACCAACTAGCTGGATAAACGGATCCCTATAACCAACAAACTATGACAATGAATTGATCGAATAATTCCTGTTTTCCTTTTGAGTTCATACGCTTGGCGTTCGCATGGCTATACGCTGTACATTGTTTTGCGTCGGAGCCGTCCGCTGATCTCGCTCTGTCAAACATCCCGTGAAGATGATCTGCCGACGAGCTTGAAGGGGCAAAAACGCTGCAAGTTTTACGTCAAGCTGTGGCGCCACTCATCGGCACAAGTCAGCCTTATCCTAACTCTAACCACCCGCGATAGCGGACGATTAGGCCGGTCAGCCAATGTTTGATCTCGACGTAAAAGTGAAAGCGCCCGTCAACAACATGCTCATAAGCGTCGCCAGACGGTGCGAGGAACCGGGGCATCGGGATGCCAAATGCTCGCCATGCGATTGTCTTTAGCCACAGCTTTTCGTCCTTTAGGATCAGGGCAAGACCGAACTCCAGCGGCCCGAAGCGTTCCGATAACAAATGTTCAAACGCGCGCGTGCCTTCTTTCTGAAAGCTCTCAAAGGGCCGCCCATCAAAGGATCGTTGCCATAGCTCACCGCCATTGCGGTGGGTGAACTGAACTTCGACGGCGACATCTTCGCTTGCCTTCGGAAATCCAACGATGGCCGCGACCAACCGCGCGAGCGGATTACGCCCTCGATCTACCTGAGCGCGCCCGCGTACCATGCGCCCGTCCGTGTCCGTATGTAATGCGCGAACCGCCTCCGGCACTTCTGCCCATGCGCTGTTCAGCACCCGCTCATAAAGTGAAGCCCCTTCGCGGGGCGTATCCCGAACCCGTGCCGTAATTTGTTTCGCGACGAAAATCTGTTCGTAGTCACCGAGACTAAAATCCTCCGTTGCAGGTCGCGCGCCTGCTGGAATTTTCTCGCCCTCTAACTGACGCCGGATCAGCGTCGCAACGGCAATGACCGGGATGATCGGCCCGTCATCCCCTTCGGCCATCATATGCCATTCACGCCGCCGCGCCTTGCCAGCCTCATCCATCCCATCGATCTTCAAGAACATTCCGCCCCGGTGCACCCCATAGGCCATCCGGTTCATGGCCCAAAACCCCAAGCCTGCGACCGGCGACAAAGAGCGTACCGCTCTCCACTGCACGAAGCGCGCACAGAGGTTTAAACTACGAAGCAAAATTTGGGGCCGTGTCGCGACCCCCGGCCACAGACAGTGCAAACCGCTGAACTCTTCCGGCATCAACGTTTGATCGGGCAGGTCGATCAGAGAGAACCGCAACGGTGGTAACGGTTCAATCCCCGGCGGGGCGATAACGTGACGGCGAGAGTCGACCAATGCAGGTGCTGATTTCACCTCGCCGTTTTGCATGTACGGCGTGGGCTTTCCGGCATAACTCAGGATTGCTTCGATGACATTTCGCCCAAGGCCCGCTTTGGGGGAGGGCGACAGACCCATCTCAATCCCGTTTATCCGTTGCCATCCCTGCGTCAGATCCCGGACAACCGCAAACGACAGGGCTGGAAACGTGCTGGCGCCCGAAATCACCGTCACGTCCCGCGCACGGGCGGCGGCATCAAACCGGGTGATCCCAACGACAAAATCGGTTCCATCGGCGAGATCAACATAATCAACTCCCGCTGCAATTGCCGCCTCAACAACGCGATACGGAGCATCGCCATAAACCTGAAAAGGCCCTGTCGCATCAACGACCAAATCGGGTTGCCATTCGGACAGGGCCACACCGAGATCACCATTCCGATCCACTTGCGCGGGCAGTAACGTCGCCTTTGTCTTGCTCTCAGCGATAAAGGCTTTGGCCTTTGCGATCGTGCGCCCCGCACAGATCAAAGTCAGGCGCGGCTCATCCGCTAACAGGCGGATCAACCGCCCGCCGAAGGTTCCGTACCCACCTAACACCAGAACGCGCATAGAATTCATCTCCAATTGACCATCAGCGCATGACATCGGGGCAAACCCGCCTTAGACATCCCTACATGCTGTCCTATCGGTTCTTGCGCGAGAACGCACCTTGGTTGCTCGCTGGTCTCTTGCTCGCGTTTGGTTCGAATTTTGGACAAACGTTTTTCATCTCGCTGTTTGGCGGAGAATACCGGCGAGAGCTGGGTCTGACCGACGGCGAGTTCGGGATGCTCTATACGGTCGCAACACTGGCATCGGCGACTTTGCTTGTGAATACGGGCTGGATCGCCGACCGCGTGCCCATGCGACGGCTCGGACCGATGGTGTTGTTGGGACTAGCCGGTGTTTGCCTGCTCATGAGTCAGGTTCAAAATATCTGGCTCTTCGGGTTGGCGATTTTTGGTCTGCGCTATGCAGGGCAAGGGATGCTCAGCCACATCGAGGTCACGGCCATTGCTCGCTGGTTTGTGGCCAGCCGGGGCAGGGCGCTGGCGGTGGCTTCGTGGGGGCACCCGATAGGCGAGGGACTGCTTCCACCGATGGTCGCGCTGCTGCTGACGCAGATGGAATGGCGCATGGTCTGGATTGTTTGCGCCATATTGCTAGTCTGTGTCCTCTTGCCGCTGTTTTTGCTCGTCCTCAAGGGCGAGCGCGTGCCAACAGGAACAGAAACCGCAGGAAAGGTCGTGACCGGCATTGACGGTAAGCATTGGACGCGTCCAGAAGTCTTGCGTCATAGGGTATTCTGGCTTTTGATCCCCGCCCTGATGGCCTCGCCGATGATTGGTACTGCAGGCCTCTTTCATCAGGCACATATTGCCGAGACTAATGATTGGACGTTGCTGCAATTCACAGCCGGATTTTCCAGTTATGCGGTCTTGTCGGTCGTATTTTCATTGATCTTTGGCATGTTGCTGGATCGGTTCAGCGCGCTGATCGTCTTGCCGTTCTACCTCGTGCCGCTGGCAATTGGGATGCTGATGCTAAGCCAGTTTGACGGGCTTTGGGTGCCACATGTCTTTCTGGGCATGATCGGGGCAAGTGCCGGAGCGGGCAGTGCGACGTTGGGAGCGATGTGGGCCGAGCTTTACGGCACCAAACATCTTGGTTCGATCCGTTCTCTCAGTATGGCAGCTATGGTTTTTTCGTCGGCTTTGGGACCGGGTTTGACCGGCGTCCTTATCGACTGGGGAATAAACTTTAACGCCCAGTGCATCCCGTTGGCGCTATATGTGCTGGCAATGGGCCTATGGATATTCGTTCTGTTGCGGCCTGTCGTCGCCGCACAGCAGAGAACTGTTTAGGGTGTGGACTCAACTCATCCAACATCTGATTGCGAACAGGTGCAGCATTGC
>CAZJWF010000163.1:0-5302 GCA_964549375.1 uncultured Neomegalonema sp.
CAACAAGACAAAGCCTTTTGCTCCTTTGGGGTGGCGGATGATTTCCAGTGCGGGCGCAGCCTCACTGATCAATGCCTTCTCCACTTTCTCGCCTGCATAGCCTGCGTCGGCAAAGAGTTTTTCGAGCCACGGAAACCTTTTGCGCAACCCTTTGAGCGTTACGGCAGCAGCATCGCGGTCTTGCACATTGGCAGGCCAGACTTCACCCGTGATGAGGTGACCTTCTGGATCAACGACGATCTCTCGCTTGCGCCCTTTGACGTTCTTGCCAGCGTCAATGCCTCGTGGTCCGCCGCTTTCCTTCGTCTTGACGACTAGGTATCAATCGCTCCGGCGGTCGGGCTGGCACCGCGTCCGAGCGTCTCGCGCACATGCATCAGCAGCATGCGATTGGCCGCAATCCACGTCCCATCATCGCGCCAACGCGCAAACCAGTGATAGAGAGTGCTTTTCGATGGCAGATCGCTTGGCAGCATGCGCTACTGACAGCCCGTGCGCAGAACATACGGGATCGCTCAACGATCTCGCGCAGGGTCCACTTGCGCGGTGCCTCGGAAAGGTGCGGCTTAATCAGCACCCATTCAGCATCGGTTAAATCCGATTGATAACGCATCTGATAATGCATCGTCGCGCGCTCATACTTCGGACGGGTGATATCAGTCCAGGCCATATGATCCTCCAGTTTCAGCAAAACAGGCGAACCACAAAACCACTGATTTCGCTCAACCTCATCTCGGACGGCTCTCATCAAGGCTTCCCCTCCGGCATTCGACCCCCTATATGCCGTCTAACAAAATTCAGCCGCGAGGACGGATACCAATGGACAGCATGAACGACCGCAAAAAAGCCTTTGAAAAAAAATTCGCCCATGATGCGGAGATGAATTTCAAGGCCGAAGCCCGTCGGAATCGGATGCTCGCCGCATGGATCGGCGAGAAATGGGGCATGTCGGCCGACGAATCCGAGAAATATGGCGTTGCCCTGATAGGTGCCGACCTCAAAGAAGCTGGCGATGACGATGTGATCCAAAAGGTTCTCGGCGATGCGAAGGAACGCGGGGCCAATATTGACGAAGTCGAGTTGCGCGCCAAGTCTGAGGAACTCCTCAACCAAGCCAAGGCTGAGTTGATGGAAGGCGACGACTGATCGCAAAAGCGGTCAACAAGCACGACCTTCCCTCAAAAGACTGTGCGGTCTGTGGCCGTCCGTTTTCTTGACGAAAGAAATGGGCGGCTGTATGGGACAACGTGAAATATTGCTCCGAAAGATGCCGCCGCGCACGGGGTACACCAAAGGCCATAAACCGTGAGGGCGGGGCCGGAACGCTTGCGCCGCCTTGTCGTTGTTTGCGGCGACCTGGTCAGCCCCCACTGAGTGGCCCGACGTAAAAGTTAGTGCATGGTGGGCCTTTGGTCCACTAGGGTGATGGTTTCAGGATTTGGCGGTTTCCAACCAAGAGCGCTGTGCGGACGGATCGTGTTGAAGTGCTTACGCCATTGTTCGATGATGATTTTGGCCTCTTTGAGCGTATAGAAGATCTCGCCATTCAGTCGGGCGACTACAGCGAAAGATGCCATCGACCTTAAAGAATCAGTTAGCGACAAAGCGTGTCCGTTTACAACGCTCTACCGGGATTTTCTCGCACACCATGAAAATGATTTTGCTGCAAATCGACGCATGCTATTCCAGATCCGAAACTTACGTAACAAAGACAAACACGCTTTAAGATCGATACGTAAGCAAGCGAAAATATTGACAAAAAATTGATTATAATTGAGTCAAACAACTGCCTTAATCTCAGAAAGCACCAAAACTGGCGTCGCCAAGCCCCTGAAATATCCCGAAAAACAAGAATTATAATGTGACTTCCCGTTTGGGTTCCTGTATTCGGCCCGTGTTTTGTATCGACGTCGCCGACAAAAAGAAACGACGCGAAGGGAGAGAAAAAATGTCTACGACAATTGATCTCGATGACAGCTATACGCCGAGCGACTCCGAGCCGTTCATGAACGAGCGGCAGCGCGCGTTTTTCACCGAGAAGCTGCTCGAATGGAAGCGCGAATTGCTCAAAGAAACCCAAGGCACGGTAGAAGCCCTCCAAAATGAGACGCGAAACGTCCCTGACCTCGCGGATCGTGCGTCTGAAGAGGCGGATCGCGCGTTGGAACTACGCACACGTGATCGCCAGCGAAAGTTGATTGCCAAAATTGACGCAGCTTTGCGCCGGATCGAGACAGACGAGTACGGCTACTGCGATGTGACCGGCGACCCAATCAGCCTCAAGCGTTTGATTGCACGTCCTACGGCGACGATGTCTCTTGAAGCTCAGGAAAAGCATGAACGCCGCGAGCGTGTCTATCGCGACGACTAAATTGCTACAGATGGGCGGGGCAATGCCGCGCCCATTTTGATTCCACTTGCACGCCAGACGAAGTCCGCCATGTTCCCTTCAGTGTTTGTGAGGGGATGCGGATGACAGACGCAACGGATGAGAGCGAGCTGGCGCGCTTTGGGGTGGTCGATATTGGCTCGCATACGGTGCGTCTGGTCGTCTTTGACGGCAGAACCCGCAGCCCAGCATATTTTTTCAACGAAAAGTCCACCTGTGCGCTCGGTGCAGATGTGCAGGTTAGTGGGAGACTGTATCCTGAGGGCAAAGAAAAGGCCCTCGCCCAGCTGAAGCGATTCAAAGCACTCGCAGCAGCAATGAATGTAGAAAGCCTCAAAGTCGTGGCAACCGCTGCCATTCGTGACGCCACGGACGGCCCTGCATTTGCCCAACAGATCAAAAATGAAGTCGGTCTCGACGTCCGCGTGATTAGCGGTGAAGACGAGGGACGGTATGCAGCAATGGGGGTTTTGCTGGGCGAAGTCGCCCGCGATACACTGGTCGTGGATATAGGCGGTGCCTCGATGGAGTTGACCGCGATCAATAATTGCGAAATCGGCGATGCCAAGACGACCCCACTCGGCCCTTTGCGCCTGACTGCATCGGGATTGTCCAGTGAAGAACTCGACGCCTATATCGACGATACGTTGAACGAAAGCTGGCCCCAAAATACGGATCATATCAAGCGTATCGCGTTAGTCGGCGGAGGCTGGCGCGCATTTGCCGCGCTGGATATGAATCGTCGCGACTACCCTTTGCATGTTCTGCAAGGGTACGAAATGTCGGCACAAGATGCTTTGGAGACCGCAGCTTGGGTGCGTGACGCTGACGAGAAAAAGCTCTCGAATGCGGGTCTGTCCAAAACCCGAATTGCAAACGCGCCTTTAACCGCGCAAGTACTGCAACGTTTAATCAAACGCAGTGAACCGAAGGTCCTTACTATCTCGGCATACGGCCTGCGCGAGGGGGTGCTTTACGAGCATCTGCCCGAGTCCTTACGCGCCACCGATCCGTTGATTCAATCGGCAGCATTTTTAGAACGGACATCATCTCGCTTTCCCGGCTTTGGAGAGGAACTTGCGGCATGGCTGCGACCGTCATTTCCTGACTTGCCAGAGCGGATGGTGATTGCCGCCTGTTACCTGGTAGATGTGAATTGGCGAATTCACCCGGACTATCGCGCGCAAGCCTGCTTTGTTACTGCGACCCAAGCAAATCTCGGCGGCCTAACCCATTCCGAGCGGGTGTTCCTCGCTGTTGGGCTGGCTTATCGCTACAAAGGAGCCAAAGAAGCTTTGCGATCAGAGCGCAGCGCGGACATGTTATCTCCCGACCAGCGCCTACAAGCTGAAGCTCTTGGCAAGTCACTGCGGTTAGGCGCAATGATCAGCGGAGCCTCACCCGGTATCTTGCGGCAATGCGCGCTGGCCCGCGGTGACAAGACGTTAACGCTCGCGGCAAACAAGGCATGTGCGGCGTTGATTAGTGGTCCTGTCAAACGGCGCTTGTCTGCGCTCGCCGCAATGTGGGATTTGGCACCGGTCCTTGAAATTTAAAGGTGTCCCAGACTTCCATCAAAACACTTCGCCGCTGAGTCCAACAGGATTACTTCGTGCCGTTGCCTGTTTTCTTACCCCCGCCAAAGATTAATTCGAAGAACGACGGAGCGGTCGTGTTAGGTTTTTTGTCCGCCTTGTCCTTGGCGGCCTCCAACTCTTCACGCTCATGCTGAATGTCCGAGCCGCCGCCCTTGGCGTGAACGGGGCCAACCAGAGCACCAAGCAGTATCGCGAGCAATATAGAGCGAGCCAACGGAGCCTCCAATCCTGCATCATTAGTCGAACTGACGATTATACTAAAGGCAGTTGAACGTACCGGCGGATCAATGCCGGTGAACTTTCTGTCATGCTTTGTGAGTCGTCAGGTCCGGCTCGCAAAAAGAGCAACGGCAGCAGCGTTAGAAACGTTCAACGATGCAAAGTTGGTCCGCGACGGGATTGCTGCGAGCGCATCACAGGTGTCGCGCGTTTTTGCTCGCAGGCCCGGCCCCTCCGCACCCAAGACGATTCCGATGGGAGACCCTTTTGCCGCAGTCATTGCATCGCTGAGCGAAAGTGGCGCTTCCCCGTCCAAACCGATCATCACGTAGCCCCGCTCCTGTAAGGCGGTCATCTCGTTGGCGATATTTCGCACCCGCAAATAAGGTTGGCGCTCTATCGCGCCGCTCGCCGCTTTGGCCAGAGCGCCCGTTTCCGGCGCAGAATGACGGAACGGAGCGATAACAGCTTTGGCTCCAAAAACCTCAGCCGTTCGTAAAATCGCGCCAACGTTATGCGGATCGCTCACCCGATCGAGAACCAGCACGACGGCATCGTCTTCCGCAGCGCAGACATCAACCGGAGCACCCCATTCCAATCCGTCCGTCTCTAACGCAACGCCCTGATGCACTGAGTTAGGGTCAATCGGGGCAGAAAATTTCCGGGCATCAGACAGCTCTGGCGTGATGCCGCTGGCCTCGATTGCGTCGATTAACTGATTTTGGGCGTTAAGCGTGACAATCAGGCGGTGCTTCTTTCGCTGTGGGTTAAGAAGCGCAGCGCGGACCGCATGAATGCCGAACATCCAATATCGGCCACTTTCGAAGCGGTCCTGCCAGTTGTCACGAGGTCTATGCGGTCGTTTCATCGCGCCCTCTTAGGGTGCCAAGGAGCCGCAAGCAAGCAAGTGCAGAAACACATGATTTTCGACGGCTTTCGTCTTGACGCTTCAAGAGGCATCCCCTAAACCGCGTTCACTCTGCAAAACAAGCGCTGCGGCGTATCCCGTGGAGGGGTGGCAGAGTGGTCAAATGCAACGGACTGTAACTCCGTCAGGGTAACCTTACGCTGGTTCGAATCCAGCCCCCTCCACCAC
>CAZJWF010000164.1:0-5149 GCA_964549375.1 uncultured Neomegalonema sp.
CCACCGCGCCTCGCGGTATTGCGTCGCCTCAAACCGGACGGGCAAGGAGTATTCCGTCTCAATCCGGCTGGACAGCACATCGAATTGCAGCGCCCCGACCACGCCGACGATCCAAGCGCCACCGATTTCGGGCTTGAACAGCTTGGCCGCGCCTTCCTCGGCAAACTGCGTCAGCGCTTTATCGAGGTGCTTGGCCTTCATCGGATCACCCGCGCGACACGTCCGCAGCAGTTCTGGCGCAAACGACGGAATGCCCGAAAACCGCAAATTCTCACCCTCGGTCAGCGCGTCGCCAATTCGCAACTGCCCGTGGTTCGGTACACCGATAATATCCCCGGCCCAGGCTTCCTCGGCCAACTCGCGGTCTTTTGCCAAAAACAGCACAGGGTTCGAAATCGCCATCGGCTTACCCGACCGGACATGGTGCATTTTCATCCCGCGATTGAACTTCCCGGAACAGAGCCGCAAGAACGCCACGCGGTCGCGGTGCTTGGGGTCCATATTGGCCTGAACCTTAAAGACAAAGCCGGTGGCCTTTTTCTCGTCGGGTTGGACTTCGCGGCTTTCTGCGTGGCGCGCCTGAGGCGGCGGGGCATAGGCGGCCAGCCCGCTCAAGAGTTCCTGCACGCCAAACGAGTTAATCGCCGACCCGAACCAGATCGGCGTCATATGCCCTTCAAGGAAAGACTGGCCGTCAAAGCTCGGCAACAACTCCCGCGCCATCTCGACATTTTCGCGCAGTTCATCGAGGCGCTCAGGCGGCATATGTTCAGCCAGTTTTTCGTCATCGAGGCCAGTCATCTCGATGCTTTCGGCCTTTTTATTCCGATCCGCCCGGTCCATCAGGCCGAGGCGGTCGTTCAGAATGTCATAGGTGCCGAGAAATTCGCGACCCATGCCAATGGGCCAGCTTGCTGGGGTCACATCTAGCGCGAGTGCCTCTTGAATTTCGTCAATAATTTCAAAAGTATCACGCGCCTCACGGTCCATCTTATTCACGAATGTCAGGATCGGTAAGTCGCGCATCCGGCAGACTTCGAACAGCTTGAGCGTCTGCGGCTCAATCCCTTTCGCCGCGTCGATCACCATCACGGCGGCATCAACGGCGGTGAGGGTGCGATAGGTATCTTCGGAGAAATCCTCGTGACCCGGCGTGTCGAGCAGGTTGAACCAACAATCCCCCCACTCGAACGTCATTGCGGAGGCCGAAACCGAAATCCCGCGCTGTTGCTCCATCTTCAAAAAGTCAGAGGTCGCGCGCCGCTGTTCGCCCCGCGCCCGCACCGCCCCAGCGGTTTGGATCGCACCGCCATAGACCAACAGCTTTTCGGTCAGCGTGGTCTTGCCCGCATCAGGGTGAGAGATAATCGCAAAGGTCCGTCGCCGCGCGATTTCGGGGGGCAAGCTGCCGCCGCTATTATGTCCGATGGTACTCATGACGCGGGGTGTAACCGAACCCGCGCAGGGTTTCCAGCACGCATGACGAAACGCCTGAAAATCGAGAGAAAATCCAGAAAAAAGCTGAAAGCAGGGCGGCTTATGTCTGTCGCTAATGAATCCGGATTTCCAGTTTGCTTTTCTCAATTTTCGGCAGAATTCCCTTCTCTCAAATTGACAATCCACTCCCACAACCACAGTGTCCGCCGATAAAAATACCGAATACCCTGAGTGACCCCCATGATAAAAATCGTTTTCCTCGACCGCGATACCGTTGGTCCGAGTGTCGAGATTACCCGCCCCGGCTTTGACCATGAATGGGTCGAACACGGCAAAACCGCCCCTGATCAGGTTGCCGAACGGATTGCCGAGGCCGATATTGTCATCACCAATAAAGCCCCCATCCGCGCCGAGCAGCTTGCCGCCGCGCCGAATCTCAAGATGATCTCAATTGCCGCGACGGGTTATGATGTGATCGACATTCCTGCTTGTCAGGAACGGGGCGTCATCGTCTCGAATGTGCGCGGCTATGCCGAGCATACTGTTCCTGAACATGCCTTCGCTCTGATCCTCGGTCTGCGCCGCTCGCTCTTCGGGTATCGGCAAGACGTGATCAACGGCGAATGGGAGAAGTCGGGCCAGTTCTGTTTCTTCAACCACCCGATCAGCGATCTCGCGGGTTCGCGGCTTGGGATCATCGGTGCGGGGACCATCGGACAGGGCGTCGCCCGCATCGGGCGCGCGTTCGGCATGGAGCCTGTTTTTGCCGCCCATAAAGGCGTTGAGGGTCTCGGCTCGCTCTATACACCTTGGGACGAGGTGATTGCGACATCGGATGTGATCTCGCTGCATTCGCCGCTCAAACCCGCCACGCGCAACATGATCTCGACCCCAGAATTCGAGGCGATGAAACCCAACGCGATCCTCATCAATACCTCGCGCGGAGGATTGGTCGACGAGGCCGCGTTGGTCGAAGCGCTGGACCGAGGCTTGATCGCGGGCGCAGGTTTTGACGTGCTGACGAAAGAACCACCCGAACCCGGCAACCCGCTTCTGAAAGTGCTGGAACGCCCCAACTTCATTCTCACGCCCCATACTGCTTGGGCCAGTGACGAGGCCATGAAAGAAGTCTGGCGCCAAGTGATCCGCGCGATTGACGATTTCGACGCCGGTATGCCGTCCAACGTGCTGACTTGATCCGTGCGCGCGGTCTGTTCATTGCTGGTCTTGGGGGTGGTTGCGGCGTTGTCGATATGCCTGCCCGCATCGGCAAAAGATCGCATCAGTGTCACCATTCCCATCCCGATTGAGGATGTCGGCGCGCGGGTCGATGAACTCATCAAGGCAAAGGGTCGCCAAAAGAAAGGCGCGTTTCGATTGTCGTGGCGCGGACCAACGCGGATTGAAAAACAGGTCGGCGAGACGCTCTACGTTTCCTCCCGTGTCCGGGTTTCGCATAAATGGTTTGGCCGCGACACCAAGACTCTGAAGGGCACGATCCGTTTTTTCGTTGATGGCGATGCGATTGCCGTGCGCGGAGAGCTGACAAACATCCGCAACTTTCCCAACTGGATCGAACGCGCAGTTGGAGAGTGGTTCAATGTCGAGTTTGCGCGGGTTGTGCAGATCATCGACCGGGATCGGCTCGACAAAAATCCTCTGCTGCGCGGCGTCAACGCACGGGTTGATGGCCTTTCTGTCGCCCACCGCGTTGACACACAAGATGTTGTCGTGACCGTTAAGGCCAGCTTTACCCCTCCGGATGTGACAAAACTGGCCGAAGACGTCGCCGATGCCATCGCCAAAGGTCCAGCAGTCTTGCTTGAATGGGCAAAATGACCGCCCAACCCGTAAATAGCGTTTCAGCAACCACACGGTTAGCAAACTTTAAAGAATTCCCGCCTCAAAACTGGACCCATCGCGGCGGATCGTCTAACGAATCCGAAAACCATAATGCGCGGAACGTGTTCAGCATGCTGAACCTTTCGCGTGACAAAAGGCTGAGGCAGAGATGATGAGCAAAGTGCGCTGGGCTATCCCGTTTCTTATGGTCGCTGTGAGCGGATGCGCGAGCGCCCCAACACCGACCGAACAAAGCGTAGCTGTCAAAGAGCCGGAGAAACCAGCGCAAAACCAAACTGCTGAAAAGGCCAAGCCCAAAGCCACGAAGACGGCCAAAAAAGCCAAACCCAAGAAAACGCCTGTCGCCAAAGGCAAACCTAAAAAGACCAAACAAAAGACACCACTTGTTGTGGCGGCCCCAACACAAGCCGTTGATTTGCCGCCATCGGTGTTTGAGGACGCTGCTGCACTCGTCCCGGCGCAGCAGCAGGGTATTGGGTCTCCAACCGACTCGGCTCAGCCAGAATGGTCTTCAGCGCTCAACGAGCCTGCAACTAGCGCGCCGACATATACGCTTGCCTCGCTCACGGACCCCGCCTTGATTGAAACGCCGGATTCAAGCTCGGTGCAAAACATTCTCCCGCAAGCCGCTTTACCGCAAAGCCTTGCCCCGTCGCCTGATGCGGCACAGCGCCCGATGAAGTTTCTGAGCGAACTTGAACGAACGGGTGAAGCGCCGGACGGGTCGTATGGTTACATTCTGATCGACGCGCAAACCGGCCAGACTTTGAGCGGTAACAATGCCGATACGCTCTTGGCACCCGCATCGATCGCCAAACTCCTTGCTGCTGTGGCAATCATGGACACGAAAGGCTTGCACAGCACTTTCCGGACCTCGCTGCTCGCGGATGGGCCTGTTTCGGGCGGTGTTCTGAAAGGTGATTTGCATCTGGTCGGTTCTGGTGATCCCAGCCTAAATCGCGCTGACTTGGCGGGCCTTGGTCGGCGTCTCGCGGCGTCAGGTATTCGACGCGTGAACGGCAAATTCTTTTATCACGGTGATGCTCTGCCAGAAGTCTCCGTGATTGATCGAGGCCAGCCGTCTGGAGCGCTCTATAATCCGGGTATTAGTGGTCTTAATCTCGACCATAACGAGCATCGCGGAACCAGCCCGGTCAAGAATCCGGCGAAATACACCGCAGATGCTATGCGGCGCGCAGCCCAAGCCGCCGGAGTCACCCTGCCAGCGCCGACCAAAGGCCAAGGCGGCGGTACAGGCAACGAAGTCGCCGCCCATGACAGCGCACCTGTCTCGGCGATCCTGACAGAGATGTTCGACATTTCCCGCAACATGACCGCCGAAGTCCTCGGCGCCGTTGCCGCAAAGGAAATTGCCGGAAAGCCAAGCTCCTTGCGCGAAGCTGCCGACATCAATGCGCGTTGGGCGCAATCGACGATTGGCTCGATTGGTGGTTCAGAATGGGCGGGCTTTGATTTCCCGAACAACTCCGGCCTGACCACGCGCGCCCGCGCCACCCCGCGCCAAATGGCCGCCCTCGTGCGTCACGGATACCAGCGTCACGGGCAGGACTTTATTCGCGTATACGAAGAGCAATCCACGGGCAGTGCTGGCGGTGTCGATTATGCCATCCGCGCTAAGATTGGCACCATCAGCTATGTTCGCGGCCTCGGCGGGATTATCACCCTCGGCGGGCGCGATATGGTCTTCGCGATTATGGCAATGGACCCGGCGCGCAGCACCCGCAACGCAAAAGCTTGGATGGGCAAAGCCCGCCGCCTCGAACAAGCCCTGATGAGCGACTGGCTACAGAACTTCTGGCCCGCGGTCCAACAAGTCGCTAGCCGTTAG
>CAZJWF010000165.1:0-5061 GCA_964549375.1 uncultured Neomegalonema sp.
CATTAAGATCAGCCATTTGCTTCTTTTCCGTTCGTTTTCAAGTGGTCCAGCGTTCGTGCATTCGCACTACGCGGCCTCATAAGTCACTGTAAGATCAGGCAGCTTTCTCTTCGATGGTCGAGAGAATACTCGCAATGTTGCTTGCGGGTGCGCCAACTGCGCTTGCGAGGTTGCTTGCGGGTGCGCCGAGCATTCCGGCGATCATCGAAAGCGTTTCCTCGCGAGAAGGCATGGCTGCCAGTGACTTAACGCCACTAACGTCCAGAACCGTTTCGCCCATTGCGCCGCCAACGATTACGAGTTTATCGTTATCTTTGGCAAACTTATCGACCACTTTTGCCGGAGCAACGGGGTCTTCCGAATAGGCAAGGACGGTCGGCCCGGTCAGGTATTCAGACATACCTGCACAAGGCTTACCTTCGAGTGCGATTTTAGCGAGCTTGTTCTTGGCGACGCGGACCGATGCACCTGCTTCACGCATTTGCGACCGGAAATCCGACATCTCAGCAACTGTAAGACCTTTGTAGTGACAAACTACAACGGCGCCAGAGTCCGAAAAAATCTGGCCGAGTTCCTCGACCACCGCTTCTTTCTGGGCTCTATCCACAGTCTTCTCCAACAATCATGGCAGGGGGCTTACGCCTCACTACCGGCTCAGGGGTGCCGAATGCAGGCCATGCCCACGCTCGACGTCGTACTGTCCGGGTTCCCGCGCATGTCGGAGCAGCCTGTGACGGCTGATCGTGATGCTCGTTCCCCGTCTAGGGAGGGATTTATGGTTGAAACAACCACCCACCGTCTCGGACAGGATCTCACAGCCCAAAGGACCGGAGAAGCGCGGTGTTTAGCGGGGAGTGGGGGGCGGGTCAAGGACGTTATTTTAAACTTTCGAGTCCTGCCAAAGCCCGTGTTTGCGCCCAAACCGCGTCTTCTAGCGCCACCGGGTTCTGGTCCTGCTTGCCCTGCCCCGGCATCCGTGCGCCCTCGTCGAGCGCGACCGCCTGCGCGACCTGTTCCAGCCGCTCGAAGAACGCGCCCGATGCGCCGGGGTCCATGAGCAGATAATACTGGCCGAGATCGTGAGGCTGGCCTTCGGGGGCCTTGAGCGGTTTGACGTTGCGGCTGATGACACCGCCAGTCAGACCCGACGCCAGCAGCTCGGCCATCAGGCCAAAACCCCAGCCCTTGTAACCACCCATACTGACCAGCGAGCCGGAGAGCGCAGCGGCGGGGTCAGTGGTCGGCTTGCCCTCGGAGTCGATGGCCCAGCCTTCGGGGATGGTTTCGCCAGCAGCCTTGGCCATCGTGATCTTGCCCAGCGCGACGGTCGTCGTGGACTGGTCGAACTGCATCGCAAGCCCGCCCTTTCCATCGGGAACCGAGAACGCCATCGGGTTGGTGCCCAGCACGCGCGTCTTTCCGCCCGGTGACGCGACGATGGGTGAGGCATTGGTCATGCCGAACCCGATCAGGCCTTCGCGGGCAATCTGTTCGGTAAAGTAACCGAGCGACGTGCAGGTATGAGCGTGGCCGATTGCGAGGCTCGCGACGCCACATTCCTGTGCTGCCGCAACCGCCTCAGGCAGCCCTCGCGTGAAGGCGGGCTGCGCGAAGCCAAACCGGGCGTCCACATGCACAACGCCCGAGCGCGGGCGCGTGACGACCGGATCGACATCGCCCTTGACCCGCCCACTTTTGAGCTGAGTGCAATAGCTTTCGAGATAGTACAGCCCGCAAATCCGGTTGCCTACGGCCTCCGCCTTACGCACCGCCCGCGCCACCTCTGCCGCGATCCAAGACGCGGCGCCATGCTGTTCGAGTGCGGTCTTGGTGGTCGCTTCGATCTCATTGAGGGAAATGGTCGGCATGGGAGTGCACTCCTTGGATTTGTGGAGGCGTTATTGGGGAAAAGGGGAGCGAGAGCAATGGGGCAGCGCCAAAAGGAAAGCCTCGCTCCGGGTTTGGAGCGAGGCTTCGTTTGGCCTCGTCAGCATTGCCGCCGATGTCGACCGCGTTTCGCCGCGCGAAACGCTATTTGATCTGTGAGAGCAAATTCTTGTTCATCACCAGATTCCGCACGCCGTGAGCATACGTTTCTTCGAAGGCGTTATCCTTGAACCATTCGTCGACCGATTTGATGTTCACTTTCGCAACCTTGGGGCGGACACTCCAAGAGACTTGAAACGGCGAACCTTTTTCGTTGTAGCTCGGTCCGGTCGTGGAGCCTTCATATTGAACGGGTGCGCCGGTATTGGTCGGGATGTTCACCGCCTGATGCACGCCATTGACGACCCTATGTTTGGTCAGCTCAACAAAATCGAGCGCATCATCGTCGTTGACCAAGACATAGACTTGGGTTTCGACGCGAAGTTGCGGATTGCCGATAGCATCGCTGAGGCACGACCCCAGTGTCGGGCCGGGCTTCACCTGCGCCGTGGTGTGAACGTAATGAACCTCGATCGTGTCGCCCGATTGCAACCCGCCGTGGCCCTTGTCGCCAATTTCTTTTTCGAGAGGCTTGCGTTCCGCTGCCGTCAGAGAACCGGAATATCCAAAGCCAGTGCCGTGGCCTTTGCCATCGCCATTGCCGATATAAGACCCAAATTCACCGCCCTTATGCTCGGCACCCTCGTGAAAGTGAATGTTACACAGATTCATCTGCGTGTAGCTGGGCGCTTCGGAAAACGCTCGCGTGTTCTCGCCCGTCAACACGTCGATGTCGCGAGGGGATTGCGGGCCAAAGCCTGCGCCCTTCGTACTTTCGGCAAGTGCAGCGCGTTGGGCGCTGATCGTCGAGTCGGAAACATCGGAACCTGACAACGCAGGCAAGGTTACGAAGGCTGATGTGGAAAGCAGCGCGGCGGCCATCAAGCTAAATTTCGAACTCATATCTCATCCTTTAGTCGCTCAAAAATGGAAGGATGTAGCAACTAGGTCACGTGATGACATTTGTTAGCGATTGAGCGCTGTATTGAGCATTGGAACACTGACGCAGCGGCCAGTGTAGATCAGCGCTTTTGAGGAACGCCTTGGAACCATAGGGTTTACGGCGATGGCGCCCGTCCAAAAACGCGCAACCTGCGATATTATTTCGCGGTAACGTTGTTGTTAGGTGGGCTGGTCTTTGCGGCTTGGATTGGAGGCACATCGAAGAAAAGCCCCGCTCCGGGTGAGGAGCGGGGCTTTGATCTTTTGTAGTCAGTACCGACGTCACGGCAGGTCGCACTTGCTTCGCACATACGTGCGAGACGTTTTACCCAAGCTCTGCTGAGACATCGATCGTCACGCCCGGACCCATTGTCGAGGACATAGCGACCTTTTTGACATAGGTGCCTTTTGCACCTGTCGGCTTAGCTTTGACGACGGCGTCGATCAAAGCGCGGGCGTTTTCGGCGATTTGGGCTTCGGTGAAGCTGGCTTTGCCGATACCGGCGTGAACCACGCCAGCTTTTTCAGCACGGAACTGAACCTGACCGCCTTTGGCGTCTTGGATCGCCTTAGCAACATCGACCGTGACCGTGCCGACTTTCGGGTTCGGCATCATGCCGCGCGGGCCGAGAACTTTACCAAGACGGCCCACAACAGGCATCATGTCCGGCGTCGCAATACAGACGTCAAAGTCGATCGTGCCGCCCTGAACGATTTCCATCAGGTCTTCAGCGCCAACCACATCAGCACCCGCCGCCTTGGCCTCATCCGCCTTAGCCTCGCGTGCGAAGACGCCGACGCGAACCGATTTACCCGTACCGTTTGGCAGGGAAACGACACCGCGCACCATCTGGTCCGCATGACGCGGATCAACGCCGAGAACCATTGCGATTTCGACGGTCTCATCAAATTTTGCGGTTGCATTGGCCTTAACCAGCTTCACAGCCTCATCAACCGCGAGCGCGTCTTTGCCATCCGTGGCTTCTTTGAAGGCTTTTTTCGCTGCGACTGAGCGTTTTCCAACTTTTGCCATTCGATCAATCCTCCACTTTCAGGCCCATCGAACGGGCGGACCCGGCGATGATTTTCATAGCCTGCTCAACAGTGTTGGCGTTGAGGTCCGCCATCTTGGCTTCGGCGATTTCGCGAAGCTGCGCCTGCTTAACCGTGCCAACGCTATCGCGGCCCGGAGCCTTGGAGCCGGATTTTAGCTTCAACGCTTTCTTCAGGAAAAAGCTCGCCGGAGGCGTCTTGATCTCGAAGGTAAAGGATTTGTCCTGATAGTACGTGATGATGGTCGGGCATGGTGCGCCCGGCTCTTGTTCCTGCGTTTTGGCGTTAAACGCCTTGCAGAATTCCATGATGTTGATGCCGCGCTGACCCAGTGCCGGGCCGATGGGCGGTGACGGGTTTGCTTTACCCGCCGGTACTTGCAGCTTGAGCTGCCCGACGACTTTTTTCGCCATGTTAGTCCCCTCCTAAGGGTGCGCCAGCACAGGCTGACACGAGGTTTAGTGGTGCGGCTTTGGATATACCTCAGCCTCCCACGCGATCACCGGGGTCAGGCCCCGGAATTCTTTGATTACGAGTTCTCTTTCTGAACTTGCGTGTATTCGAGCTCAACCGGCGTGGCGCGACCGAAAATCGACACCGCCACTTTAAGGCGTTCGTTTTCGGAATCGACATCTTCGACCATGCCCGAGAAGCCATCGAACGGGCCGTCGGTGACTTTGACCTGCTCGCCGATCTCGTAAACGATGGTGGAGCGAGGCTTTTCGGCGCCCTCTTCCACCGTGTTCATCAGGCGATCGACTTCGGCCTGTGGCACGGGGCTTGGGCGGCCTTCCGGTCCGAGGAAGCCCACAACTCGCGCCGTGTTTTTAACCAGGTGATACGCGTCGTCATCCATCTGCATCTTTGCGAGGATGTAGCCGGGCAGGAGTTTTTTATCTGCCGTGGTCTTGCGGCCCCGGCGAATTTCCATGACTTCTTCCGAAGGCACCTCGATTTGCTCGAACTTATCAAGCAAGCCTTTGCGCTCGGCTTGTTCGAGGATCTCTTCCTTCACCTTCTTCTCGAAGTTGGAATAGGCGTGGATGGTGTACCAGCGATGTGCCATCAGTTCTCCCCGCG
>CAZJWF010000166.1:0-5049 GCA_964549375.1 uncultured Neomegalonema sp.
CGAACATCAGGTTGTTCATGAACTTGGTCAGAATCTTATCGCCGTACTTCGCATCCGGAAGAACTTCGCGTTTCTCTGCGCGGTGACGTCTTGACATCGAATGCTCTCCTTACTTCGGACGCTTAGCGCCGTATTTCGAACGGCGCTGCTTACGGTCTTTAACGCCCTGAGTATCGAGCACACCACGCAGGACGTGATAGCGCACGCCCGGCAAATCTTTCACACGACCACCACGGATGAGCACGACAGAGTGCTCCTGAAGGTTGTGGCCTTCACCGGGGATGTAGCTGATGACTTCGTAGCCGTTGGTCAAGCGAACCTTCGCAACACGCCGAAGGGCCGAGTTCGGCTTTTTCGGCGTCGTCGTGTAGACGCGCGTACAAACGCCGCGCTTCTGCGGGCATTCTTCGAGGTGGACCGACTTGCTGCGCTTAATCTTCGGCTTGCGCGGCTTGCGTATCAACTGTTGAATCGTTGGCATTCAGCTCGCCTTATCCCAAACGGGTCATCAAAATTCATTCGAACCGCAACAAAGCCAACGCGCCGGTGCAGCATTCCTGCCTCCAGCGCGCTTGAGCAGAGGATCGAGGGAAACCCCGGATCATGCTATTCTCTCTCGCGATGTAACGCCCCAAAAGGGCTTTGCCCTCTCGAAGTTCGCGGAAACTAGTCAGAAGCCCCTAGATCGTCAACCCTTGAGTAAGGAGAAAGTCGAGTTTTTTACCGTATTCCGGCGCGTTCAAACGAAAAGGGCGCGCCGAACGGCACGCCCTTTTCTATCTTATTATAAAATAACCGCTTATTCGGCTGCGTCGGAGGCTTCTTCCTTCGGAGCCTCGAGTTTTGCGGCCTCTTCCGCCGCTGCGCGGCGCTCTGCGATGATTTTCTTGTCCCGCTCTGCAGCGATCCGCTTCATTCGAGCAGCCATGCCTCCCGTACCGGCGGGAATCAGGCGTCCAACGATCACGTTCTCTTTCAGGCCGATCAGCTTGTCGCGCTTGCCTTGGACCGATGCTTCGGTGAGCACGCGAGTCGTTTCCTGGAACGACGCTGCGGAGATGAACGAGCGGGTCTGGAGCGACGCCTTGGTGATACCAAGCAAAATTGGGCTGCCGGTGGCTGGACGTCGTCCTTCTTCCTCCGCGCGGCGATTGGCTTCCTCGAATTCGAGGCGGTCAATCTGTTCACCCTTGAGGAAGGTGGTCTCACCCGACTCTTCGATTTCGATCTTCTGAAGCATTTGCCGGACGATTACCTCGATATGCTTATCGGAGATCTTCACGCCTTGCAGACGATAAACGTCTTGCACTTCGTCGATCAGGTATTCCGCCAGCTTTTCGATGCCACTGACATGCAAGATGTCGTGCGGAGCCGGGTTGCCGTCGATCAGGTATTCGCCCTTTTGGATAAAATCACCTTCCTGAACGGAGATGTGCTTACCCTTTTGGATGAGATACTCTTTGTTTTCGGCATCCGCATCCGCAGGTTCAATCGAGATACGGCGCTTGTTCTTGTAGTCACGGCCAAAGCGGACGTAGCCGTCGATCTCAGCGATAATCGCGTGATCTTTCGGACGTCGGGCCTCGAAGAGTTCCGCAACACGTGGAAGACCGCCGGTAATGTCGCGGGTCTTCGCACCCTCGCGCGGAATACGCGCCACGACCTCACCGGCCTCGACCTCCTGTCCGTCTTCCACCGACAGAATGGCGTCAACCGACATGAAGTAGTGAGCAGGGTTGCCGTTATCGAGCGTGAAGGTCTCGCCCTTGCTGTCCACCATCGTAATGGCAGGCTTGAGGTCCGAACCTTTCGGTGCCGCACGCCAATCCGAAACGATGCGCTGAGAAATGCCCGTCGCGTCATCCATTTCATCGCGAACCGAGATACCGGGGATCAGATCAACAAACTTCGCGATCCCTTTTTTCTCAGAAATGATCGGAAGGGTGTAAGGATCCCATTCCGCCAGTTTTTGACCGCGTTTGATGTCGTCGCCGTCTTTGACCAACAGTTTCGAGCCATAAGCGAGCTTGTGAATGGCCAGATCATCGCCTTGCGCGCTCAAGATCGCAAGTTGAACGTTTCGCGCAATGACGAGCGTGTCGCCTTGCGTGTTTTCGATCAGGTTCGAATTGCGGATTTCCAGCTTACCCTCTTGCGACGCTTCCACGAAGGACTGGTCGGCCACCTGAGCCGTACCGCCAATGTGGAAGGTCCGCATGGTGAGCTGTGTGCCCGGCTCGCCGATAGACTGAGCCGCGATGATGCCGACGGCCTCGCCAATATTGACGGCCTCACCGCGTGCAAGGTCACGGCCATAACATTTGCCGCAAATACCGTTCGGCGCTTCACAGGTCAGCGGCGAGCGGATTTTAACCGACGGCACACCAGCCTCTTCGATCTCAAGCGAAGCAGCTTCGTCGATGATTTCGTTTTTCTTGAAGATCACATCACCAGATTCAGGGTGCGTGATGTCATCAAGCGGAACACGGCCTAGCAGGCGCTCGGACAGTGAAGCGATGATCTCGCCGCCATCGACCGCCGCAGAGCAGTTGATGCCAACATCCGTTCCACAATCCTCGATCTCGATGATGCAATCTTGCGCCACATCAACAAGGCGACGAGTCAGATAGCCCGAGTTCGCGGTTTTCAGCGCGGTATCCGCCAGACCCTTCCGGGCGCCGTGGGTGGAGTTAAAGTACTCCAGCACGGTCAGGCCTTCTTTAAAGTTCGAGATGATCGGCGTTTCGATGATTTCGCCCGACGGCTTAGTCATCAGACCACGCATCCCGCCAAGTTGCTTCATCTGTGTCACCGACCCCCGCGCGCCGGAGTTGGCCATCATGTAAACCGAGTTCGGCTCGATGGTCCGACCAGTCTCGTCGGTTTTCTCCGCCGAAATCGTGTTCATCATCGCGTCGGTGACTTTGTCGTTACACTTGGCCCAGGCGTCGATGACCTTGTTGTATTTCTCGCCCTGCGTGATCAGACCTTCTTGATACTGATCCTCAAACGCATTCACTTGCGAGCGGGTCTCATTGACGAATTCCCACTTATTATCGGGAATTTCCATATCGTCTTTGCCGAAGGAAATACCGGCCTTAAACGCCTCGGAGAAACCGAGCTTCATCATCTGGTCACAGAAGATGACCGTGTCCTTCTGACCGCAGAAACGATAAACGGTGTCGATCACGTCACCGACTTCGCGCTTGCGGATCAGGCGGTTGACGATGTCGAAGGTCAGCAGATCACTTTCAGGCAAAAGCGCACCGAGTTTCATGCGGCCTGGCGTGGTTTCCACCCGCTCGAACACCCGCTCACCGGCTTCGTTCTCGGTCCAGACCCGCGCCCGAATTTTCGAGTGCAGCGTGATTGTGCCGTTGTGCAGCGCATGGTCGATTTCGTCCATGTCAGAATAGATGCCGCTGAGGGGACGGCCCCCCGCATCTTCTTTGTACTCGCCCGGCTCGCCTTCACGCATCAGCGTCATGTAATAGAGGCCGAGGATAATATCCTGTGACGGCACAATGATCGGCTTGCCGTTCGCGGGGCTGAGGATGTTGTTGGTCGACATCATCAACACACGGGCTTCCAACTGCGCTTCCAGCGACAGCGGGACGTGGACAGCCATTTGGTCGCCGTCAAAGTCGGCGTTAAACGCCGCACATACCAGCGGGTGAAGCTGGATCGCTTTGCCTTCGATCAACACGGGCTCAAACGCTTGAATACCAAGACGGTGAAGCGTCGGCGCGCGGTTGAGCATGACCGGGTGCTCGCGAATGACCTCATCGAGGATATCCCACACTTCCGGGCGCTCTTTCTCAACCAGCTTTTTCGCTTGCTTGACCGTCGATGACAGACCTTGAGCGTCGAGCTTGGAGTAGATGAACGGCTTAAAGAGTTCGAGCGCCATTTTCTTCGGCAAGCCGCATTGGTGCAACTTGAGTTCCGGCCCAGTCACGATGACCGAACGACCGGAGAAGTCGACGCGTTTTCCGAGCAAGTTCTGACGGAAGCGGCCTTGCTTACCCTTCAGCATGTCTGCGAGAGATTTCAGCGGGCGTTTATTCGCACCCGTAATCGTGCGACCCCGGCGACCGTTGTCGAACAGGGCATCGACAGACTCTTGCAGCATCCGTTTTTCATTTCGGATGATGATGTCAGGTGCGCGCAGCTCGATCAGACGCTTGAGGCGATTATTCCGGTTGATGACACGGCGATAGAGATCGTTCAGATCGGATGTCGCGAAGCGGCCTCCATCCAGCGGCACCAGTGGGCGCAACTCTGGCGGGATGACCGGCACAACGGTCAGGATCATCCACTCTGGACGGTTGCCAGAGTCGAGGAAGCTCTGAACGACTTTCAGACGCTTGATGATCTTTTTCGGTTTCAACTCGCCCGTGGCGACAGCGAGTTCTTCGCGCAGGCGACGAGCCTCTTCTTCCAGATCGAGACCCGCAAGCATTTCACGGACCGCCTCAGCACCGATGCCAGCTTCGAAGTTTTCCGCGCCAAATTCGTCTTGCGCGTCGAGGTATTCTTCCTCGTTCATCATCTGACCGTATGACAGTTCGGTCATGCCGGGGTTCGTGACGATGTAGTTCTCGAAGTAGAGAACCCGCTCCAGATCGCGCAGCGTGATGTCAAGCATCAGGCCGATACGGGATGGCAGAGATTTCAGGAACCAGATATGTGCGACAGGCGACGCCAGCTCGATGTGACCCATACGTTCGCGGCGGACCTTTGAGAGCGTGACTTCAACGCCGCATTTCTCACAGGTAATCCCTTTGTACTTCATGCGCTTATATTTGCCGCACAAGCACTCATAGTCCTTCACAGGACCAAAGATACGCGCACAGAACAGGCCATCACGCTCCGGCTTGAAGGTCCGGTAGTTGATCGTCTCAGGCTTCTTGATCTCGCCGAAAGACCAGCTAAGGATTTTCTCCGGGCTGGCAAGCGAAATGCGAATTTCATCAAAGCTGGCCGCAGGGGTTTGCGGGGCGAAGATGTTGGCGACTTCCTGGTTCATTCAGAGTCTCCTGTTGCCCC
>CAZJWF010000167.1:0-4988 GCA_964549375.1 uncultured Neomegalonema sp.
GGCCCGAAAGATGGCCTCGTCCATATCTCTGAGATGACAAACGAACGCGGCAGCAAGCCTTCAGACTTCGTCAAAGAAGGCGATGTCGTAAAGGTCAAGCTCCTCGGCTTTGCGGATCGCGGCAAGGTTAAGCTGTCGATGAAAGCCGTCGATCAAACCACGGGTGAAGACCTAACGGCTGGCTGATCCACCTACGTCAACCGAATACCAAAGCCCCCGCCTCGTGCGGGGGTTTTCTTTTTGAACCGGCAAATTTGCGCGTTAGAGTGACCTCTCCTTAATTGCCGGAGTTTGATGGCCATGCTTGCCCCTATTCGTCACCTTATCGGGTCCACCCAATATTCGTTGCAGGGTCTCGGTGTATTGGTTCGTGAGATGGCGGCGCGAATCGAGATCGGTATTTTCGTTGCTGTGCTAGTGGTTCTGGCGATTTCAGGGGCAGAGTTGCGCCACTGGATTATTTTGACCGTATTGTTTTTGATCCTCTTTGCGGTTGAGGCACTCAATACCGCCATCGAGGTGATCGTCGATCGCATTTCTCCGGAACGGAGTGATTTCGCAAGAGACGCGAAAGATCTTGGCTCTGCCGGTGTCTTTCTCACCGTGCTCGCGACGGCAGGATATTTTTTCGCCGCCCTTTTTGAGACATTCGGCGCAATCAGTTTTTGAGAGCCGCCGTGATGCTTGGCAAAGTCTAATGATGCGAGCAGGATGAGGCATGGCGGGAAAAACGCTCAACGCGAAAAACCTTCAAGCTCTCGGTGCGGAACGTCTTGCGGAATTGGTTATGGACCTTGTGCAAGGCAGCGCCCCGCTCAAGCGCGAGGCGCGCGCAGCGTTGTTGGAGGCGTCGGGCAGTGAGGCATTGGCAGCCGAGGTCCGTAAACGTCTCGCAACAATTAAACGCGCGCGCACATATGTCAGTTGGCGCAAGCGCAAGGCCTTTCTACGCGACCTGACTAATCAACGCGATATTATCGTTACCCGCATCGCGCCGGATCATCCTCAGGCGGGGTATGATCTGGTCTGGCAGTTCGTTGAATTAAGCGATCAGGTTTTCAACCGCGTCAGCGATGAGAAGGGCGAGTTTTCGGAGATGTTTGAGGGTGCTTGCGAGAGCCTTGCACCCATCGCGATTGCCGCCAAGATCGAACCGGCGCTTCTGGCTGACCGGGTTTTCACTGCCTTCACAGAGTATAGCGGATACGGTGTTTTTGACCGCTTGATTGCTCAGACCCGCGATGCCTTGGGTAAAGACGGCATGACCGCACTTAAGGCACGATTTGAAACCGCCCTTGAAGACCCGGAATGGGATGGCGATGTTATTTTGAGAATTGGCCGGATGGCCATAGCTGATCTGGAGGGAGATCCGGAGGGGTACGCGGCGCAATATGATCCGGCGATGCGGAAACTTCCTCAGGTCGCGGCAAAAATTGCAGAACGTTTTATCGCTGCAAATCGCTCTGCCGAAGCGTTGGTGATGCTCGACACCGCGGATGTGGAAGAAGGCATCCCATCGATTTGGGTGGACGCACGCATTGCGGCGCTAGAAGGTTTGGACCGCCGGGACGAGGCGCAGGCAATGCGTTGGCAGGCTTTTGAGGCATCATTTGCACCGCAATACCTGCGCGATTATATCCAACGCCTTCCCGATTTTGAGGATGTCGAGGCGGAAGAGCGCGGCCTTGAGTATGTGATCGCAAACAGCCCGGTGCACCAAGCGCTCTTGTTCTTAGTTGACTGGCCGGCACTCGATCGGGGCGCCTCGTTCGCCATCACGCATCGGGCAGCGTTCGATGGTAACCGCTATTTTCAACTCTCTCCGGCGGCGGATGCGTTAGAAGCAAAGTATCCACTGGCCGCGACCATACTGCGCCGGGTCATGATTGAGGACACGCTGAACGGGGGGCGCTCCAGCCGGTATAAACATGCGGCACGGCATCTGCTGGAATGTGAAAGCGCGGATGCGGTTATCGAGGAGTACGGCTCGGTCACGTCTCACGAAAAATTTCTCGCGGGTCTAAAAGACCGACATGGCCGGAAATATGCGTTCTGGGAATTGGTCTCCGAGTAAAACCTCGTCCCTTGTTGATTCCGCTATAAACGCCCATCGACGATACCGCGATCCAACACGCCCTTCACGTCAAATATCACACATTGCGATTTGCCGAGCGCCTGTATGTCTTCGGCACTCATGGCACGAAATTCCTTATGCGCGACCGCAAGGATAATCGCATCATACGATCCGGCTTGCGGTTCCGTAAGTGTCACGCCGTATTCGGACATGG
The DNA here is from genome assembly GCA_964549375.1 of uncultured Neomegalonema sp. GTDB lineage: Bacteria > Pseudomonadota > Alphaproteobacteria > Rhodobacterales > Rhodobacteraceae > JAHDDY01. Next base: position 2,289 of record CAZJWF010000167.1, read on the forward strand.
CGGCTTCGGCATCTGCTTGCGGGTCCCAAACATCGACATCCATCTGGTAACTTCCAAGTTCTGTGAGGATGTCGGCAACGCCGGTATTACGTAGGTCAGGACAGTCTTCCTTGAAAGTCAATCCCATCACCAGCGCCCGCGCACGGCGGGGCAGAATATCTTTGCAGATCATAAGGCGAATGACACGGTCAGCGACATAACTTCCGATACGGTCATTGATCCGCCGTCCGGCCAAAACGACCTCCGGGTAATACCCCAGCTCTTTCGATTTATGTGTCAGGTAATAGGGATCGACTCCGATACAGTGCCCGCCCACGAGGCCGGGAAAGAACTTGAGAAAATTCCATTTCGTCCCGGCGGCCTCTAACACATCCAGCGTATCAATACCGACGCGATCAAAGATCATCGCTAACTCGTTGACGAGGGCGATATTCAAATCACGTTGCGTATTCTCGATCACCTTCGCGGCTTCGGCGACTTTGATCGAGGGGGCCAGATGCGTGCCTGCGCGGATAATCTTGGCATAAAGATTGTCGATAAAGGTCGCGGCCTCTGGAGTGGAACCAGAGGTGACTTTGACGATGTCAGGCAAGCGGTGTTTTTTGTCACCGGGATTGATCCGCTCTGGGCTGTAACCCGCGGTAAAATCCTCATTGAACGTCAAACCAGAAAGCCGCTCTAAAATTGGCACCGCGACTTCTTCTGTTGCACCGGGGAATACCGTGCTTTCGTAGATGACCACATCGCCCTTACTCAAAACCGCACCAACGGTTTCCGACGCTTTGATCAAGGGAGTGAGGTCGGGGGTTTTCGCGGCATCTACAGGTGTTGGTACTGCAACGATAAACACATTGCACGCGCGCAGTGCCTCGACATCCGCCGCATAACTCAAATGCTTTGCGTCCGCCAATTCGTCGATAGAAACCTCAAGCGTGCGGTCATACCCCGTTTGGAGTTCAGCGATACGATCTACATTCAGATCAAACCCGATGGTCGGCAGCACTTTGCCGAACGCGGCGGCAAGGGGCAGCCCCACATATCCAAGGCCGATGATGGCGATCGTGGCTTTGTCGACACTGAACATGAGACTTTCCTGATCGAGAAACGGTATCGGCCCCACTTAGGCATGATGGACCGTTTTCGACAACCTCAGCGCGCTCATTAAATTTGAAGATGAGAATGGCCTGCTTCAAACCTGATAATGGTCGCGATACCAAGCGACGAACTTTTCAACCCCTTCGGTCACGTCCGTCTGCGGCGCATATCCTGTCAATTCACGCAGCAAATCATTCTGTGCCCAGGTCGCCGGAACATCGCCCGCTTGCATCTCCATATAATTGCGAATGGCTTTCTTACCGAGAGCCTTCTCAATCGCTTCGATGTAATCGAGCAGTTTAACCGAACCGCCATTTCCAATATTGACTACGCGCCAAGGTGCAGCGGGACTAAGGCTATCAATCTCTAGCACATCCTCACGGCTCTCAGGCAGAGGCGGCGGTGTATCGATCAGCAACCGGATGCCGCGCACCAGATCTTCGACATAGGTGAAATCGCGGCGCATTTCGCCGTGGTTATAAATATCAATCGGGGTGTCTTCGATGATGCCTTTGGTAAACTTGAAGAGGGCCATATCCGGGCGACCCCACGGTCCGTAAACAGTGAAGAACCGGAACATCGTTGTCGGCAAGTTCCACAGATGGGCGTAAGAATGGCCCATTGCCTCATTCGCTTTTTTCGTCGCCGCATAGAGGGTCATCGGCGTTTCGGTTTTCTGAGTTTCTCCGAATGGCATATCGGTATTTGCGCCATAAACCGAAGAGGTCGAGGCCATCAGAAGGTGATCTACCTCCAGCTCGCGAGCCAGTTCCATCACATTGAATGTCCCGACGACATTCGACTCGATATACGCGCGCGGGTTCTCAATGCTGTATCGCACACCGGCTTGTCCTGCGAGGTGAACGATAACGTCAGGTTTCTCAGCGGCAAAAAACGCATGGAGTGTTTCAAAGTCCTCCAGCATCGCTTCGCAAAACGAAAAGCCCGAATTCTGTTTAAGGATTTCATGACGGCGGTTCTTCAGCCGAACGTCGTAGTAATCTGTGATCCCATCAAAGCCAGCGACCTCAAACCCGTCCTTGAGCAACAGTTGGGAGAGATGAAAGCCAATAAAGCCCGCCGAGCCTGTCACAAGAACCTTGGTCATATCGTATCCTTTGTACTGCGCCGTCGCGGTTGGCTGTGTCGTTGGAATTTCGTTGTGCGCCGTATCGCTTATGTATCGCGCCTTGTCATGCCCAATGATCCTTAAATTGACGTTGCTGTGAGCCGCCACTCATCTCGGCATCGCTTGGCACCGTTAATGCACTCGTAACCGTCATTCCCGCGCTTACCCGCGCATTCGGCTGAAAATCGAGTGATCCCTGATGCATTTTTCCCAAGAATTGTCCGCAAACGCGTCGACGACGGCTGACTTAATGGTTGGAAGTTCCGTCACGAGTCAGCTTGAATCAGGTTCCGACAGTGATTGGTTTCGCATCGAGTTAACAGAAGGCCAGCGGTACCAGTTTGATGTATCCGCAGATGGCGGCTTCGGCGGGCTGTCCGATCCGTTGGTCCGATTGTATCAAAACGGCGAAGTGATCGCCCTAGATGATGATGCAGGCCCCGGTCTCGATCCACGTCTCACATTCACCGCACAAT
>CAZJWF010000168.1:0-4893 GCA_964549375.1 uncultured Neomegalonema sp.
AGGCCAAAACTCGGATAATCCGGACGATAAGACGGGTTTTACGCAAAAGCTTGAAGGGTATCAGGGAGCTGTTTTGCCCAATCGACGAATTGCCAGCGGAAACGCATTAGCGGATCAACCTCCTCATACGTGCGTTGATCTGGTGTGGTGAGCCTCCGCAATCATCCCATTTTCATTTTCTCGGTGACATCTCCGAGATAGGTTGAAATGGTTCGCAGCAGCGTCATGGCGATATCAGGGTCACTGGAGACCATCTCCAAAAATTCACTCGCGCCAATTCGTAACCCCTTCACATCTTCGCGCACGATGAGGCTGAGCTTCCGAGGGCGACCTTCGATGACAGAAAGATCACCGATCAACCGGCCAGGACGGATAAACCTTCCTTCAAACTCAGGATTTCCCGCATCCTCCCAACACAACTCGCCCAGACCTTGCGTGATCAAATATACGGCATCGGCGTCGTCACCTTCTCGAAAAATGTAACCTCCCGCTTTGACATCAAACCAATCCGAGGCAAAGGCGAGCAGGCGCAGTTGAGAGCGTGACAGGCCGTCAAACAGCGCGGTCCGTCCAAATGCCTTGATTTTGCGGGGCAGGTCCGTTTGCGCCTCAGCATCATCGAGTTCCAGCGTCTCGTGACCTGCGAGTTTACCCTCGGCGATGTCGAGCACTTGATCGAAATCTTCGGGGCGTTCGACGCGCGGTTCCAGATGGATGATGGTTGCTTCGGGCAAAAGGTCGCGCACCCGGTCCCGGAATGCGAGCCGTTCGGACGATTCTTGGCTTTGAAATGCCCGGTCAAGCACCAGTACATCCGGTTTACGAATCGCGGCCCGAATAAACGCGATCTGCTCATGCGTGATGGGGGAGACGTTGGTTCCGCCGGCGGCGAGAGGGGCATCGCCGATCAATGCTGCGATTTCGCTGCGTAAACCGTGCTCCTCCAGTAAGGCCCCAAGCATGTCGTGCAACTCGTCCCCCTTCTTTCCCGCCCGTCGGGCGATGCGGCCAAAGGCAAGATTTTCCAGCACCGAAATGCCTTCAATGAACTGGTTGGGGTCAATTGGGGAAAACATCCGTTCTCCCCAGGCGCCTAATGGCCCACTGCGTCGCTTGCGGATCAGGAGAATTTTTTCCTTCAATGAACGCTTAAAGGACGATCCAAACTGTTCGGCGCTAAAGCAAAATGGCAACGCGCGCAGGAGTTGCGCGTCCAAATGACAGAGCGATTCCACCTCGCCAGCAGATAGGCGCTGATCAATTCGGTTCAGCCATTGGAATAAGTCGCTTTCTAAGCCAAGTCGGCGGAAGAGGGGGTGTCCGCCGCCGACGCCAGAGAAAGTGAGCACAATCACCGACAATAGATCCGCACCAAGATTTAAAGCTTCTTCGGCCAAACCGGCTTCGTCAAGAAACGCTTCAAAGTCAGAGTCATTTGCTAGTCTTTGTGGTTCCATTGATCGGCGCGAGGCCGCGTAAAGAATATTGCCGCCAAAGGCCTGGCCGGGATTGAATTTTTCACGGTCAAATGGATGGATTGCTTCACACAATTCATTCGCAACCATGCGCTTTCCGGCTTCGGGGCGTAAGGCAACAATCCGCTCTGCAAGGCCGGGGTGAAGTTTGGGATCAAACGAGATATCGAGGCCGCGTTTAAACAGAGAACCATCGGTGCCGAGGGCCTCCGCGATTTGCTGCCACCAATCGTATAGCTCTGACTCTCCTTCAAAACCGGTACGCGATAAGTCCAGCCACGGCACGTCGGGGATCTCTGTGCTGTTGCCGACTCGTCGCGCTTCGTCGATCATTTTTTGAAGGGCGGCGTCGTCGGCGGTCGGTTCGGCGTAAGGTCGGGTCTTCAAGGAGAGCCGCGTATTGTCCTGAATTTTGCCCTTGAACAGATAAGGCTTGCTGCCACATAGGCCGATACGTGCGGCGACCGCGCCTTGATGCAGGGTGTTCAAATCGCGCCCACCGATGACGACCCGTCCACTCGACGGCAAGATCGAACGCGACAACACATGCGCCAAAGCTTGCCGCTCGGATGCATTTGGAATTTGGATCGCGATGTTGCTGCCCTTTAGAATACTGAGCGATAAGTCATCGAGGATGCGTCCGCCATCAAGCTCGCGCACTGTGACGTTTTCAAAGGTTATGGCGCCGTTCAGGCGCGGATAGGACTCCGGGCGGCCCTCAATCAAATCTGCATCCAACATGCCGGGTGGATCGAACTGTTCGATAATCGTCTCGTACCGCAGGCTCATATCCTGCGTTTGATTGTAGTAGGCGAGCAGTTCTCTCCACGGTGCCGACAGATCTTTAAACGCTGCAAGTGCGGCGACGAGGGCACCAAGAGTTAGACTGCCAATGATAACAAGATAGCCGCCAATCGCGAAAAAAAGGAACGGCGTCATCTGAGAAATCAGATTATTGACGAACTTCATAAAGTATTTTTTTTCGTAGATCCGATGGCGAATATCGAACAAGCGACCCAAACGACCAGTGAATTGCGCCATAGTGTAGGGGGCAATTCCGTTGGCGCGGATCTCTTGAATTCCCGCGACGGTTTCGCCGATCCGGTTGGAGAAGTGCCGTACCTCTTGAACCCGCTTTTTATTCAACAGATTGACTTCGCGCTGCATCTTGGGGATCAGCCAAGCCTGAAGCGGGATCAACGCGATGGCGGTTAAACCCAGCCAGATGCTTTGCACGAACAAAAAGCCTAAGATCGTGAGCATCTGCCCGGCCTGAAAAACGGGTTGTGCAATGGCATCGCCCATTATGCCGCCCAGAGGTTCCGCCTCGCTTGAAATGATCGAAACCATTTCGCCCTGTGACGTGCGCCGGAAATGGGGTAGCGGGAAGCGCAAGACTCGCGAGATGAGTTGATAGCGGAACCGTCGCAGCAACCGTTCCGCCATTACCCCCTTCATCGTGTTGAGGCGCATCTTCACGACGCCCCATGTGATCACCACGAGTAAAAACGTAAAACATAATAAAAACAGGTAAGTTACTTGGCTCCACTGATAGCCAAAGGCACTTACCATTTCGCTTTTCGCTCCGATGGCATCGTTGATGATGATCTTCGGTAGCTCTAGCGTGGCGTAGAGTATGGGGAAGGTGAGAACCGTCAAACACAACAGGCCGATCTGCTGTGTTCGGCTGTACCTCCAAACAAAAGAGAAAAGACTACGCTCCATCAATTGAGCATATGGTGCGTTGCAGCAACCTTCCAAGAGCAATCGTCAGGCGGGCTTCACAAAAGCCCGCCCCTAGTTGCGTTATCCTGCAGGCCAGAGAGCCGTGCGCGGGTGAAACTGCGACCATGCAAACCAAAAGGCCTGATGACTGCCGAGGTCTTGGCCATTGACGTCAACGGCCTTCACACCGCCCGCATCAAGTTTCAGGCGGACATTCTCAAAAGCAATCTGGCCACCACTCGCGAGCGTTGCGACAGCTTTACTCCGTTGAAAAGCAATGGGCCGACCGGTTGCGGTGAGGACACCGATGATGTCTTCATGCACAGGCAATCGCGGATCGACATCCCCCACGGGAAAGATGGGTCCGTTGGCGTCGCGACCGCTGCGGAAATCAAAGTCTCGGCCTAGCGCAAGCGACTCAACAAGTACTGTCGTCTGCGGGTGAGCGCGCTTCCAAGTTCCCCAATCGGTCGTGACAACGCTGGCTTGTTTAAGCTGGATGCCGCGATCTCTTAGTGGCCCTGTAACGGCCTTGCCTAAGAACGTATCGAACACCGAGAAAGTGTTGACGTCGTACATGACTTTGTTTGACCGGATCAGCAGACCAGACGTCCGCAGGACAGGTCTTTGCACGCCTGCGGGCATCTGGTCGGTGAAGTAGGCTTGCGCTGCGCCGCAAAGCGTACAGTAAGGAATACCGAGTGTTCTGCCGCCCAGCGTGTCATTGACCATCTCACGCACTTCCATAATGCGGCGAGGGTATGCGCGGAACTGGCCATTGACTTCGATCCCAAAAACGATGTCGTCGTCTTTTAGCCATGTCGCTTCTGCAGCGCTGCTGACTTGGGGGTTATCGGCGGCAGGAATGCAGTTACATGCCTCATCCGTTGTATCGTACGCGCGATCATCAATCAAAACACCGCCCCAAGAGACGTGCCGCCAGTCAATATCACCCTCGACGAAAATCCGATCCCAACCGGGAATGATCGACGTGAAAATTGCGCGTTTGACCTGCAAATAATTCGGTGGTGCCGGAATCTCCCAAGCGATGAGATGATCCGTAACCGTGCCCCAGTCGTTCTGCCCTGCCAAGTCCTTACCTAGCAGACGCGAGGCCGCGAGGCCTAATTCCGTATTGAGCGAGCGATCTGATGTAAAGCGCATCAAATCGCTGATTGGCCACGCGAGGCGCGGATCACCGGAGCGACCAATTTCATCTAACGCGAGCGTCTGATCTCTGCCCCACGTCGATTGTTCCATACTGTCGAGAAACGTGCTTTTTACTGCCCTTTGCAAATCCGCTGAGAGCGGCCCTTGCGGGATGGTAGGCGGGTTTCCGTATTCCGCGATGACATAGGCATCGAGGGGAGTGCTATGCTGCGCACGGGCGGTGTCAAAACTGAAGAGGGAAAGCGTAACCAAGGACGCCATAGCGAAGATGCGGGATTTTAGACTCATCTCTGATGTCATCGAAGGACCTTTCACCTGTAAGTACAAATATTCTTTCAGTGGAATCGTAATATTAAAGCTGCGCCGTCGCACTTTGGAATGTCGATTATCCGTCCTTTTGAAGTCGCAACTATTAGAGATTATAGTGGGACGGGAGAGAGGCACTGCCAATCACATTTCCTTCAGTGTTTGAGGCCTGGATCTCAGGAAATTGCGAGCAGGTCTGATCTTTGGATCAGAAGTG
>CAZJWF010000169.1:0-4823 GCA_964549375.1 uncultured Neomegalonema sp.
TAGGCGTCAGCCCACCCCGACATATTTATGCACAAGATCGAGGTTGCCGCGCAGATCAGCGGCAAGGGCTTCATCCTTGCGTTCGCCGTTTTCGATGAAGACAACGCGGTCAGCGATGGACAGAACCGCGTCGATGCGTTGTTCAACCAAAATCGTCGCGACGTTCTGTTCTTTCAAACCGATGACCACGTCTCGGATTAAAGAGATCATCGACGGTTGCAGCCCCTCGGTAGGTTCGTCCAATAACAAGACGCGCGGTTCTAAACAGAGTGCGCGTGCCATCGCGAGCATTTGCTGCTCGCCGCCCGATAAGGTTTCCGCGCGCTGCCGCAAGCGGTCGCGCAAGCGCGGAAAGAGGTCCAGCATCCGCTCGCGCGTTTCCTCACCCTTGCCGCGCGTTAACAGCCCGACTTCAATGTTTTCGGCAACGGTCATTTCAGGAAACAGCCGACGTCCTTGAGGGACATAACCGATCCCGCGTTTTGGAACCTCGTGCGCGGGAAGGGTATTGAGCGCCTCGCCGTCCAGCGTGATTGACCCGTTGAGAGCGGGAACAATACCCATGATCGACTTCAGCGTTGTGGTCTTGCCCGCGCCATTGCGCCCTAGCAAACACAGGATTTCCCCGGTGCGTGCTGTCAGGCTCATGCCGCGCAGGACTTGCACGTCGCCATAGAAACAATCGATGCCTTTGACTTCCAGCATCAGCCCCCCAAATACGCGCTTTGCACGTCTTCATTGGCGCGAATTTCTTCGGGCGTTCCTTCGGCCAAGACTTCCCCGAAGTTCAGTACCGTAATTCGGTCGGCAAGAGCCATGACGACATTCATATTGTGCTCGATCAATAAAACGGTGGCGTCTTCAGCGACGGTACGGATCAGCGTGTTGAATGTTTCTATTTCACCTTCCGCCAGACCTTGGGTTGGCTCATCAAGGATGAGCAGCTTCGGCGCCAAAGCGAGGCCCATCGCAACCTCTAGCAAGCGCTGGTGGCCATAGGCTTGTGAGCCTGCGCGTTCCGTTGCACGGCTGCTCAGACCGACGCGCTCTAACGCCTCTTTTGCGCGCCGTTCCGCATCGTTCGTTCCGTTCAGTCCGGCACGGCGCTGCGCGGGTAACATCACGTTATCCAGCAAACTAAGATTGGGGTAAATGCTGGTGATCTGGAACGTATAAGCGATTCCGCGGGCGACACGATCATGCGCGGGAAGGCGGGTGATGTTCTCGCCCTCAAATTGGATCGTGCCGGTTGTTGGCGGTATCCTGCCGCAAAGCAGGCTGACGAACGTCGTTTTTCCGGCTCCGTTCGGGCCAATCACGGCGCGAACCTCTCCGGCGGGTAGATCAAAGCTGGCGACATTTGTCGCGCGTAAGCCGCCAAAGTCTTTCACCAGATTGCGGGCGGAGAGCAACGTCATGGCAACCACCCGTCCGTGCGTCTTCTAAGCGAACCAAGCACGCCTTGCCGGGCGAATAGGATGAGCAACACCAGCGCAACGCCAACGACGATGAGATAGGCAGAGGTAATCTCCCGCGCGTATTCGATCAGATAGAAAATCAGAACCGATCCCACGAGGGGACCAAGCACAACGCCCGTTCCGCCGAGCAGGACAAAGAGCAACGGTTCGATAGAATACTGGATCGAGGCAAAGCTGGCACCGACGGACCCAAACAAAATCGTATAAGCGGCTCCCGCGACGCCTGCAAAAGCGCCCGAAGCGACGACCGCGCCAAGTTTATACGGGAATGGATTGAAGCCCAGCATCCGCGTGCGCTCTTCATTCTCGCGAATGGCAACCATCACCCGGCCTGCCTTCGAGCGCACAATCGCGAGAGCAATCAGCAACCCGACCGAGAAGACCAGCCAAGCAGCGATGAAGCGAATATCGTCTTTTGACAAATCAAAGCCGAGGATCATTCGCTCAGCTTGAGGAATAACAAAGCCTTCATCGCCCCGCGTATACTCGTTGAAATAGAGCAAGGTGAGATACCCGGCTTGCGCAAACATCAGTGTCACGATCATAAACGCAACGCCAGTGGTTCGCAGGGCCAGCGCGCCGATCAACGCCGCGAGCAAGGTCGCGCTGATGATGCCGATGGGAAAGGCCGCGATGGCGGGCATCCCAAGATATTTCATCGTCATACCTGCGCCATACATACCCGCGGCAAAATAAAGCGCGTGGCCAAGGCTGAGCAGGCCAGTATAGCCGAACAGAATATTGTAGCCGGTGGCAAACGTCGCCAGCACCATGATGCGGGCAAGATTGCCTTGGTGGTATTCTGGCAGCACGAATTGCAACGCGAACAGAAGCGCGATGACAGCCAAATGAAGCAACAGAGCACGGTCGAACTTCATTGCGCTTTTGCTCCGAACAAACCTTGCGGTCGGAAGACCAAAACCATCGCCACGACGAGGGTCGCAATGATCTTTGCAAGCGTTGGTGTGAAGAAGACGGAGATAATGCCGTCACTCATACCAATGAGGAGTGCAGCGATCAGCGTCCCGCGTAAGCTGCCAAGGCCGCCGATGATGACAACGATAAATGATAGCAGCAGCGGATCACCGCCCATCAAGTAATCGGCTTGCTGGATCGGGACGATCAGAACAGCCGCCATCGCCGCCAACGCAGCGCCAAACCCAAAGGTCAGCGCATAGACCTTTTCGACAGGGATTCCGAACGCCTGCGCGGTTTCTCGATCAAGCTGCGTTGCGCGCATCACAAGACCGATTTTGGTCCGTGACAATAACAACCAGACGGCGACCAAAATTAGAATGGCCGCAGCGATGACAAACAATTTGTAGCTGGTGGTGAAAAGGCCCCAGCCTACGTCGCTGCCCTCGAACCACGGAATTTCGATGCGATGGTTGAACGGCGATTCAACGGCACGGGCTACGGGTCCGAACGTGACCAATGCACCTTGTTGCAGGATATAAAGTAAACCGATAGTCGCAACGATGGTGGCCTCTGGTTCGTAGTCGAGGCGTTTGAGGATGAGCCAATCAGCACACGCTGCGAGACCGCCAACCAGAAGGGGTGCAATGATCAGCGCCGCGATAAAGCCAATGGCCGGAGGGCCGCCAATATTGCTGGCGACAAACCACGCAATCACCGCGCCGAGCATAAAGAACTCGCCATGCGCGACATTCACCACGCGCATGACGCCGAAGACCAGTGACAAACCAAGCGCCGTCAATGCGAGGACCGCAGCGGTGACAGCGCCGTCTAGCGAGGCAAGAACGAGTTGAGGGCCGAGATCCATAAAGTTAGCTAAATTCCTCGGGAACGAATCTCAAGGCCTGCAAAAGTGAGTTTGGGATATCCCGGACGTTAGCCCGAGATAGAAACACTATCGACATCAGAGTTTTTGCGTCGTGTAGTCCACTTCATCTTCGTAAAAGCTATCGAAGATCGACGTTTTGTGAACCGGTGTCAGACGACCCCCATCGACTTTCGAGATGAACTGATGTCCGAACGCTTGGTGCGTGCGGCCATTGAACAGCTTGTCGCCTTGAGGGTGCGCGCGGCTGTGCGGCATGACGCCAATGTTCTCGACCGCCTCGATCAGCTTGGCGCGGTCGCCGGGCCCAGAGTAGTCTGAGGCTTCCATGCCCGCCTTGATGACGTGCAGGGTTTCCCAGCATCCAAACATATGCGCGTAGGTCGAGATGTCTTTGCTATCGCTAATCGACGCGCCGGTATCATCGACGCCGACGGCCTTGCGGTAAAAGGCGTCATGCTCGGATGACAGGTCGCTGGTGTAACGGGGATTGCCTTCCCAGAAATGCGAACCATCGAGAAACTCGAGGCCGGGACTGTTGATGTTCACGGCTTCGAGACTGTCGATAAACCCAAATAACTGTGGTCCACGCCCTCCAAAGAACTCACCGAGTTCCTTCACAAAGGTCAGAACGCCGGGGCCAACCATGACGTGATAGAGGACTTCTGTGCTGCGCGGAATTTGCGGGAAGTATTTGGTAAAGGACTTTTCCGTCGGTGGAATCGCGATTTTTGCAACCACTTCGCCGCCCTGCGCCTCAATTGCTTTGGAGAAATAGTCGCGGTGATCATGGCCGAAAGCAAAGTCAGGAAAGACCATCGTGACCTTTTTGCCCAGATTGCCTGCAACCCAAGGGGCCATCGACTGCACTTGCGATTTCACATCGGTAATACCCGGTTGCAGCGTGTAGCGGTTCAAACCGCCGCTCGCAACGTGGTGGCCTTCGGAAACCACGAAATATGGCATCTTCAGCTCACCTGCGCGCGGGGAGGAGCCAATAACGACGTGGCTGAACAACGTGCCAAAGGCGACATCAGTTTTATGCTGAGTCGCGAACTTCTCAATAACTTCGGCGCCGCGCTTGGGGTCGGTGCCATCATCTTCGGCAACGATTTCAACTTCGCGGCCATTGATGCCGCCTTCGTCATTGATCAACTGTGCTGCCGCTTTGGTCGTGCGATCGTACCAGCGGCCATAGGCCGCGCCGATTCCGGTTTTGTGGACTTGGAAACCAATTTTGATCGGCTCAGATGTTTGCGCCTGAATATATGGAACCATACCGGGCAGCATTTGCGTGCCAGCGGCGACAGCACCAACAGCAGCGGCCCCTTTGAGCAACGCGCGGCGGCTCTCAGATTCAGGTTTTTCGTCGATTTCGGTTTTATTGACTTCAGTCATTGCGCGTTCCTCCGGTATTTTTGGCTTGCCGCAAAGATTGAGCGGCTTTCCGTGAATGTCCAGCGAAATTAACCCGGATTTCGGATTCTGAATTAAGGGTTGAGTTGAGAGGGATTCACAAATCATGCTCGGCGTGATTCACGATT
>CAZJWF010000170.1:0-4769 GCA_964549375.1 uncultured Neomegalonema sp.
CATATGTCCGGGTTTGAGCAAGACCCGCTAAACCTCGTGCGTCTGAAAAAGAACGATGGTTTGAAAGTTAGCGGTGCTGGATACGGTGCCATCGGCCCGATCAATTGGCTGGCATTTAACACGCAAGCAGACGGTCCGACTGCCGACAAAGCAGTACGTCAGGCCATCGCTTATGCGGTCGATACAAACTTCATGCTGAAAGCGCTCATGCGCGGAACCACTGGGCCGGCAAAGACGGGCATTCACCCGGACAGTCCGTTTTATGACGATACGGTTGAAGACTACGCTCTCGATTTGGACAAAGCGAATAAGCTGCTCGATGATGCCGGGTACAAACGCGGCTCAGACGGAACGCGTTTCAAGCTAACTGTTGATTACGGTTGGCCGACGGTAAAGCCTCCGGCGGAGTACATGAAGCCTGCTCTAAAAAAGATTGGCATTGATGTGACAGTGCGCGCCTCTGCCGACTTCCCAACGTGGTCAAAGCGGATCTCGAACCATGAGTTCGATATGACAATCGACAACGTGTTTAACTGGGGTGATCCGGTGATTGGTGTTCACCGGACCTACAACAGTCAGAACATCAAAAAGGGCGTCATCTGGTCGAACACGCAGCAATACGAAAATGACCGCGTTGACGAGCTGATGGAGCTTGCCGGAGCCACCAACGATCAGGCACTTCGTAAGAAGTACTACAAAGAGTTCCAGCATATTCTTGCTGATGAGCTGCCGCTTTATCCGCTGTTCCCATCGCCGTATCACACGATTTCAAGTGATAAGGTCGGTAACGCACCGGACTCGATTTGGGGCACGTCGCACCCACTCGATAAAGTGTACCTCAAGTAAGATCAGCTTGGCGTCGCCCGATTCCGCCGGGCGACGTTTGTTTTTCCGATAGGATAATTTGAATGAGTCTTTGGAGTGCGATTGCGAAACGGATCGGTTATGGCCTGCTTTTGCTGCTCGCGGTTCTCATTCTAAACTTCACGCTGATTTCTATTGCCCCCGGTGATATCGCGGATTCTATCGCCGGAGATATGGGCGGTGCCGACGCCGAAGTGATCGAAGAGATTCGGGAACGTTATGGCCTGAACGAACCGTTCTATGTGCAGTTGTGGCGATACATGTCCGGTGTGTTCACCTTCGATTTAGGCTATTCCTACTTCTTCAATGTGCCCGTGACGGAGATCGTTTTGGAGAGATTGCCTGCGACGCTGTTGCTGGTGTTCTCAGCACAATTCGTCGCTATTGGCCTCGGCGTTTTCCTTGGCGTGCTGGCAGCGAAGAATCCACACGGTATTCTCAACGCTATTGTAACTTTCCTTGCGCTCTTTGGATTTGCCGCACCGGTTTTCTGGACCGGAATTTTGCTCATTATTCTATTCGTTTCGGTCTTCCCAATTTTTCCCGTGGGCGGGATGCGGGATATCACCGTCGAGGGTGGATTTTTCGTTCAAACGCTTGACGTTTTATATCATCTCGTGCTGCCGATGATAACGCTCGCATCGATTTATCTTGCACTTTACAGCCGCCTCGCGCGGGCTTCGATGCAGGAAGTTCTTGGTGCTGACTACGTGCGAACCGCACGGGCGAAGGGCGTACCTGAACGGACTGTGCTCTATAAACACGCTCTGAAAAACGCACTTGGCCCCGTGATTACGGTGGCAGGCTTGCAATTCGCCTCGGTGATTTCCGGTGCGGTCGTAGTCGAAACGGTTTTCAGTTGGCCGGGCCTCGGTACGTTGGCGCTTCAATCGATCCTTGCACGCGATACGCCGACTATCATGGGAATTTTGTTCTTCTCTTCCCTGGTCGTGATCGTTTTTAATATCCTGACGGATATTGCCTTGCGCCTTGTCGATCCTCGCATCAAGTCAGGGTAGCGAAATGGCAGAACTTAGTTCTTCAGACGGTATACCGACAACAAAAGTCTCGCACCCTCTCCGTGAGATGATCGGGATGTTTTTCCGCAACTACAACGCGGTGGTTGGCCTCATCATGCTGATCGCCATTCTGTTGTTTATTTTCGTGGGGCCGTATTTCCACACGGTCGATCCCTTCGAGATGGTCTGGGCTCCGTTCGCGCGCCCCGGTGAGGAAGGCTTTCTCTTCGGCACCGATTACCTTGGTCGAGACATTCTTGCCGCCATGATGTCGGGTGGAAAAATTTCAATTGCCATCGGCCTGTCTGCTGCTGTGATCTCGTTAGTGATCGGCGTGACGGTGGGTGCTTTCGCCGGATACTATGGCGGTTGGGTCGAAGAGGTATTGATGCGCTTCACTGAGTTCTTCCAAGTCCTGCCGACTTTACTGTTCTCGATGGTAATCGTGGCTCTCTTCGGCGCGTCGCTGTTGACCGTTACATTTGCAATTGGTGTGGTGAGCTGGACCGCCGTGGCTCGTGTGACCCGCTCGGAGTTTCTGCGCATTCGAGAAATGGAGTATGTCGCCGCCGCTCGCTCCGGCAGTGCGAAGGATGCTTATCTGATTTTCAAAGTGATCCTACCCAACGCCTTACCACCCGTCATCGTGCAAGCCAATCTAATGGTTGGTTCTGCGATTTTGTTCGAGGCGGCCTTGAGTTTTCTCGGCCTCAGCGATCCAAACGTCATGAGCTGGGGGCAAGTCATCGGTTCCAATCGGGAGTATATTCTTGATGCCGGATATGCAGTCGCGATCCCCGGCATCGCGATCTTCCTAACGGTGTTGGCAATCTCACTCATCGGGGACGGCCTCAACGACGCTCTAAATCCAAAACTGCGCCAGAGGTAATCCGTGTCCCAACCGCTCCTCAGCATTGATGAGATTGTCGTCGACTTCAAAACCCGCGCAGGCAAGGCCCGTGTGCTGGATCATGTGTCCTTAGAGGTCGGGAGCGGCGAAATTCTGGGCATTGTTGGCGAGTCTGGTTGCGGTAAGTCGATGACTGCGTTGTCGATCATGGGGCTGGTTCCGGACCCACCGGGCAAAGTCACGTCAGGCTCGATCAAACTTGAGGGCCGGGAACTGGTCGGGCTTGATCACAACAGCTTGCGACAAATTCGTGGCAAAGATATTGGCATGATTTTCCAAGAGCCGATGTCCTCGCTCAACCCGGTTTTTACCGTCGGTGAGCAGATCGCAGAGAGCGTTCGCCTGCACGAGGGAGCGACCCCTAAAGCGGCCATGGCCCGCGCGATCGAAATGCTCCGGGCTGTCGATATCCCAGAACCTGAACTGCGTACTAAAGCCTATCCGCACCAGCTTTCCGGCGGGATGCGCCAACGGGTAATGATCGCCATCGCACTAGCCTGCCGCCCTCGTGTTCTAATCGCGGATGAGCCGACGACAGCGCTCGATGCGACGGTTCAGGCGCAAATATTTGACCTGCTCCAAGATCTGCAACTGGATATGGATACGGCGATCATCCTCATCACGCATGATATGGGTGCGATCGCTGAACTCGCGGATCGTGTCGCAGTAATGTATGCTGGGCGGGTCGTGGAGAAAGGAACAGTTGAGGCTGTTCTTTCCGCACCGCAACATCCCTATACGAAGGGCCTGATTACTTGTGTGCCGCATCTGGAACCAAACCCGCCAGAAATCCGCGAGGAATTATTAGAGATTCCAGGTGTTGTTCCAGCCCTCACCGATCTGGATATCGGCTGTGCATTTGCGCCGCGCTGCAATGCCAAAATCCCCAAATGTGATACTTCAAAACCTGTACTTGAAACCTCAGCCGAGGCACATGAGACCGCATGTTGGGCCGTGTCATCATGACCGACAATACCCGAAACAGCGCGTTGGTTGTTGAAGACCTGAAGGTTCACTTTGGCGGCGGCCGCTCGATCTTAGGCACCAAGCCTACAATCCATGCCGTCGATGGTGTGAGCTTTTCTGTCCCGGCGGGGAAAACCTTCGGTATTGTGGGTGAGAGCGGGTCGGGAAAAACCACAACGGCACTCGCGATCATGCGCCTTGTCCACATTACAGCGGGCCGAGTGATGCTCGGCGATACTGTCATCAGCGAGTTGGAGAAAGAAAATCTACGTGCGGCACGGCGACACTTTCAAATTGTCTTCCAAGACCCGTATTCCTCGCTCGATCCCCGTAAGCGGGCCGGAGAGATCGTCCGCGAGCCGCTTGATTTGATGAAGATCGGCACGTCAGCCGATCGCCATGCGAAGGTGCTGAAACTCTTTGCACAAGTGGGCCTACGCCCTGAACAAAGCGCGTTGTTTCCTCATCAATTCTCCGGTGGTCAGCGGCAACGGCTTGGCCTCGCCCGAGCCCTTTCGACCGAACCGGATTTGATCGTTTGCGACGAGCCGGTCTCCGCGCTTGATGTCGCGATTCAGGCTCAAATTCTCAACCTGATGGCACGGCTCCAACGAGAGCTAGGGCTGACCTACCTGTTTATTTCGCACGATCTCGGCGTGGTGCAGCATATCTGCGACGAGATAGCGGTGATGTATTTGGGACAAATTATCGAGCAAGCTGATCGAGTTACTTTGTTCAAGAACCCCCTACACCCCTACACCAAAGCACTGCTGGCAGCGGTCCCGACAGTTCACGGGAACAAACGAAACCGGCGCAATCGAGTTCGGCTAAAGGGCGACCCACCTAGTCCCGTAAATCTACCGAAAGGCTGCCACTTTGCCTCGCGCTGTCCGATTGCCGAGGATCGCTGCACCAAATCCACTCCCCAACTAAAGAACTGTGACGATAATCATCGAGTGGCATGTCATTTCGTATAGATACCACTGCCGACTTATCGTAATCGCTCTGAA
>CAZJWF010000171.1:0-4745 GCA_964549375.1 uncultured Neomegalonema sp.
ACATCCCAGCCCGGTGCCGCGTCCCGGGCCTGCTCGTAGGCCTCCGGATCAATCGCGCCCTCAAAAACATCTTCAGGCACCGCCTGCAATGTCCCGCGCGTGCGGAACACCATCTTATTGTCTTCAAGGTGAAGACTGTAGTCGGGCATATGACCGTGCGCCGTGTCTTCTTCGACAATCTTGGTCACGAGACGCTTGAATTCTTTTTCCGTTGAATGCGCGCCGCATTTTTCCCGCAGCTTTGCAAGGCCTATTGTCCATTCCGACTTATAGCCGCAATGCTTACGCGCGATCTCATAGATGCGCCGCTCCAGCGGTTTGCGAAGACGAAAGTAATTGCGGTGAAGGGTCAGCACCTCGCGGGCATTGATCGCGTTAAAAACCCAATCAGACAAGCGGACCTCAATTTCCTGCATGCGGCCGTCACGGCTCTCACGGACAATGCGGAACTGATCGATTAGGCCAAAGCCATCGAGGATTTCTTTATCACCCGTCGTAACATTGGTGGTGATCCGCGTGCCGGAGAGGCGCTCGAAGGCCGCGCGCAACTGCTCATACCCTCTTCCGTCAGTTCCGCGGTTGGTCGCCTTAAGGAGATCGTAGCCTTTGAAGCGCAGCGTCTGGCTGACTTTCTTCCCGTCATTTAGCGCCGCCATGATTTGCGAAATGCAGAAGATCAACACATCACGGTCATGAACCGTCGCCAGCCCTTTCACCGACGGCGTGACTTCAACAAAGACATCTCCGCGCTCATAGCGCCGGATATTGCGATCCGGTTTCGTGGAGATGGAAAACACCGGATGTTCCATCGAAGCCATGTCACCTTTCGGCGCAGCATCGAAGATATCGCAGACGAAAAAATCCGCCTGGCGCATCCGATCGGGTAGAAGCGGTGACCGCTCTTTCGTGTTTTCACCCACCATAGGGTCTTTTTCGTGTTTTCACCCACCGAGTCAAGCAGATTCGTGTTTTCACCCACCCACCGTCGTTTATCGTGTTATCACACACCAGTGAGCTTGATTGTGTTATCACACACTAATTTTCGTGTTATCGCCCACTCAAATTTCGTGCTTTCACACACTAAGCTCCTAGATAATCCTTTGACTCCTAAACGCTTTTAGGACGTCAAAATCCACGTAACCCTATTAATAACCCAGATTAACACAGACCAATCCAATACCGAAAAGCTGTGGATAAATTATCCCGTAATATAAAAAGGGCTTTGGAGAAAAGGTAAGCCGGCCGACTTACGCAGAATGCTTTGAAGCCGAATCGGCGAGCCCTTTTTGAGTAGACATAAAACCAAAACTCGAGCCCAACCAAGAATACGGAAGGATCTAATCTCGGTAGCGAGCTATATGGAGCTCAGAAGTTACGCCATCGAGAAGCTGATAAGGCGAACCCCTGGCTCTCTTCCTCGATGCTCAAAATTTTGATTTTGAAACTGTATTCGTTCGTCAAGAACCTACCAGGTAACGCTCCCAGTGATATCAATTTCCGGAGGATGCGGGCTGTCGCCGGCAATACTAGAGAAAAAATGAACCACGATTGTGAGCAGATCACTCAATCCCGTCGTTTACATTCCTTGAGCTGACTCAGGCACCGACTGCCAAAGAATAAATGATCCTGACCGGTCGGTTCAGAGCAATTCTTGAACGACAGAAGGTTTTCGAGCGATCAACGCGAGAAGTACCTGTGCAGGACCGTTTGGTGTGCGTCGGCCTTGTTCCCAATTCAGCAATGTGCCTTTTGCAACACCAATGCTCCGTGCAAACTCAGCCTGGGATAGACCAGTCTGTGCACGTATTTCCGAGACATTGATTTCAGGCAGCGAAATCTCATGAACAACGCTATCAGCCTGCTCACCTTTCGAAAATGCCCTCGCCTCTTCGAGACCTTGTTTGATGCTGTCAAATGCACTCATTTCTTGTCGCTCCACATACCGACGATTTCTTTGCTCAATTCCACAGCGGCTGCCTGCTCTTTCTGCGTCAGGTTGGCCTTCTCATTCTTTGCAAACACCGTGATCAGGAAGATCGGCATATGCCGCCCACCAAACACGTAGATTGTTCTGTAACCGCCGCTCTTCCCTCCGCCTTCGCGTGGAATGCGCACTTTCCGAAGCCCGCCACCGAGTGACGTGCCAGCCTCTGGGTTCTCTGCGATCCAAATAATCGCAGCTTCACGCTCGCCATCGGGCATGATGGATTTAGCGCGCCGCGCAAATTCTGGCAGCTCAACAACCGTCTGCAACATCGTAATCCATATATACGTCATTGGCGTATATGTCAATGACGTATACGCCCGTGCGCATTGTTTCGGGCTCAAAACCGGTATTCAGCCAACAATTGAATGGGTAAGCTCAAACCTGTCCCCGGAGGAAATGGCTATGTCAGATGCTGTTTAGAGAAATCGAATTGCATGTGGATTGGGTAGATAATCGCGGTTTTCAGCCTTCGGATGCCCCGTCTTTACCGGGGCTTTATGCGCAAATCTATTGGCCGGAGCGAGCGGTTCGCATTGGGCAAAGTTCAAATATCAAGCAACGCTTGAGTGAAGCGACAGCGTGGGCGAATGCGATGCGCAATGGCACCGCCGCTGAAAACCAACTGCGTCGAACAAGCGAACTCTGCCAGCGCGTCAAACAGACAGGCAATGAAGGCTTTGAGTATTTTCTGATCAGTGATGACCCGCGCTTCTCTGAAAAATCTTTGAGGCTTGAATGCGAGGCTTTTCTGTTCGGTTGGTTCCAATCCAACAGTGAACACAATCGTTGGAAAAACTGGAATTTGGAGCGACCCCGCAAGGAGTTGATGCCGATTTATAATGAAGGAGCTGCTCATCCGCCGACGGATGCACAGCATGATGTTGTGCTGTCGGCAATGACCGTCGCGCAGCTCTTGGCATTGCACGCAGGTATCGGCGAGGCCCTTCGCGAGAGAGGCATTGTCCGCAGTGCCAACAATCCCACTGGTGATCTAGCTGAATATTTGTTTTGTGAAGCTTTTGGGTGGAAGCAAGCCCCGAACTCGGAGAGAGGCTTTGATGCGACCGGAAAAGACGGAACACGTTATCAGATTAAAGGTCGCCGGATTCACCGCCGGAACAAATCCCGCCAGCTCTCCGCAATCCGGGACTTACCAGGACGGCATTTCGATATCCTCGCTGCTGTGTTGTTCGATGATGACTTTAGGATCATGCGAGCGGCGCTCATCCCATTCGAAGTTATAGAACGCCGTGCCACCTATGTCGCGCACACCAACAGCAACAGGGTCATGCTTCAGGACGATTTGTGGAATGAACCGGGCGTCCGCGACGTAACCGATGAAATCCGCAAAGCTATGCCGTAGTGCTGACTTGGGGAAGTTTTAAGACTGCCCGACCTTTCTATCGAGGAAAGGGAATGACGTTGCTGTCATCCTGGAACAGTCTCGCGCCCTCTTCCTCGATTGCTCTCATCGCTTCCGCCAGTGCCGCCGTTTCCGTGTCGAACGCCTCTTGCCAGACGATCGATGTTCCCTCAACGTCAACCACTTCAAGCGACCAATCAGGGTTTCCTTCCAAGCGGACGATTTCAATACGAACGGGCGCGTCATTGACCATGACGGATCGAGAAAGACCGGAGTTGATGAGAATTGGTTCGTCCACTGCGGCGACTTATCCCTGGCTAGAAAGGTCGTATCCCCGTCGCACCTTTGCTTGAGACAGAGAGATTAGTGCACTGATAGCTTTGCCCTCAGACGGAAAGTCGTCACAGCGCAGGCGTCCCCCAGATCCGATCCGTCCCCACTCGCGAATGAGTGAGCAGCCGCCGAAGAGATCGGGCTGAAGATAAGCGCGGTAGAAACGGCTCATGCTCTGCTCGGGATCAATCCGGCAAAGATGAGCGGTGGTTGGAAAAAGACCGAGCTGCTGAACCATCATGGCCGCATTACAGACTGAACACGATTATCCATCAAGGGTTATTGTCGTAAAGCACAGCCGCTTCGTAACTGGTAGTGGAGCCTGTGACAGCTTTCAGCAGATTTCGAAACGCTTTAGATTGGGGGTGGACTTGGCGTGGCCGCGCCCTGCAAGTCGAAATTTGGGCTTTGATGAGCCCAGGAGGTTATCGACCCCGGTAGGCTTGCCAGTAGCGGCTCGGTTAGAGCCGAGTCTTCTTCCGTCAGCACGGATAGAAACCGCAATTTTCGTGTTTTAGTCGTGCCCTCGATCACTTCCGATGTGGTGCCATCGATGCTTTGCAGCGACAGGTCGATCACCAGTTCGACCATTTTGACGGGTTTCGTGCCTCGGTCGTCACAGCACCAAGACACTGCACGCACCACCTGACCGCTGAGGATAAGATCGCTCCCTGTTTCCACCACGCGGGTGTCATCGGATGCGATGTTCAACAAGGCTTCGATGTCGAGTGCAACGGGATCAGACCATTTCAGGCCCTGACCTGCCGTTGGAACAAGGGCTTCACGCAATTTGGCTGCTTTCACCGCAACTGCGATTGGAAAGGGCTTGTCGTTACGAAGAGGCACCGTGACGCTGATCAAGGTGGGCGTGCCATCGGTTTGGCGCGTCGCGTTTTCGGTTTCCAACAAATCGATATCCTGCGCTTCGGCATGGATCAGGCTTCCGACGCGAAACGTGGGCTTATTCAAAGACAGATCGACGCGTGCGGCTGAGGCGCGCACAGATTGATCCCAGCGTTCTTTGGGAAAAACCCACGTGCTGCTCTTGCAACTGTGGCGATG
>CAZJWF010000172.1:0-4713 GCA_964549375.1 uncultured Neomegalonema sp.
TCATCTGGTGAACAGGTCGAACGCGCCTGCGTACTATCTGGAAATCTCGCATCGCTGCGATGAAGACCGGATTACCTATCCAGATGACGGGCTGAAGAGCATCCGAAGAAACGGCGTGATTTCGTTCGAGTGACAGTCGTCGGCTTACTACCCCCGCGCCCGCAGCATCCGCGCCGGCATCACACTGACCATCCGCCGCGCAAAGAACCCACATGTCACAAGCGTCGCAAGTACACCCATGACACCGACGAAGAGCGCGGAGCCGCTGGCGAAGGTAAAGTTGGTCTCAAAGACATAAGTCATCACTGCCCAAGCCGCGAATGCCCCAATCGCAATCGCAAGCACCGCAGCCGCAGATCCCAAAAACAAATAGCGCAACACCGCCGCTCGCATCAGCGTGCCGCGCTCGGCACCCAACGTCTTGAGCACCGCAGCCTCAAACAAATGCCTGCGCTGCGCCGCCGCTGTCACACCGATCAAGACGATCAAACCCGACAAGATCGTCGCAAGCGACGCGCCGCGCACGGCATCGACCAGCTTTCCAATGAGAGTTTTCGTCCGTGCAATGACATCGCGCACCGGAATGGCGACCGCCGAAGGAAAGTCTTCTGCAAACATCCGTGTCAACCGCCCTTCTTCGCCCTTTGCCGCATAGATCGTGGCGATATGACTATGAGGTGCGCCCTGCAAAGATGCAGGATTGACGACCATCGTAAAGTTGATTCCCATGCGTCGCCATTCGACTTCGCGAAAGTTAACAATCCGCGCCGTTAAATCCCGGCCCAATACGTTGATCGTAACCGTGTCGCCGATCTTCAAGCCCATCAATCGCCCTTCTTCTTCGATGAAGGACATGACAGGCTCGCCGCTGTAATCCTCGGCCCACCATTCACCTTCGGTCAACGCGGAACCTTCGGGCGGTTCAACGGAATAGGTCAGGCCCCGATCCCCGCGCAACATCCAGCGCGCCTCTGGCGCGACCTTTGACGGATCCGCAGCCTCGCCGTTGATTTTTACGATCCGCCCGCGCAACATCGGGGCAGTCTCGATCTTTTCAATCGACGCATCTGCCTCCGCCGCGGCAACAAACGCATCGCGCTGTGTTGAAGGAATATCGAGATAGAAAAAAGCCGGAGCTTCATCGACGACGTCTCCGGCAATCAGGCCACGCAAGTTCGCGTCGATCTGGCCGATCGTAGAGAGAAGCGTCAGTCCCAAGCCCAGGGAGAGCATAACGCCCGTTGTCTCACTGCCCGGCCCGCCGATATTCGCGAGGGCCAAACGCAATGCTGGCCGCCCGCGCGTCAACCCGGAGCGGCGACCGAGCCATCTCGCGAACCAACGCACGATCTGCGCCACCAAGGCAAAGGCCAGCAAAGCAAGCACCAAACCTCCGATGAAAAAGCCGCCGAGCAAAACATTGCCGGAAAAATAAACCGCGGCCCCGATCAGCGCCGCAAAGAGGCCGAGAAATCCCAGCAGGTAACGTGGCCTCGGTAAGCGCCGCCCACGCTCAACGACATCGCGGAACAACACCGCCACCGGGGTCTCTCGCGCCATTGCCAATGGCCAGAGCGAGAATAGCAGCGCAGTCATTGCGCCGTAGGCCGCAGCCTCCATCAATGCGCCGGGATAGACGCCAAAATCTGCTGGAACCGGCAAGGCCGCCCGAAGGGATGGGCCAAGGAGCAGCGGGACACCCGCTCCGATGATAAGCCCAATTGCAATGCCTATGGCCGTCAGCAGCATGATCTGGATCAGATACACCCTGACCGTTAGACCGCCGCTCGCGCCGAGCGCCTTCAGCGTTCCGATGGTCTCCGTCTTGCGGTCCAGATAGCCACGTGTTGCCGCCGATACGCCGACCCCGCCGACAGCCAACGACGCCAAGCCGACGAGCACGAGAAACGTCCCGATCCGCTCGACAGCACGAGTCGTGCCCGGTGACGGATCGCTGAGGTCTCGCCACCGCCACCCCGCATCTGGGAACGATGTTTCAACGCGTTGACGCATCGCCGCGGCGCTGTCGCCCTCGGCCAATGCCAGCCGATAAGACACGCGATAGAGGCTGCCCTCGCGCAACAGCCCCGCACCCTCTAATGCGGCGCGCGAAACCATGAGCCTTGGCCCCAATCCGATACCGGAAGCTTCGCGATCCGGTTCTTCGGCAATCACGCCGCGTAACTGGATGGTATTTGTCCCCAGACGCAGATCATCCCCGATGGACAGCTCAAGCCGATCCATCATCGCTTGCTCGACAACTGCGCCAAAGACCCCGTCGCGCGAAGCCAAAGCCGCGTCGATGTCGCCCTCTTCCAGCTTGACGGCCCCAACCAACGGATAAGCCGCGTCGACACCCTTAATCTGAGCCAAGGCGCGCTCGCCGCTCGGCGCACCGATCATTCCGCGAAAGTTGACCACTTCGGACAGCGCGCCTGACTCAGCTTCCATCCATGCGCGTTCGTTGTCATCGGCAAAACGGTGCGTCAACCGCAACTCAACATCACCGCCCAACAACGCCCGACCATTCGCGGACAAGCCCGTCGTAATCGCACTGGTAATCGACCCAACCGCTGCAATGGACGCTACGCCGATAGCGAGGCAGGCAAGAAACACCCGGAAGCTCGCAAGACTGCCGCGCAGCTCTCGCTGTGCCAGTTTCCATGCCAACATCACGCAGTCCCTCGCTCGTCGCTGACAATCCGGCCATCCGCCATCCGCAGCACCCGCGCGCATTTCGCCGCCAAGGCTTCATCATGTGTGACCAGTACGAGAGTTGCCTTGGTTCGTCCTTGCAGTCCAAACAGCAAGTCAATGATTGACGCGCCGGTTGAACCATCCAGATTGCCGGTCGGCTCATCGGCCAACAAGATCGCGGGGCCCGGCACAGTCGCGCGCGCGAGGGCGACCCGTTGTTGTTCGCCGCCCGACATTTGCGAGGGGTAGTGATCGACCCGTTCAGACAGCCCAACTTGCCCCAGCGCCTCGTCTGCAGCCACAAACGCATCGCTTCGTCCGGCAAGCTCTAGCGGGACAGCGACATTCTCCAATGCGGTCATTGTCGGGATCAGGTGGAAAGATTGGAACACAATCCCCATATTCTCGCGACGGAATGTGGCCAGCCCGTCTTCATCGAGGCTGCCATAGTCCTGACCAAAGGCCGCGATAGAACCAGACGTTACACGCTCTAACGCGCCCATCAGCATCAGGAGGCTCGACTTGCCAGACCCCGAAGGCCCCACAATCCCCACGGTTTCACCTGCGTTAATCTGCAAGGACACGTCGTGCAGAATATCAACCGGCCCCGCTTTACTTTGTAGGGTCAGGGATACGGTTTCGAGGCTCAGGGCAGGTGTCGTCACAGGCGGGCGCTCCGTCGGGAAGGGTCTTCGGGGGACAAATGCCCTTTTAGAAGGCGGGATCAAGGCCGCCGCCGTGTTTCTCGCCCTTACTGCCCCTGCATACGCCGAAGAAGCGCCGATGCGGATCGTCGTCTTCGGGGATAGTTTGGCTGCAGGGTATGGGCTACTGCCCGCTGAGGGCTTTACCGGACAGCTTCAGGACTGGGCAGATGACGCGCTGGAGACGCCGATCAAGATTGAGAATGCTGGCGTTTCGGGTGACACAACAGCGGGGGGGCTTGCACGGCTCGACTGGGCATTGGGGTCTGAGCTACCCGATGCGGTCATTGTCGAACTTGGTGGCAATGACGCCCTGCGCGGGATTGAACCGGAAGAGACACAAAGCAATCTGGATCAAATTCTTACAAAATTAGCCGAGAAAGAAATACCAGCCTTGCTTGCGGGGATGCTTGCCCCTCGCAACATGGGCGACGATTACGTAACAGCCTTTGAAGCGGTCTATCCGGCGTTGGCCGAAAAGCACGATGTCATCTATCTACCGTTCTTTTTGGAAGGCGTTGCGGGACAACGCGACCTCAACCAAGCCGATGGTATTCATCCCAACGCGGAAGGCGTAAAGAAAGTCGTTGCCCATATCGCGCCAAAGATGCGGGAGTTGGTGGAGCGAATACAGGAATAGAATTTTGACCAACACGCCGAACCTCGACCAAGATCACTTTCATTCCCTTGACACCAATCGCTTGCTCAAACCAATGCGCGCCGATCATGCGCCGCGCTTTTTGCTGCTTTATGGCTCACTCCGCAGCACATCTTACAGTCGCTTGATGACCGAAGAGGCCGCGCGTATTCTCACCCGCCTCGGCGGCGAGACTAAGACGTTCGACCCGTCCGGCCTGCCCCTTCCCGATGACGCGGAACCAGACCATCCCAAAGTGCAAGAACTGCGTGATCTCGTGACATGGTCTGAGGGCATGGTTTGGTGCTCGCCAGAACGTCACGGCGCGATGACCGGTATCATGAAAACTCAGATTGATTGGATACCACTGTCTCTCGGCGGGATGCGCCCGACGCAAGGCAAGACTTTGGCCGTGATGCAAGTCAGTGGCGGATCTCAAAGCTTTAATGCGGTGAACCAGCTTCGCATTCTGGGCCGCTGGATGCGCTTGGTGACGATCCCGAACCAATCTTCGACGCCGAAAGCATTTCTGGAGTTTGAGGACGATGGCCGCATGAAGCCATCACCTTTTTATGATCGCATGGTCGACGTGATGGAAGAGTTGATGAAATTCACCCTGCTCACCCGCGATAGCAAAGACTATCTGCTCGACCGCTATAGCGAACGGATTGAGAG
>CAZJWF010000173.1:0-4695 GCA_964549375.1 uncultured Neomegalonema sp.
AACTGGCGGCCTATCTCGGCACGGCGTAGCGGTTACTCAGCCGCCTGTTTCGCAGCGGCATTTGCATCGAGCAGCGCCGACAGCCCATCTTCCAGAGTGGTCTCAGCCCGAATACCCAACAGCTCATGCATCCGGTCTGGCACCCCAAGCGAGTCGCGAATATCGCCGTCACGCGGTTCACCAAAGTTGATTTCGGCATCGGTGCCGGTCAGCGACTTAATCGTCTCAGCCAATTCTTTTACGGTCACAGAATGGCCCGTGCAGAAGTTAATCGGATCAAACCGCGCTTTTTCGCCCGCCTCTTGCGCCTGGATCATACGATCCATCGAGGCAATCAATCCGGCGACCACATCTTCGACATAGATAAAATCGCGCGATTGACCGCCATCGCCAAAAATCGTTACCGGCTCATCCCGTGCCAGACGATCCGCAAAGATCGAAATCACACCGGAATACGGCGAGGACGGATCTTGCCCCGGACCAAAGACATTGAAGAACCGGCACGCGGTACTCGGCAGGTCAAACAAATCTGCGGCAGCGCTCGCATGATGTTCGCCGCTCAGTTTATCGGCTCCGTAGGGAGACATCGGCTGCTTTGGCGCATCTTCAGCAATTGGCATCGTTTCTGCCGCGCCATAAATCGCCGCCGAAGAGGCCCAAGCAACCGGCAAGGGCTGATCCGCAGCATCGCGCGCCGCTTCAAAAACCGTCACGGTTCCATAGAGGTTGGTCCGATGCGACTCGCGCCAGTTGATATTGCACCGCTCGACCGATGCGATGGCTGCGAGATGGAAAACACCGCTTGCGCCTTTGACGGCCTCGGCAACCGCATCTGCATTCGCAATATCGTCGACCATGACCTCGGCTTCGGCGGGCGGAGCATCCCGGCGACCCGTTGACAGATCATCAATGATCCGCACCCGATCGCCGCGCCCGATTAGTGCTGTGGCGAGATGGGCACCGATAAAGCCACAGCCCCCGGTAATGGTAAAAAGGCGACTCTGCTGCATGATTTCACTCCCGTTAGATCACGAGGATAGTCGGTCAGATCGGATAACATTCCGTAAGGATCGGCACCCGAAGGGCTCAAGAAGAGTTTCGGGATGTTAACGATCTTCAAATCGAAAAAACTTAAGATGTATTGCGCTAGTGAAGACGGGCTGCGGCCTAT
Source organism: uncultured Neomegalonema sp. (assembly GCA_964549375.1). Taxonomy (GTDB): domain Bacteria; phylum Pseudomonadota; class Alphaproteobacteria; order Rhodobacterales; family Rhodobacteraceae; genus JAHDDY01. The sequence continues at coordinate 1,172 of CAZJWF010000173.1, forward strand.
ACGGTGCGCCGTACAACTTAACTGGAAGGCTCCTTGATGACGACACCCACCGCCGTTTGTGTGCTTGCCGCCGGAAAAGGCACGCGGATGCGCTCAGAACTTCCGAAGGTTTTGCATAAAGTTGCCGGTTTACCGATGCTGGGCCATGCGTTGAACAGCGCCATAGGCTGCCAGCCCTCACGCGCCGTAATTGTCACCGGGCACCAATCCGATCGTGTTGCTGATGCCGCAAACGCGCTGTCCCCCGGTTCGGTTTGCGTCAAACAAGAACCCCAGCTCGGCACCGGCCATGCGGTCTTGCAGGCAAAGGAAGCGCTGGCTGATTTTGAGGGCGACGTCTTTATCCTATTCGCGGACACGCCGCTCATCCGCTCCGAAACGCTGGTCGCAATGGCGGTGGCTCGGACCAAAGGGGCCGAAGTTGTCGTTCTGGGGTTCGAGGCGGCGGTACCGGGTGGCTATGGACGCCTGATCGAAACGGCGAACGGCCTTGACCGGATTGTCGAAGCTAAAGATGCAAGTCAAGCGGAACTCGCGGTCACGCTCTGCAATTCTGGCGTGATGTGCGTCGACTCCAAGCGTCTCTTCGCACTGCTGGATCGCGTCACGAATGACAACGCGAACGGCGAATATTACTTGACCGACATCGTCGGTTTAGCCCGTCAGGATGGACTGCCCTGTGCCGTGGTCCGTTGCGACGAGGAAGAAACCCTCGGCGTGAACAGCCGCGTTGACCTCGCCGACGCCGAAGCCGCGTTTCAGGCGCGGGCACGGATGGCCGCGATGATCGAGGGAGTCACTCTGACCGACCCGTCTTCAGTTTCGTTCTCCCATGACACGCGACTGGGACAAGACGTCATCGTCGAACCAAACGTGGTCTTCGGCCCCGGTGTAACCGTCGAAAGCGGCGCAACGATTCGCTCTTTCTCACACCTAGAAGGTTGCCATGTCGCGTCGGATGCAATCATTGGCCCCTATGCGCGTCTGCGTCCCGGTGCCGATATTGGAACCAGCGCACGGATTGGGAATTTTGTTGAGGTCAAGAATGCGACCTTCGCCGCAGGGGCCAAAGCCAACCATTTGACCTATGTCGGCGATGCAACCGTTGGTGCAAAAGCCAATATCGGCGCTGGAACCATCACCTGTAACTACGATGGCTACCTCAAACATAAGACTGAGATCGGCGAGGATGCCTTTATCGGTTCGAACACAGCTTTGGTCGCTCCGGTCAGCGTCGGCGCACGCGCAACCGTTGCGGCCGGGTCCGTCATTGTAACAAACGTCGCCGAGGATGATCTTGCGGTCGCACGCGGACGACAGGCCAACAAACCCGGCCTCGCCGCGCGACTCCGGGCTGCGCTCGCCGAAGAAAAAAGTAGAGTTAAGGGTTCTTGAACGATCTGAAGGCATTGCTGGAGGATGAAGTTCCTGCAACTCTCTCAATGAGGGAAATTTATTCTAAGACACCTCAAACGTAGGCGCCGATCACAGCTTATGTTCCGAGTTTGTCCTAATTTTGTGACCTACGTCACATTTTGATGTTGGCCTGTGAAGGCATGGAGACCGGATATGTGCGGAATTGTTGGCGTTCTTGGCAGTGGCCCTGCCGCCCCGATCATCGTGAATGCTCTGAAATTACTGGAGTATCGCGGCTATGACTCTGCAGGTGTCGCGACGCTGCACGAAGGGATGCTCGACAGACGCCGCGCCGTCGGAAAGCTGAACGCCCTCGCCGAACTTCTGCAAGACAACCCGATTCATGGCTCGATTGGTATTGGTCACACCCGCTGGGCCACGCATGGTGCCGTCACCGAAACAAACGCCCACCCACATTCGGTTGGCAAAGTTGCCGTCGTTCACAACGGAATCATCGAAAACTTCCGCGAATTGCGTGAAATGCTGACCGAGGCCGGTCGGACCTTCGTTTCGCAAACGGATACAGAGACCATCGCGCAGCTTTGCGATCACTACATTGGGCAAGGTCTCTCGCCTCAGGACGCTGCTGGGGCAACGATTGCCAAACTAGAGGGTGCGTTTGCGCTCGCGATCCTCTTTGACGGAGAAGAAGACCTGATGGTCTGCGCCCGCAAGGGTTGCCCGCTCGCCATCGGCTATGGCGATGGCGAAATGTTCGTTGGCTCCGACGCCGTGGCGCTCGCGCCGATGACAAATCGCGTTTGCTTTATTGAAGAGGGTGATTGGGCGGTTTTAACCCGTGCCGGGGCGACCATCTACGATGCCGAAGGCACGCTGGTAAATCGCGAAGTCCGCATCGTGAGCGTTTCTCCGGTTCTCGCTGAAAAGGGCGAATACCGTCACTTCATGGCCAAGGAAATTCACGAGCAGCCGAGCGTCGTCGGTTATACCCTCGGCGCTTATCTGAACGCGGATCGCGATGCGATTGCCGACATCGCGAACGAGTTGGACTTTGCCAATGCCTCCCGGCTGACTATTGTCGCCTGCGGCACCGCTTCCTATGCGGGCGAAGTCGCGAAGTACTGGTTCGAGCAAGTCGCTCGCCTGCCGGTCGAAGTCGATATTGCCTCCGAATTCCGCTACCGCACACCGCCAATGCCAGAGGGCGGCATCGCCCTCTTCGTTTCCCAATCAGGTGAAACCGCAGATACCCTCGCCGCCCTGCAATACGCGAAATCGCAAGGGCAAACGATCGTCTCCGTGGTGAATGTCCCCGAATCGACCATCGCGCGGGCTTCTGACGTTGTTCTGCCAACTCATGCGGGGCCAGAGGTTGGCGTGGCGTCGACCAAAGCATTCACCTGCCAGCTCACAGTTCTGGCGGCACTGACCCTCGCCGCCGCACGGCAACGCGGGAAGATTGATCCCGCAGAAGAAGCACGCTTAGTGCGTGTCCTGTCGGAAGTACCGCGCTTACTCTCAGAAACTATCGCGCTGGAAGACAGAACGATTCCGCTGTCGCATGAACTGTCTAAAGCGTCTGACGTTCTTTACCTCGGCCGCGGAGCCATCTTCCCGCTCGCCCTTGAAGGGGCGCTGAAACTGAAAGAAATCAGCTACATCCATGCTGAAGGCTACGCCTCTGGCGAGCTAAAACACGGGCCGATTGCGCTGATCGACGAGAAAATGCCCGTGGTGGTTCTTGCGCCGCGCGATGCCGTTTTCGAAAAAACCGTCTCGAATATGCAAGAAGTCATGGCACGCGGCGGGAAAGTCCTGTTGGTCTCAGATGAAGCTGGCATCGCCGAGGCTGGCGATGGATGCTGGCGCACGCTGGAAATGCCAACCTGCGATCCGTTCATCGCACCCATCATCTACGCGGCTCCAACGCAATTTATCGCCTATCACACGGCAGTTGCCAAAGGGACGGACGTCGATCAACCGCGCAATCTGGCAAAATCAGTCACAGTAGAGTAAGGCTGGATCTGGGTTGCGAGAATTCCAATCTGACGCGCTTTGGGCGGCGCGGCACCGACGAGAAACGTCGGGCAAAGAAAGAGGACACCATGAGCGGTGAACGCAGACTATTCGGAACCGACGGAATTCGG
>CAZJWF010000174.1:0-4678 GCA_964549375.1 uncultured Neomegalonema sp.
CCCCGCCCTACCCGCCCGCGCAGTTGATGAAGTTGTGCGAGGCCAAAACGTTCTGCGTGCTCGATCACCATAATCGTTGCTTCCGGAACATCGACTCCGACCTCAACAACTGTCGTCGCGACAAGGACTTGGCGCTCGCCAGATTTGAACGCGGCCATTGCTGCATCTTTTTCCGCTGGTTTCAGCTTGCCATGAGTCAGCGCAACGGCGTCATCACCAAAAGCTCTACGCAACGCCCGTGCACGATCTTCAGCGGCGGCCAGATCAATGGTGCTGGACTCTTCAACCAACGGACAAATCCAATACGCACGCGCACCCTTGGCAATCGCACCGCGCAGGCTCTCGACAACTTGGTCATAGCGAGCGAGCGAGACCATTCGGGTTTCAATGGGTTTGCGCCCCGGCGGTTTTTCATCCAACACAGAGATGTCCATATCGCCATAGCTGGCCAGCGCAAGCGTGCGCGGGATTGGTGTCGCGCTCATCACCAGAATATCGGCGCCCGCGCCTTTTTCGGCCAGCTCATTGCGTTGATTGACCCCAAACCGATGCTGCTCGTCCACGACCGCAAGACGCAGATCGTTAAAGACGACATCTTGCTGAAACAGCGCGTGCGTGCCGACAACGATATGAATCTCACCGTTGGCCAAACCCTCTAACGTTTCGGCTCGTGTCGCTCCTTTATCGCGCCCCGTCAGCAAGGCGATCCGAATGCCTGCCAAAGCGCAGAGCGGAGCTAGGCCTGCTAAATGCTGACGTGCAAGAATTTCAGTTGGGGCCATCAGCGCCGCTTGCCCATCTACTTCGACGGCATTCAACATTGCGAAAAATGCAACGAGCGTTTTCCCTGCGCCGACATCGCCTTGTAATAAGCGCAACATGCGTTGGCTTTCCGCCATGTTGTCGAAAATCTCACCGATGGCGCGTTGCTGTGCGCCAGTCAGTTTGAAAGGCAACGCCGCTTCGACTTTGGCACGCAGCGCGCCATCGCCTTGTGTTGTTCGGCCCTTGGTCCGCCGACGCAGCGCTCGCACCAACGCCAATGCGAGTTGATGCGACAGCAACTCATCATATGCCAAGCGCTCCCGCGCTGACGTGTTCGGTTCAATATCAGCAGCGCTTTGGGGCGCATGTAACGCCGTGACAGCATCTCGCCAAGACGGCCATTTGCGCTTTTGTAGCCAAGCGACATCCTGCCATTCAGGAAGGTCCGGAGCCAACGCAACCGCGGAACGGACGGCTTTTGCAATCGCCTTTTGGTTTAGCCCAGCGGTGGCTGGGTAAACGGGTTCGAACCCATCGGGGGCATCCCCCTCTGCCGGATCGACGATCATATCTGGATGAGGCATCTGCGCGACCCCATCATATAACTCGATCTTACCGCTGACGATCCGCTCCTCACCTTGAGGAAGGATGCGAACGAGATATTCAGGGTGAGCGTGAAAAAATACGAGAATAAAATCGAGCACACCATCGCTGACAGTGATGCGATACGGCGCGCCCCGACGCCCCGGCGGACTGTGTCGGCCAACGGTGATTTTTACTGTGACGACCGTGCCTTCTTCGGCCCCTTGCACGCTCTCGCGCAAGCGGCGATCAATTACTCCGGAAGGCGGTAAAAACAACGCATCGACGACGCGGTCTACACCCAGTTTTTGATAGAGCGGGGCCGTTTTCGGGCCCACGCCGTCCAGTTTGGTCGGTTCGGCAAACAACGGAAAGAGGATTTCAGGGCGCATCCTCTGTCATTACAGCGCGCCGTTGCCTGTGCAAAGCCTGTGTCAGCAGCCGGGATTCAAATGCAGGTGTAGGATACGAGTTCGGCGCGGCGATTCCGGCTCTGAAGAAATCGCACCGATCTCATAGCTGTGACAGCGCAGCATATCGTCGGATAGAACCTTATCACCAATCTGTTCCAGACGTGATGCCATCTCGATACCCGACAAAGTACGTTCAACGCCGCCGAATTCGGCACCAAGACGTGCAAAGGGGTTGCCGATGCCCTGATCTGGTTCGATCAAATACGCAGGTAGATGGAGCGTCGCAATTTGGGGCAGATCTCCCTTGTACCACGTATCGATTTTCAGTGGCTCAGCTTCTGGGAATGCCTCAAAAATCGCATTGGCGAACGGTCCTTCGAGTCCTTGCTGCATTTTGATCGGTTTTGGCGAGAAAATCGCCGCCGCTGCAAATCCAGCGACCAGGCAACCGGCGACCAAATAGATTTGTTTCACCCATTTATGCCGAGCCCGCCTTTTCCACCGGTTCGCGCGCTTTAAACTGCTTGCTTCGGCAGGCTTCTCGGCCACGAGGCTTTCCGTCTCAGAGGATATCTCTGCAACGTCAGTTTCGTTGGATTGTGATACATCTACCGTCATACGACGATGTTTCGCAAAGGTTGTGCCGGTTAACGACTCAAGCCTTACCGATCAAAACAGCCCAATCGTCTTCTGAGAGGATGGTAATCCCCAAATCCTGTGCTTTTTTCAGCTTAGATCCGGCCTTTTCCCCCGCGAGAAGATAGTCCGTCTTGGCGGAAACAGAGCCGCTGACCTTAGCGCCAGCCGCTTCTGCCCGTGCTTTTGCCTCGGAACGACTCATCCGCTCAAGAGTTCCGGTGATAACGAGCGTTTTTCCCGACAAAGCTCCCTCTTGTGCCGGCGGCGCCGTATCTTCGACTGTCACGTGGGCGAGAAGTGCATCGAGACTTGCGAGATTATGGGACTCGCCAAAGAACGCGGCCAAGGCATCGACCAAAACGCCGCCGACCCCATCAATACTCAGCAATGCCTCACGCGCGGCTTCGTCTCCGGCGGCCAAAGCTCGGCACGCCGTATTGAATTCTTCCCAAGATAGATAGGTCCGCGCGAGTAGGGCGGCTGTCCCCTCGCCCAAATGTCGAATTCCCAAGGCAAAGAGAAACCGGTCGAGCGGCAGTGTTCGACGCTCGTCAATTGCGCGGAACAGCTTTTCGGCGGATTTCTCGCCCCAGCCCTCTTTGTTTTTCAACGCTTGCAGCGCATTGCCGCCATAGCGTGCCTCTAATTCGTAAATATCAGCGGCTTGTTTGACCCAACCATCCGCCCAGAACGCTTCGGCTTGTTTGGCTCCGAGCCCATCAATATCCGCCGCATTCCGCGAAACAAAGTGTTTGAGCCGTTCAACTGCCTGCGCTGGACAAATCAACCCACCAACACAGCGGCGCACCGCCTCGCCCGCTTCGCGCACAGCATCCGATCCGCATTCAGGGCAAGCCTGCGGGAAGGCAAAGGGCTGTGCACTCTGAGGGCGTTTGGACAAATCGACATCAACGACTTTCGGGATCACATCGCCAGCGCGGTAAACTTGTACTGTATCGCCGGGTCGCAAATCACGGCCTTCGCGGATTGGTTCACCATCACCGCCAATGCCTTTGATGTAGTCTTCGTTATGCAGAGTTGCATTGGAGACAACAACACCGCCGACCGTCACCTGTCGCAGCTTAGCGACTGGTGTCAATGATCCCGTCCGCCCTACCTGTATATCAATGCCTTCCAGAACAGTGGTGGCAACTTCAGCCGCGAATTTATGAGCAATCGCCCAACGCGGCTCGCGCGACCGAAATCCAAGCCGGTCTTGCAGATCGAGACGATCCACCTTGTAAACGACGCCATCAATATCATACCCGAGGTTCGCCCGATCGACCTCTAATGCTGCATGATACGAAAGCATATCTGTCACTGTATCACACCGCGCCATACGCGGATTTACTGTCAGCCCCCAACGCCCCAGAGCCGCAATGACATCCGACTGCGTTTCAGCAGATAATGTCGATACCTCGCCCCATCCATAGGCGAAGAACCTGAGTGGCCGGGTTTGAGTAATTTGCGAGTCCAGTTGTCGCAGCGACCCGGCGGCGGCATTGCGCGGATTGGCAAAGACACGCCCGGACTCTGACATGCGCGCGTTGAGCGCGGCAAAATCGGCGTGAGACATATAGACCTCGCCGCGGACCTCAAACACATCCGGGATGTCATCCCCCCTAAGCCTAGATGGAATATCGTTAATGGTCAGCGCGTTGGCAGTGACATTCTCGCCCTCGCGTCCATCCCCGCGCGTTGCCGCATGAACCAGCTTGCCGGCTTCATACCGTAGCGACAGAGCCAGCCCGTCGATTTTTGGCTCGGCTGTGAAAGAAAGCGGTTCCTCGGCATCAAGACTTAGAAACCGCCGAATCCGGTCGTCGAAATCATGAACATCTTCTGCCTCAAATGCATTTCCGAGTGACAGCATCGCCACCGCATGAGTGATCTTGGCAAATCCGTCAGCGACAGGCGCACCAACTTTCCGCGAAGGGCTGTCCTCGCGAACAAGGTCGGGAAACCGAGCCTCAATCGCCGCATTCCGGCGACGAAGCGCATCATAATCGCTATCTGCGATCTCTGGTGCATCGTCGGTGTGATACCGTCCGTCGTGATAAGCGATCTCTGCTGCGAGACGCTTCAATTCGGTCCGTGCCTCTACGTCCGTCAGATGATTGACAGCGGTATCAGCCATTAAGCACTCCAGAGAGTAAGATTCGTCGTGTTATTACCATCGCCCGCAATACGATTGCACCCCTGAGCCGCATAAGGTATCACCCTCTCAGCGGCACCCATAGCTCAGCTGGATAGAGCGCTGCCCTCCGAAGGCAGAGGTC
>CAZJWF010000175.1:0-4671 GCA_964549375.1 uncultured Neomegalonema sp.
AACAGCAGGGTGAACATTGCCGGGAGAGCTTCGGGACCGAAGGCGTCCATGCCGGCTCCGGCGGCGGGGCCACCAGTGAGGCCACCAATGCCCCACATGATGCCGATGGCCGCGTTCAGCGCCACGAGGGACGGACCGGCAAAGCGCTCGCCAGCTTCGACGAGGGCCACGGTGTAGATACCGAAATACGTCCCGCCCCACAGCGCGATATACACCCAGACGAACGGGGTCTCGATCAAGAACGTCAAGAGCGGTGCGCCAAGCGCGGCAACCGCCGCCAGCCAGACCATGCTGCGCCGTGCGCCGATCTTTTCGGCCATCCACCCGGCTATCGGTGTGACGGCAATCGAGCCGCCGATCATGATCGTCAGCAACCATGCGGCGGTTTCTTCGGGGTAGCCATGATCGACGGCATAGAGCGGCAGCAAGCTAAGTGCGCCTTGCTCGAACCCTGCTGTTACGGCCACCGCCGCGAGCAAGACCGGCGCGACGAGGATCATGCGGATTGCCGACTCAGGTGCATTGCCATGACCGACATTCGGCAAACCTCGTGCGGTCGCGATGATCCAGACACACACCACGAAGGCAACGATACACACAGCAAAAGGCGCGAACCCTCCGGCCCCGATCACAGCCAGAATAGCTGGTCCTCCGGCAAAACCAATTTGCATCACCACAGACAAGGCCGCGACATAGCGGCCTTGTTTGCCGGGGGGCGAGAGGCTGAGTGTCCAGACTTCGGCCATCATAAAGACCGGGTTGAGCAGCACGCCGAGCAAAAAGCGCGCGATCAACCAAACCAGCCAATGCTGCCAAACGCCCATCACGATATAGAGGATGATCGCGCCGATGCAGCACAGCGTCACAACGGTTTGCGGGGCAAAACGCGCGACGACGCGCGGTGTAAACGGTGAACTGAGGAGCAAACCTAGCGGCGTCATTGCCGCCGAAATGCCGATGAAGAACGACGTATAGCCCCATTGCTCCTGCATAATCGCGAGCAACGGATAAGACAGCCCTTGCGCCAAGGCAAAAGCCAGCCCCGAAGCCGCCACAGCCGCGAAGGGAGGGAGCCTCGTCACCGAGAGAGGGCCTTGCAGGTCATGCTTTCAACAACTGAACCGCCGCGGCAAGGTCGATCTTGCCCTCATATACTGCACGGCCTGAGATCACTCCATCAAGAGGCGCACCGCTGTCCTTGAGCGCTTGCAGGTCGGCCATTGAGGAAACCCCGCCCGACGCGATAATCGGAATTGACGTGGACGCCGCCATTGCCGCAGTGGCGGTGACATTTGGGCCCTGCATCGCGCCATCAAGATCAATATCGGTAAAGATAATCGCGGCAACGCCTGCATCCTCGTAGCGTTTGGCCAGATCAAGCGCTGTCAACTCGGTCGTTTCTGCCCAGCCCTCTACGGCGACTTTTCCGCCACGTGCATCAATGCCGACGGCAATCTGTCCCGGATAGGCTTTCGCAGCGGAGCGCACTAAATCAGGATCGCGGGCGGCGGCGGTGCCCAGAACGACGCGGCGGATGCCGCGTTCAAGCCACAGGTCAATGGTTTCTCGGTCCCGAACACCGCCACCTAGTTGAACTGGAAGGTTCACACCGCGTACCAACTGCTCTACTGCGCTGCCATTCACGGGAGCGCCCGCAAATGCACCGTTGAGGTCGACCAGATGAAGCCATTCGGCCCCTTGTTGTTCAAACTCCTGCGCCTGCGCCGTCGGGTCCGCGTTGAAAACCGTCGCGTCCTCCATGCGCCCACGCAGCAAACGGACGCAGGCACCGTCCTTGAGATCAATGGCAGGGTAGAAAAACATCGGCGTCCTCGTATGCGGCAGTCAATCTTGGGTGCGCTATGCGTTGTGATGGGCCTGAGCGCAAGTGTTGCGATGAGCAATGCGACAGAACGCGAAGGGCCATACGCCTTTATCACCGACTCGTTCAACGCGGTCATCGCCGCGATTATGGCCCCGGCAGGCGATCCGATTTCGCCGCCCACGCCGCGCGCAAAACCAAAACCTACCCTGAAAGAAAAACCAGCCCTTGCCGAGAAACCCGCGCCAGAGCCGGGTGTCGTCGCGCAATGCGGTGCCGCAACGATTATCTCAAAGCTTGCGAGTGACGGAGAGACACTCGTTTATCGAGCAACCTTTGCCAGCGATATGATCGATAAGATGGTCGCGGATGGCTGTGGGCAGTTTTATCAGGGCTGCAACGTTTGCTCGATCCGGTATGACGGCTGTGCACCAGAGGATAAGGCGCTGTGCAAGACCAGCAAATGCCTTGAAAGAACATGCACACGGCGGGTGGTGTGTTCATCCAAAGCCTGCATAATCCGAGGCAATGCACCAACCTGCGAAGCCCGGATGGCGCGGACCAGTTGCCTCAAACCGATGTTCAAATAGACGCTCAGGGCGTCCATTTCAGGAAGTTACCGATAATCCGCAAACCCACGGCCTGTGATTTTTCGGGGTGAAACTGTGTGCCAACCACAGCGCCCGTGCCCACCGCCGCCGTGATCGTGCCGCCATACTCTACCGAGGCTAGGCGGTGCTGCGCGTTTTCAGGGGAAAGCTGATAGCTGTGGACGAAATAGACGTGATCGCCGCTTGTCACGCCGTCAAAGACCGGATGCGGTGCGCCGAGCGACAAGGCATTCCAGCCCATATGCGGGATTTTCAGGGCGGGGTCTGACGGTTTGATCGCCTCGACTGCGCCCGGTATCCAGCCAAAACCCGCCGTCTCGCCGAACTCCCGGCCCACACTGGCCATAAGCTGCATTCCGACACAAATGCCAAAAAACGGTTTCTCCGCCGCAACATGCTCTGACAAAGCCTCGGCCATGCCAGGCACGGCATCCAGCCCCCGACGGCAATCGGCATAGGCACCAACCCCCGGCAAGACCACGCGAGAGGCACGGCGCACGTCGGCGGGGTCTGCGCTGACCAAAATCGGGCCGCCATCCACCTCGGCGCTGGCACGCTGAAAGGATTTTTCCGCCGACCGCAGATTGCCGGAATCGTAGTCGATAATGACCGTTGTCATCGTGCGGCTGCCCTCGCGGTTTCGAAGTCCACGGCCTCAATCGACTCGTCTTCGGTAAAGCCGCGATAGCGCAGGTAGGTCCGGCACAGCCAATGCGAGGCAAACCAGTAGAACGCACTGAGCGTCAGCGACAACAGGCCAATGATCACGAGGATCAGGCTAATGCGCGGCAGATAGAGCGCCGCCAGAATACACGTCGGCCCAATGATGAAATTCGTGTCGAGCAGCGACTTGAGCGGCTTGAGCATGTCCTGGGAAAAAAACGTGTCGGGCGTCATTTGGCGCAAGCGAATGAGTAACGGCGTCTGCGGCACCACCGCAACATCACCCTGCCCCCGAAACACCGACCATTGGACCATCTGATTCATGAGAGGTGTTTTATTGAAATTCCGGCCGATGGCGAGGGAAAAACCTCGCCTTCAACCGACTGCAAAGAAGAAGCGCGAGCTGATCGTGCGGATTTCGTCGACATCCGTATCCAGCGCGCCTTGCTGAATTGTCAGCGTCGGAATTCCCGCCGCCTCGTTCGCCTCAGCGCGGGCGCGCTGTTCCGGTGTCATCTGGCTTTTGACCTCTTCAGGGTCACGGAATGCGAAGGTCAGAACTTTGCCATAACCGAAATCCGAGACGCCAATGCCCTGAACCGCTTTCCAGTCAACACTCAGCGAGCGCTCACCGTCCGGGCCAAAAAGTGCAAAGCCGTCATGGTCGATCGCATAGACCCGGTTTCGCCGGTTCGTCCGCCGTCCGACCATCCATGCACAATACCCAAAACCCGCAAAGGCCGCGACGCCAAGTATCTGCGTCAGCAGCATCGGAATAAGGGATATACACACCAACACCAGCAACGCGCCGATCATAAAAAGCGCGGTCGCAGCGACCCGATACACGGGTCGACGCTTTGGCGTGCGATGGTAGATGATCGACCCGTCGGCACTCAAGAACCTAACACCCCTTTTGTGCTTGGGACCGCATCCGCTTTGCGTGGATCGATCTCAATGGCGTCGCGCAAGGCCCGTGCGACCGCCTTGAAGGCGCTTTCGGCGATATGGTGGGCGTTCGCGCCGTCCAGCTTTTCTACATGGAGGGTGATACCGCCATTCATGGCGAAGGCCTGAAAGAACTCGCGCACCAGTTCCGTATCAAAGGTGCCAATCTTTTCGGCGTCGAAGTCAATTTTCCAAACAAGGAAAGGGCGGCGCGACAGATCGAGCGCGGCGCGCGTCAACGTCTCGTCCATTGGCAGCAGGCAAGAGCCATAGCGCCGGATGCCCTTATAATCGCCCAGCGCCTCGACCAATGCGAGGCCGAGGGCGATGCCGGTATCCTCGACCGTGTGGTGATCGTCGATATGCAAGTCACCTTCGGCGCGGACCGTGATGTCGATCAGGGAATGGCGCGCGAGTTGTTCGAGCATGTGGTCGAAGAACCCGACACCGGTTTTCACGTCATACTGACCCGTCCCGTCGAGGGCGACCTCAACGCTGATTTTGGTCTCGGTGGTGTTTCGCTCAATCGTTGCGCGGCGCATCAGTAAACCATCCTTTTTCACACGCTTATAGCGCGTTCGTTGACAGATTGGAAACGAGCTTGCTCGAAGAGAATCTGTAAGTGTGCTA
>CAZJWF010000176.1:0-4652 GCA_964549375.1 uncultured Neomegalonema sp.
CGAGGCGGCAGGTTGTCCAGGGACAAGATGATGGCAACACAACGATAGCTGGAAACAGCTTTGAGAGGTCCCGATGATTTCTGAAAATGAGCCGAACAACTCAATCGCAACCGCACAAGCTGTCAATCTTGGGTTCGACAGTGGCGAAGTTCAGACGTTAACGATCTCTGGCAGAATTTCAGGGACCCCAGGTACGACGACAAGAACGAGGAACATTGATTCTGAGAATAACGGTTCGATAACGCAAGCCGACGAGACCGGCCTCGTTGCTGGACGTGCAGGATCCGTCCGCGACTCATCCGTTTTCATCAGCACACGCGCACCTGGAAGTTCCGGTCGCGATACGGATTTATTTCGCGTTTCCAGCGAAGCCGGTCAGATTTTGACGATTGACGCCGATGGTTTGGGCTTTGATCCGATTATCTTTCTCTACAACGCCGAAGGCGACATCGTCGCGTTCAATGATGATCGATCATTTTTTAACACGGATGCCTTCGTCGAATACGTAGTTCCGGTCGATGGCGATTACTATGTCGCAATCCAGCATTTCGCCACGTTCCAAGAAGATCCATTCGACGCGGACAGTGGCATTCTGTTGGGCGGGTCAGGCGGTCTTGGACCTGTAGATTTGACGATCTCACAGACGTTGCCGGACGTCGACTATTACAGCGTCGAGCTGAGCGCCGGGGATATCGTCGGTGCCGCCTCTAGTGGTGGTGGCGATACAATTTTGGTCAACGACCCATCGGGACAGTTGATCTTCAGCTCGAGCCAAAACCTGACGTCAATATACGGCTCAGAGTCCGAACTCGCCGGAGATTCTTCGGACAATGCAACGGCTGGTTTCGTTGCTCCGGTAGATGGAACCTACACGATCGCGGTATCTGGCAGCGATAGTGGGAACTACGACTTAGACCTCACCATTAATCGTCCCGAACTTGAAGGCCAACGAACGGGAAGTGTCCAATACGTTTATCTGGACTTCGACGGTGCGAGCGTGTCGCGTTCCGTCTTCGGAGGTGGCACGGGCACCGCGAACTTAAGCGGTTTATCGACATTCCTTGATAACTGGGGTCTCACCGCCGGACGGGAAGATGAAGTTATCGACGCGATCGTTGAACGCTTTGAAGATTTGCTTGTTACCCAAATCGCGGATGCGAACCTGAATGCAGATTTCGGAATTGAAGTTCTGAATAGCCGTGATCACGCAGATTTCTTCGGTCAGGAAAATGTATCACGCGTGATCATCGGGGGCACCACAGCGCAGCTTGGGATTGATACACTTGGGATCGCACAGAACGTTGATATCGGAAACTTTGACACGAGCGATCAGGCTGTCGTCTTGCTCGATATTCTCAGCGGCCCGTCAAACGATTCAAATTCGGTCAACTCACTTAGTCTTGCGTCAGGGGTGAGTCGCATTGATGCCATCGGATCCGTCGTTGGTGGGATTGCGGCTCATGAAGCGGGCCATTTGCTCGGAATGGTCCATACGAACCCTCGCAATGATACGATCAGTCTAGGTGACGCAGGCGGTGTCTTGCTCACGCCAACGGGTGATGACGGCATCTTCGGCAATGCTGACGACCCTGACTTTAGTTTTGTCGTCGACAACAGTGACCCCCTGCAAGGAATTGAAGGGCGGTTGGACAATCCAAGCACTTTCGCCTTTGGAGCCACCACCGGCACAGCTGAAACCGGTCTTTTAAATGAATTTTTGGACGATCGGGTCTCCTTCATCGGTGATGCGGCAGACGACCGTTTGATTATCGGTGCGGGCGACGACGTCAATTTGAACTCGGCATTTTGGTTTAATGAAAATCAGGGGATAAATTTCTCCGATACTGTCGGGACAATCACGATTGATGCAGGTGACGGAGACAACTTTGTTCTTGTCGACGAGCTATTAGTGACGGCGTCCACCACGATCACGGCCGGATCTGGCGACGATAGAGTTTTTGGCGGAGCCGGAAGCGATAGGATTTCAACGGGCGCCGGCGATGACATTCTTGTTGGCGGCTTTGGCGCAGATATCCTCGACGGGGGCGACGGGATTGATACGCTATCATTTAGTATTGATCGATTTTTGGGGAACGGCGTTACCGTCAATTTGGCGAGTGGCGTTGCACCAGACGGTGACATCGTAAGAAGAATTGAAAATGTTGTCGGGACCGAAGGCGACGATTCCATCATCGGCAACAGCAGAGATAACGTACTGACCGGAGACGAAGGTGCCGATATTCTCAATGGCGGCGGCGGCTTCGATACGGCAAACTACAACACCAGCAGTTCAAGCGTAACCGTCGATCTGACTGCCCGCACTGCGACTGGTTCGGGGCAAGGCACCGGCGACAGGTTAATCAGTATCGAAGGCGTTGTTGGGTCTAACCGAGATGATGAAATTATCGGTAACGGGGCAGATAACCGACTCGATGGTGGTGCCGGGAACGATACCCTTGTCGGTGGACGCGGTGCCGACGAAATTATCGGTGGCAACGGTATCGATCGGATCTTCTACACGAACTCCTCGTCTGGAATCCAGATCGACCTCGAAACTGGAGAAGGATCGGGGGGCGACGCCGAGGGAGATACCATCTCGTCAGTCGAGCATGTGAATGGATCGGCATTCGCGGACGTTTTGATCGGAACGACCGGCCGCAACCAGCTTATCGGCGGGCAAGGCGATGATATTTTGCGCGGAGGTGCCGGTAACGACTTGCTTAATGGCGGTTCAGGTATCGATACCGCGAGTTACGCCAACTCAACGGCTGGCGCCGACATCAACCTTGCCACCAACAGCGCAACCGGGTTCGATCACGGTGCTGGCGATACCTTGATAAGTATCGAGAGTGTGCTTGGTTCGCAGTTCGACGATAGTATCCGCGGGAATTCTCAAGATAACATTCTCGACGGCGGTAACGGCGCGGATGCACTGAACGGCGGCGATGGTCAAGATACCGCTTCTTACGGTAGCGCAACCCGTGGGGTTATTGCTGACCTTGCAAACTCCAGCGTTAATTCACGTGACGCTGCTGGTGATACCTATGTCTCAATCGAAATCCTGAGCGGCTCAAACTTTGACGATAATCTTCGCGGAACTGAGGCGGCAAACACGCTGCGTGGCGGAGATGGAAACGATCAGCTATTTGGTCGTGGCGGCGACGACATTCTAGAAGGCGGCCTTGGAGCGGATAGGTTGTTCGGCAGCAGCGGAACAGATGCGGCAACCTACGAAAATGCGGCAGTTGGCGTGCTCGCTGATCTCAGCAACAGCGCCATTAACCAAGGGGAAGCCACGGGCGACACTTATAGTGTCATCGAGAATCTTATCGGTTCGGATCACATCGACCGTTTGAGAGGGACAGATGGCGCCAACGAGCTAATTGGCGGAGACGGCGATGACATCCTGAACTCTCGTGGTGGGGCGGATGTACTGAATGGCGGTGCCGGCGCTGATCGGCTGTTTGGCGGATTGGGTACTGACACGGCAAGTTACGAGGACGCCGCAACAGGCGTTATTGCCGATCTCGACAACAGCACCGTTAACAGTGGCGAAGCGGATGGTGATTTGTATAGCTCTATTGAAGGTCTAACCGGTTCTGACTTCAACGACAATCTGCGAGGCACCAACGGATCAAATACGCTGCAAGGTGGCGGCGGCGATGATCAACTGTTTGGGCGCGCTGGAAACGATATTCTCGAAGGCGGAGAAGGTGCGGATAGATTGTTTGGTAGCAGTGGAATCGACGCCGCAAGTTATGCGAATGCTTCTGGTCGCGTCGTCGCCGACCTTAATAACAGTTCGGTAAACACGGCAGACGCAGCCGGAGATACATACAGTTCGATCGAGAATCTGGCTGGCACAGCCTTCGGTGATAATCTGAGAGGTACGGATACCGCAAATACGTTGAGCGGTGGTGAGGGTGCCGATCAGCTTTTCGGTCGTGGCGGCAATGATGTTCTTGAGGGCGGCGAAGGCGGCGACCAACTATTCGGTAGCAGCGGCATCGACACTGCGAGTTATGCAAATGCAGCGGCTGGCGTTCTTGCCGACCTCAATAATACATCGGTCAACCGAGGGGATGCCGATGGCGATACTTACAGTTCCATTGAAAATATCAGCGGTTCCGACTTTGATGACAACCTGCGAGGCACCGACGGTGTCAATACGCTGGAGGGCGGCAGAGGAGCGGATCGACTCTTTGGTCGTGATGGTGCCGACACTCTGATTGGAGGAGCGGGTGACGATGTCCTGTTTGGAGGCAGCGGTGCCGACTCTTTCGCCTTCGGTCGGAATGACGGTGACGATACGATCAGTAGCTTCCAAAATGGGATTGATGTGATTGATTTCTCAGGAATCAATCTAGCTTTCGGCAACCTCAACATTACCGATGATGGTACGGATACGACCGTCGATTACGGTACGGGATCCATAACGATCCTTGGAACGCTTCAATCACAAATTGACCAAGATGATTTCATCTTTGCCTAAACGCTCACTTACTTGGGCGGCGTGGTAGGTTGAATTTTCCAACGCCGCCTCAGGGTTTTTCCCGGAGGCGGTTGTCATCCAAAGCAATGCTGCATCAACAACCCTTCGACCTCGCAACACGCTTCCTTCAGGCATTTTTTGGGTATTTCAGAAGAACTAG
>CAZJWF010000177.1:0-4617 GCA_964549375.1 uncultured Neomegalonema sp.
CCGGGCTTGGCGATCACACTGAGATCTTCTTTTCGGTCCGCGATACCAACCCCGATAGCTGCGTCTGAGATCACCTCACGCTGATACATCATTCGGCGGCCTCCTGCATGCGCCAGATCGGGAATGGATCAGCGAGAGCGGGAAGTTCAGGCAGCATCGCGGGTGAAGACGCACGGTCCTCAGGCACCAGCGCCTTATCGAGCTTCGCGCTGAGTCCGGGCCAATCGATATCCGCGCCGATGAACACGATCTCTTGCCGCCGGTCGCCCCATGGCTCAGCCCAGCGTTCCTTGAGATAAGCTCGGACGCCCTCATCATCGGGCCAACTGCTCGGCGGCGCCGAAGCCCACCATGTACCAATCGGGCGAACCGAGGAAAGCGCCCCGGCCAGCGAGAATTCCGCCACCCATTCGGGCCGCGTCGCGAGCCAAAAGTGGCCCTTCGCGCGGATGACACCCGGCAGTTCGCCGTTCAAAATGGCGTGGATCTTTTCTGGATCGAAGGGTTGCCTTGCTCGATAGACGTGCGAGGTGATACCATATTCCTCGGTCTCAGGCACGTGGTCGGCGAAACCGTAAAGCTCTTTAGCCCACATCGGGTGCTCATGCGCCTTGCCTAAATCGAACAACTTCGTGTCTAAAATAGCGTCCGCGGGCACGTCTGAATGACTGGTCTCGATGATACGCGCGTCAGCATTTAGGCTGCGTATTATTTTGCGCGCAGCATCGACCTGACCCGCGCTGGCGTCGGCAACCTTATTGAGAATGACCACATCAGCGAACTCGATCTGCTCGACCAACAGGTTGACCAGCGTGCGGTCGTCTTCCTCATCCGCGGTCTCGCCGTGGTCGCGAAGAAAATCGTGGCTGGAATAGTCGCGCAGCAGGTTCACGGCATCGACGACTGTTACCATGGTGTCGAGACGAGACACATCGGACAGGCTCTCACCGTCCTCGTCGCGGAAATCGAAGGTGGCGGCGACCGGTAGCGGTTCGGAAATACCTGTCGACTCGATGAGAAGATAATCGAAACGCCCTTCGGCGGCCAGACGCCGGACTTCCGCCAGCAGGTCGTCGCGCAGCGTGCAGCAGATGCACCCATTCGACATCTCTACGAGCGTTTCGTCCGTCCGTGACAACTCAGTGTTAGCGCGCACAAGATCGGCGTCGATGTTAACCTCAGACATGTCGTTGACGATGACCGCAACCCGACGTCCTTCGCGATTGTTCAGAACACGATTGAGCAGTGTCGTCTTTCCAGCACCGAGAAATCCAGAAAGAACGGTAACGGGAAGGCGTTTATCTTCGTTGGGCAATTTCATCTCCCTTGTTCAAGAATTCAGTCCTGCTGCGAGCGTCTTCGCGTTGTGGCGCATCATGTCGAGATAGGTCTCTGCGGGTCCGTCCGGGCCGGAAAGCGCGCCGGGATAGAGCGTGCCGCCGATGGTGGCTCCGGTCTCGTCGGCGATGCGTTCCAGCAGGCGACCATCCGCGACGTTTTCCAGAAAGACAGCGGTGATCCCGTCTTCGCGAATATGTTCGATCATCCGGGCGACATCCTTTGCCGACGCTTCTGACTCGGTGCTCAGCCCCTGCGGTGCAAGGAATGTTATCCCGTAGTCTCGACCAAAATACTGAAAGGCGTCATGCGATGTGACGACCGTTCTGCGGCTCTTGGGCAAATTCGCGACGAGCGCGTGGATGTCGGTGTTGAGAGCTTCGATCTCGGTAATATAGGCGGCGCGATTCCGATAGAAATCGGTTGCTTTCTCCGGATTGGTTTGGGCCAGTGCTGCCGTGATGGTGTCGACATATTGCACGGCATTGCCAAGGCTCTGCCAGGCGTGCGGATCGAAAACACCGTGATCATGGGCGTCGCCTTCCGCATGATCATCATGTTCGTCGCCGGACTCATCTGCTTCGCCCGCATGCTTTTCATCATCATGATGTTCTTCGTCGTCGTGATGCTCCTCATCTTCGTCGAAGGAAATCGGCTCAATCCCCCGGGTCGCGACGACGCGAATACCGTCGAAGTCTGAGGCATCAATCAAACGATCAAGCCAACCCTCAAAACCAAGCCCATTGACGACCAGCAGGTCTGCCTCACTGACATCTCGGGCGGCGGCTGGGGTCGGTTTGTAGACATGCGCATCGCCGCCCGGACCGACAAGCGTGGTAACAGCGACATGCTCTCCACCAATCCTCTCCACCATGTCACCCAAAATCGAAAAGGTCGCGACAACCGCAATGGGTTGACGGTCAGCCGACATTGAAGGCGATGAAAACGAAAGGGCGAGAAGACCCGTGGCAATTTTTAGCGCTGTCCTGCGGCTGTGCATGGAACTGATCCTTTCAGAATTCTAAGGTGCGGCGTTGTAAGGTCTGTGCAGCGAGACTGCCGACCGGCCCGACCGCTAACGAAACGGCATAAAAGAGCCCGGCGACGAGAATGATCGCGGGTCCCGAAGGCAAACTGTAATGATAGGAAAGCAACAGACCGCTCACGCTCGCGAGCATGGCGACCATGACGGCAACGGTGATGAGGCCGCCAATGCTTGCTGTCCAAAAGCGCGCTGCCGCAGCGGGCAATATCATGATCCCGACCGCCATCAGCGTGCCGAGCGCGTGAAAACCACTGACAAGATTCAACACAACCAGCGCAAGGAAAACGAAGTGTGTCACCGCGCTTAACCGGCTGACCGACCGAAGAAAATGCGGGTCGGCACATTCCAGCACCAGCACACGGAACACCAGCGCGAGCGTCATGACGGACAGACTCGCAATGGAGCAGAGCAAGATCAACGCCGCGTCATCGAGGGCGAGAACCGTGCCGAACAGGACGTGCATCAAGTCCACATTGCTGCCACGGGTCGAGACAATCAGCACGCCGAGGGCCAGTGAGATCAAATAGAAGGCCGCAAGGCTTGCATCTTCGCGCAGCGCTGTCATTCGGGTGACAAAGCCTGAAAGCAACGCCACCGTCATCCCGGCAATCAGCCCGCCAACGGTCATCGCGCCGAGCGAGAGCCCGGACACCAAATACCCGACCGCTGCACCGGGCAAGATTGCATGGGCCATCGCATCGCCGGTCAGACTCATCCGCCGCAGCATCAAGAAGACACCGATGGGCGTGCCGCCAATCGAAATCGCAATGCAGCCCAAAAGCGCGCGCCGCATAAAGCCGAACTCGGCAAAGGGCTGAACAACAGTTTCCCAGATCATGCAGCGGACTTTCCACAGGTGTGAGGCGGCCCTGCGCAGGCTTCGCACATCTGGCGTGACCGGAATTGGTTCTCCGCCGTCAGAACCTTTGCCGTCGGACCGTGAGCCACCAGTTCACGAGCCAGCATCAGCGTCTCGGGAAAGTGGGCACGAACGGTCTCGAAATCATGCATCACAGCGAGAATCGTGCGACCCTCGCCATGCCATTTCCCGACAAGCGCGATCAGATCGGCCATCGTCCCAGCGTCGATGGAGTTGAATGGTTCATCGAGAAGAACCAACTGCGCGTTCTGCAACAGGAGACGCGCAAAGAGCGCGCGCTGAAACTGTCCGCCCGACAGCGCACCAACAGGACGTTTCTCGAAGCCCTCCAACCCGACGGTTGCGATTGCCTCTGCGATACGCACGTGATGCTTTGCTTGCAGCGTCGCAAAGGGGCCGACCTCGCGCCACAATCCCATCGCAACGAGGTCACTCACGGACAGAGGGAATGATCGGTCGATCGTCGATTGTTGCGGCAAGTAAGCGATGTCATCTCGTGAAGCCGTTCCAAAAGACACCTGACCGTCGAGCGGCGCGAGCGTGCCAACCAAGCCCTTGAGCAACGTGGACTTGCCAGCGCCGTTGGGGCCAACAATCGCTGTCAGACTTCCATCCGCAATCTCGGTCTGAAGGTCTTGCACAACTGGGTAGCGATCATAGCCCAGCGTCAAATTCTGGAACGCAAGCGCGGTGCTCATAGCGCCCCCGGTGTGTAGGTCGCCCAGAAAAACCCTGCCCAAAGCGCGGCTACGATGAACCCTGCGCCTGCCAATCGGGGCAATGCCCCGAGGAGGAGGAGACTCACGCCGCGTTCAAAATGTCGTCTCATTCTGAACCGTCCGGTTCACCACACGACGCACAGACGCCATGAACCTCTATGACGTGGCGCGAGGCCGCAAACCCGGATTTTTCAGTGAGACTGGAAAGCTTCGTCGTTATGCTGGGCGCGACATTCTCCTCAACCATGCCACAGTCGCTGCAGATCGACAGGATGGCATCGTGTTCGTGTTGAGCACATTTACAAGCGATGAAGGCGTTGCGCGACTCAAGACGATGCACTTGCCTACGCTCTGTCAGAGCTGCAAGCGCCCGATAGATAGTAGTCGGCGCGATGTTTGGGTGAGACGGACGCAGTTTTTCAAGCACGTCATAGGCCGCCAGCGCACCGCGATTGCGGACCAAAACAGCCAAAACCTCCTCCTGCATCTCCTCGCCCCGCATGCGCATAAAAGCCTCATGATTCGAAAATTCTTCGAGGGATATATGTTATGTTATAACATAACAAAAATGATTTTTTGGAATGGATGCGAACCTGAGTGCGCATTGCCGACAGTGTTTACGCGGATTCCAGACG
>CAZJWF010000178.1:0-4605 GCA_964549375.1 uncultured Neomegalonema sp.
CAGAGTTGTCATCGCTCACCCGACGGGTCGCGGTGCAGATATGACTGGCCTTGCGATGTTCCACCGCCAACTCTTCCAGACGCCGCTCCCACTGAACCATCGGAATGATATGAGCGATAAAGCGCGAACCTTTGACCTCGGTTTGGGTCACCACTTCACGAGAGAGGGTCAGAAAAGTCATGCCGCGTGCATACATCACCGCACCTAAAACGCGAAGGGACCGTTGATCCTTTCGCCAATCGCCGCATCTGTCTCTTGATGAATGACACTAAGCGCCCCGCAACCGCCGCGTTGAAACGCCGGGACCTGTTTTCGTATGGCGGGTTAGCGCTGCCCGTCGCCTTCGCGGGACTGCCGCTTTATATCCACGCGCCTGACTATTTTACGACCGAGTTCGGCGTCTCGCTGGGGGCGATTGGACTCGTGCTGTTGGGATTGCGCCTGTTTGACGCTGTGCAAGACCCGCTGATCGGCGCGCTCAGTGATCGGTATGCGGCGCATCGCCTCAAGATTATGATCGCAGCGGGTGTAGTTTTGGTCCTCGCCTTTGGGGCGTTGTTTCAACCCATCGGCCCTCCGCTGCTGTGGTTTAGTGTCATGATGCTACTGGCAACATCGGCCTATAGTGTCCTGAGCATCTGCCTCGGTGCAGATGGCGCGGTTTGGTCATCCGATGAACATGAGAAGACTCGCATCGTCAGTATCCGCGAAGCCTTCGGCCTGATCGGATTGATGCTGGCCGTCACTGCGCCGCCCGTCTTGTCGCAATCCATGCCCGCCTCCCGCGCGTTTATGTGGGTTGGTTTGATGCTGGCCGTTTTCATGGCGCTCGCGATGATCCCGTTTGCGCGCTGGCGCATGAGAACACCTTTAGGCAGATCGCCAGAGCAAGGCGGCGGGTCGCTGTGGTACATCCTGAAGACCGCATCGGGTGAGACCCGCTGGTTCTTTTTGGTTTACGGCGTCAGTATGCTGGCCTCATCAATCCCCGCATTATTGGTGTTGTTTTTCATCCGCGACAGGCTGGATGCCGAGGCGCTCGCGGGGGTGTTCTTGCTGACGTATTTTATCGCAGGCGCATTGGGCACGGCGCTGTGGCGTTGGGTCAGCACGCGCACGGGCAAGGCCCGCGCTTGGGCGCTGTCGATGGGACTCGCGATTATCAGTTTTATCTGGGCGTCCCTGCTGGGCGCGGGGGACGTTGTCCCCTTCGTGGTGATTTGTGCGCTGTCAGGCATCAGCTTTGGCGCGGACCTTGTGTTACCGCCGTCGATCCTGGCGGATCGCCTGCAAGCCGACGCACGCGAAGACCGAGCCGCCGCGCATTTCGGTGTGTTGGCCTTTGAGGCCAAGGCCGCGCTGGCGCTGGGGTCGGCGATTGTCTTGCCACTCCTAAGCGTCATCGGATTTGTGCCCGCAACCGAGAATGAACCCGCCGCGCTATTGGCGCTGAGCGTTGCGTATGCCGTGATCCCGTGTGTGATCAAAATGCTGGCGCTGGGTTTGTTGTGGCGCGGGGAGAAGGCCGTTGCGCTGCGTGTTGGGGTATAGCGCTGGCGTTTTGTACCACTTGGCGAGTCGGCTGTACGAGCGCGCGGTGGGTCTTTTTGCTTGATTTTTGTTCACTTTTAGTTCCTATATGTTTGATCGAATCAAATGAGAGGCAACAGACGGCGTGGACATCGAACGGACCTTGGAAACTCAGCGGCTCAGGCTGCTCCGTATTTTGGCGGGGTTGGTTGTTTTGCTTGGGGTTCTGGCCATTGGTCCGGTCTCGCGTCGGTTTTCAGACTGGATTCTTGGTTTTGTCGGATCGGTGCTGTCGCGGGCCGAGGCGTCGGCGCGGTATCTGTTGATCACGCAAGCCTGCCTGATGGTGGATCAGTGCGGTTTTGATATTGATCGCAGCCAGATTGCAGTGCCCGCGATGCCTGACCTGGAGTCGGACGAGGTCAATATTTCGCTGATCGAAATTCAGCGACGGTTGCGCGTTTTGCGCTCGGTGCTGATGGATTTACCGCGCTATGCGCTTCGTCTGCTCCGCCGAATTGCAAAGCAGGCGCGAGGCCATGCCAATCACGATTCGCCCGATTTTTCGATCTGCGCCTCAGCGCCGCTTAATCGTGCGCGGCGGGCCGCACGCCGCATTGAGCGTCCGCCTGACAAGGACCAGCTTGCGGCCGTGTTTTTCTTACCTTCCCCCGGATACCGGGCGGGAGGCGTAAGCGGTTAATCATCTTCCGCACGCGAAGGATGGCCCCGGCGCGCAAGCCGCGCTAAGACCATGCTATGCAAAGTTTTGCCGACGCCTTCCGACTGGCCTTTGCGCTGGTTTTTTCTGCCGATGCCGATTTGATTGAAATCGTCGGACTGTCTTTGCGTGTTTCGCTAACTGCGATTTTACTTGCTTGTTTGATTGGCCTGCCGCTTGGAGCTTGGTTGGCAATCTCGCGGTTCAAAGGGCGCGGGGCGATGCTGGTGTTCATCAACGCTCTGATGGGCCTGCCCCCGGTGGTGGTTGGTTTGCTGGTCTATCTCAACCTCTCGCGCGCCGGGCCGCTGGGCAGCTTTGGCCTGCTCTATACGCCGACCGCGATGATTATCGCGCAAACAATCCTGATTGCCCCGATCATTGCCGCCTTATCCCGACAAGTAATTGAAGATTTGCATTCGGAATATGACGAGCAATTCCGCTCGATGAAACTAACACGCGGCGAGACCATCCGCGCCTTGCTGTGGGATGGCCGCACCGCACTGATCACAGTGGCGTTGGCCGGTTTTGGTCGGGCGATTGCCGAGGTGGGCGCCGTGATTATCGTTGGCGGGAATATTGACCATCTGACCCGTGTGATGACGACAGCGATTGCGCTGGAAACGTCAAAAGGCGACTTGCCGCTGGCCCTCGCGCTCGGTCTGATCTTGCTCGTCATCGCGTTGACAGTGAATGCGCTGGCCATGACCCTGCGCCGCAAATCCCATGCGCTTGCCCATGCCTGAACCAATCCGCACGAAAGACCTGACCCTAGAGGCTGGCGGTATTCGCCGAGTTGGTCCGCTCTCGCTGGACATCTCGCCCGAGGGGATCACCGCGATCATGGGTCCAAACGGAGCCGGGAAAAGCCTGCTGCTGCGTGTATTGCACGGGTTGGTCGCGCCAACCTCTGGCACAGTCGAAGCCGTTGGACGGCAAGCGATGGTCTTCCAGCGCCCCGTGATGCTGCGCCGGTCCGTCGAAGCCAATCTGATGTTCGCCCTCAAACGAGAAACAGGCAAGGCCGAAGCGCGCGCGCGATGCCGCGAGATCCTCGACCGCATCAACCTGAGCGACCGGGCCAAACAGCCCGCTCAAGCCCTGTCGGGCGGCGAGCAACAGCGCCTCGCCCTTGCCCGCGCTCTGGCCTCTAATCCCGAAACGTTATTTCTGGATGAAGCCACGGCCAGCCTTGACCCCGCTGCGACGCTCGCGATTGAAAGGATGGTCCGAGATGCCGCTGAAAAGCGTACAAAGATCATCCTTGTGACCCACGATATTGGACAGGCACGCAGGGTTGCCGATGACGTTTTGTTTTTGCACAACGGGGTGGTGGCAGAGCATACTGTTGCCTCAAAATTCTTTGACGCTGCGACGTCGCCGCAGGCCCGTGCATATCTGAGCGGGCAAATCGTGTTGTAGGACCCTTGATGCTAAAGCCCGCCCTCGCAGCCCTATTGATGGCCACCCCCGCCGCCGCAGAGTCGATCATCGTCCAGTCGACGACCTCGACGGCCAATTCTGGGCTTTACGCGCATTTGCTGCCTATGTTCGAGGCGGAAACCGGCATTACCGTGCATGTCGTGGCTGTCGGGACCGGACAAGCAATCCGAAATGCCCGCAACTGTGATGGCGACGTACTGCTCGTCCATGCAAAAGCCGCAGAAGAAAACTTTGTTGCCGATGGGCGCGGGGTTGAGCGCTTTGATTTGATGTACAATGATTTTATCGTCGTCGGCCCGCCGGATGACCCCGCCAACATCGAGGGCAAGAGCGCAACTGATGCGTTGACAAAGGTCTCGGCGGCCAAAGCACTCTTTGCCTCACGCGGGGACGATTCTGGTACCCACAAAAAAGAACGCGAGCTGTGGGAGGCCGCCGAGATCGACCCCTCCGATGCCTCCGGGACGTGGTATCGCGAAACCGGCTCTGGCATGGGTGCGACGCTGAACGTCGCCGTGGGGATGGGTGCCTATACCATGACGGATCGCGCGACCTGGATCAGCTTTGCCAATAAAGCTGATTTTGAGATTGCCGTGGAAGGCGATGAATCGCTTTTCAATCAATACGGTGTGATTCTCGTCGATCCCGAAGCCTGTCCCTCAGTTAAGACTGCCCCCGCGCAAACCTTTATTGATTGGCTATTATCGGAGGACGGACAGACCGCCATTGCCGCCTATCGACGTGATGGGCAGCAGCTTTTCTTCCCGAATGCCTTGAGGCCCGATCAAAACGGTTGATTTAAGCCGCTTTCGGCGGTATCAGCACCGCTCTTGTGGCCAGGTAGCTCAGCTGGTTAGAGCGCACGACTCATAATCGTGAGGTCGGGAGTTCAAGTCTCCCCCTGGCCACCA
>CAZJWF010000179.1:0-4597 GCA_964549375.1 uncultured Neomegalonema sp.
CCCCAGTACCCACAGCGGTGCGCGCAGTCTCAGGCTCACATTTCCGGTTTTGGCCAGAACGAACAGGATCGGGATACCAAACAGCGAGCGCGCAAAAAATATTTGCCATATCGTCAGGTCATCGCTGACCAACTTCACTAAGGCATCCGCAAAAGCCATCATCAAGACCGACGCGAGGATAATGGCAATCCCCAGAGCGGTTTGGTCGCTGATCGTCTGTCCACCGCGCGCCACGACTATTCCCTATCTAAAGTTCAGGGTGCTCTGCACGCTAAATCGCTCCAATAGAGCAATTGGTCAGCTTGCTGAACGAACGCGCCTCACCCCCGGACGGGTGGCATTCTCACGGCATTATCCCGGCATTCACGCTGCACTTCTTGGCTGCATTGGCGGAAGTTCAGGTCTTTATCGAAACATACCCGCACTTCGCGCAGGCGTTTGCGGTTGCACTGGATCGAGATCATGCTCTTGTTCAGGGTCGGATTGGCTTCGATAAATGCGTCTTCGATGACAGACGGCTTTACGGTGACGGTGCGCGACAGCCCGTCAAAAGTCGTCGGAATCTTCACTTTGCGCCATGCTTTTTGAACCGTGTCGAAATAATCGTCCGGCTGCATGCCTGAGCAGGTGCCGTGTTTTTTCCATTGGTGGAAGATTAGACCTTTGGCGGGCATAATTGGCAGCATCTCACTGACGGTGCGATCTGAGACGCGAGCGCGAACGTCGCAGTTCTCGGGCCACCCCTTTTCGTATTGTGGCCACAGGCCATGCGCGACAAAGCCGTAAGGCCGCCGCCCGCTGCATTGGTCTGAATTGCGTGTATCGTCCTCACAGAAGGTTGGCGACCAGGACATTGCCAACACATAGAAATCGAAGTCTCCCTGCTGCGATTGCGAACTGCGACTTTTCTGGCGCTGACCAGACGTGCTCGACGTGACGGCATTGCCCGTCTGATTGCCGAATTGTTGGCCGATAAACTGGTCCAGCCTGCCGTTCTGCCACGCGATGACGGCTCCAATAACCAGCGCGCCAATCGCGCCGAGCGAGGTTTTGCGGTTCATCTTCATCTCCTCGGGCGAATGTCAGGGCTTGGCAAAACCCACCATTCGGCCTTATATCGGTTTTTGTTCCCGGAAATTTCAGGTCCCGGTGGACGCGCTCTGGCAGGGCGCGCCCATTCCCACCTGTCCTAACGAAGAGTGTTCCAATGTCGCAACCCCTGATGCCCAAAGCCGTCGCTGTCTGGCTGGTTGATAACACTTCGCTGACGTTTGATCAGATCGCGGCCTTCGTCGATTTGCACCCGCTAGAGGTCTCTGGCATTGCCGATGGCGAGGTTGCAGTTGGTATGAAAGGCCACGATCCCGTGGCTGCGGGCGAGTTGACTCGCGAAAATATCGAAGCGTGCGAGAAAGACCCGAAAAAGCGCCTACGCCTCATCGAGCGCAAAGCCCTGCCGCCACAAAAACGCAAAGCCCCCCGTTATACGCCATTGTCAAAGCGGCAAGAACGTCCTGCTGCGATTGCTTGGTTGGTGCGAAACCACCCTGAATTGAGCGATGGTCAAATAAGTAAGCTTGTCGGGACGACCAAACCGACGATTCAGTCGATCCGCGAGAAAACTCACTGGAATATGGCGCAAATCCAGCCGATTGACCCGGTCGCCCTGGGCATGTGCCGTCAGATGGAGCTGGACGAGGCCGTCAAGAAGGCGGCGAAAAAGGCAGGCATTACGGAAACCGTTGCCGCACCTGAAGAGGGTGCGCTGCTCAGCACCGAGGAATCGCTCGCCTTCAACGAAATGCCTGCCGCGCCAGCAGAAGAGGCAGAAGCGCCAAAAGAGATGACAGCCGACGAGCTGTTCAATCTGCCGAAAGGCGATGCTCCGGAAGACGAAGAACCGAGCTGAGGGTCGGCGACAGCCAGATAAGAGACCCCTGCTCCAGCAAAGGCGCAGGGGGAAACGTTGTCGATTACGACTGAGTTCTTCCGTGCGCTGGGTTAGATGAAAAAGCCCAGCACCAAACCCATGACAGCGAAGGCGGCGACTGTATGGCCGCCATCAATCCACCACAGGCTCTTGGGTCTGCCCGCGAAGGCATAGTGGAGAATGACCCACGGCATGACGACAAAGAACCCGATGCCCGCGCCATACCCAAAACAGCGCCACACCCCGCTCACTCCTGCGACGGCAAACAGATGCTGCATCACGGCGGCAGCTGATAATGCCCCCAGAAACGCAATGATGAAGGGTAGAGGGTTTTGATCCGCTTTTATCTCTTCTTCGGTGCGTCCGACGGCGGTCATCCATCGGGTGGACAGGCCCATGTACCAGACGGCGCCAACGGCAAACCCGGCAACAGCCGCCACTAAAATCGTGAGATACGTCATAGAAATACCCCTGAGTTCGAAATGCTCAGGAAATATGCCCACAAATCTTGCAATCGTCACGCTTGGAGATTTTTAGCGTCCGCGCCTCAGCAGATAACGCATCGTAAAGCCACAGCCGCCCAGCGAGGCTTTCGCCTGCGCCGGTGATCGTCTTGATGACTTCCATCGCCATCATCGATCCGACAATTCCGGGCAACGCTCCGACGACCCCGGCCTCGGCACAGGTTGCGGCAACTCCCGCTTCTGGGCGTTCTGGAAAGACACAAGCGTAACATGGCGCGCTCTTATGTGCGGCATAGACTGAAAGCTGTCCGTCCCATTGCCCAATTGCACCCGCGATAAGCGGGATACCCAGCGTCACACAGGTTTCATTTATCAGATAGCGCGTATCGAAATTGTCCGACCCGTCGCAGATTAGATCGTGCTGGCCGCAAATCTCCTGTGCGTTTTCCCGCGTGATCCGTGTGGCGTACGCTTCGATGTTCACGCCGTTGTTCAAATCGGACAGCATGTCTTTCGCGGCGTCAACCTTCGGTGCCCCGACTTTCTTTGTGGCGTAAAGCACTTGCCTTTGTAGGTTTGATAGCGAGACCACATCGTCGTCGATGATGCCTAGCGTCCCGATCCCTGCCGCCGCAAGATACAACAATAGCGGTGACCCAAGCCCGCCCGCGCCAATGCTCAGCACCCGCGCGCTCCGCAGCTTGGCTTGCCCCGGCCCACCAATCTCGCGCAGGATCAAATGCCGTGCATAGCGTTCCAGTTCGTCGTCGGTCATGGTGCTCAGGCCAGCCCTTCAAACAGCGCCGTGGACAGATACCGCTCTGCGAAACTGGGGATAATGACGACCAGCGTTTTGCCCTTCATCGCATCTTCTGCGCCCACTTCTAGTGCCGCTGCAACCGCCGCCCCGGAGGAGATGCCGACGGGGATGCCCTCCAATCGGGCGATTTCGCGGGCAGTGTCTAGCGAAGTGCTGTTGCTGATGGTCACAGTGCGCGAGACGAGCGATGTATCGAGGTTTTTGGGAATGAACCCAGCTCCGATTCCCTGAATCATGTGCGGACCGGGATCGCCGCCTGAGATCACGGGGCTGTCCTCGGGTTCGACTGCGATGATCTGCGCGCTGTGCCCCTTTTCTTTAAAGACGGTTGCACAGCCGGTAATCGTGCCGCCGGTCCCCACACCAGAGATCAGGGCATCAAACTTGCCGTCCGTATCTTCGAGAATTTCCAGCGCTGTCGAGCGTGTATGAACGGCGGGGTTTGCAGAGTTCTGAAATTGCTGTGGAATGATCGCGCCGGGGGTGCTGTTTTTTAGATCTTCGGCGCGTTCAATCGCACCTTTCATGCCTTTTTCCTTCGGTGTCAGCTCTAGCTTGGCCCCCAGCAAAGCCAGCATTTTACGCCGCTCAACCGACATGCTTTCCGGCATACACAGGATCAGCGGATAGCCCCGCGCTGCACAAACAAAGGCAAGCCCGACGCCGGTATTGCCCGAGGTCGGCTCGATCACGGTGCCACCGGGTTTCAGTTCGCCCGACGCTTCGAGCGCATCAATCATCGACACGCCGATGCGGTCTTTTACGCTGGCCAGTGGGTTATAGAATTCCAGCTTCGCCAGAATTTCCGCCGCGACCCCGTGAGCCTCAGTCATTTTGGACAAGCGTACCATCGGCGTGCCGCCAGTCATCTGAGTGATGTTGTCGTAGATGCGTCCGCGTGCAAAAAGCGTGGCCGTCATAATCAATCCCCGAAGCTGAATCGTTTTTTGAAAGTACCTTGGCTCAACGTGACGCGCGCGCGGGCGGAAGTCCACGTAGATTCCTCAGATCGTGAAGTCCGGCGTTGTGTCATCGTCCGGTCCCAGATTGTGCTCTTGCGCCTCTGTGCAAAGCTGTTCGACAGTCACTTTGTCCAACTTGCCAAGCGTCAGTGCCCCTATCTCATCCCAAAGCGGGCGAATGATTTGATCATTGAGCGCAGAGGCGGGAAGGGTTTCGTCCTTGCGTTCCAGAGCATCCACGATACGGACGATTTCGCTGACCGTGATACGTCGCCGTTCGCGGGCGAGGGTATACCCGCCTTTGGGGCCGCGTACTCCGCGCAAAATACCTTCATGCACAAGCTGTTGCATCACCTGTTCAAGGTAGCGCTGCGGCACGCCTTGACGCTTGGTCAAATCGCGAGATTGTACTGGGTCTGGG